>DASRXR010001075.1:0-20029 GCA_035687405.1 Polyangiales bacterium
CCCTTCGCGCGCGTCACGATGTACGGGTCGCCGACCGGCCTACAGCCTTGCGCGACGACGGTCCGCAAATCCCAATCCCCGGTGAGCGCCAGCACGAGCGCGCCCTCTCGATGCACGTCGTCTCCAGCGAATAACGCCGGCGTCCGGTTTTCAGCGCCACCGCTCACGAGTCCACCGAGCTTGGCCGTCGACGGATACGCGCGATCCAGCCCGTCGAGTAAGCCTTCGGCATCGAACGAGTACGGATCGACGAGCGTGATGAGCGCCGAGACTTCGCTGCCGGAAGTCTCGAGCAGCGCCGGCCACACCTCCTCCGGGTTTTCGGGCTTCTGCTCGAGAAACGCGAGACAGATCTTCGAGTCAGGCAACCATGCCGCCGTCAGCGACACCGCTTCTCGGTTCTCGAGCTCGCGCCCTCCCCCGATCACGCCGGCTGCCGAACAGCCCGCAAACGTTCCAGGTTGTAGATGCTCGAAGACCCACCCTGGCACGTGCTCGTAGTTGTCCGCGTGATGCGGCGAAACAAAGGCGAGCACGAGATCCGGTGGCCGATTGCGATCCGCCCGGAGTGCAAGCGCTGCTTCCCGCACAGCTTCGCGCGTATCGACGCGATCGGAGACTGCCGAGGCCCACTCCATGCGCTCTCCCTTCGTCACGCGCGAACGCGGACTCTTCTGCTGGAACTGCAAGTGTAGGGCTCCCAACTTGGGCCGCACAAGAACTGACTTTAGGTTGGGCCCTTCCGCCTCTATGCTCGCGGGCCCATGCAGGCCTACCAGCGCGAGTTCATCGAGTTCATGGTGGAGTGCGATGTTCTGCGCTTCGGTGACTTCACTGCGAAGAGCGGTCGGAAGACGCCGTACTTCGTGAACACCGGCCGCTATCGCACAGGCGCGCAGCTGACTCGACTTGCACGTTTCTATGCGCAAGTGCTGCAAGACGAGCTCGGTAGCGACTTCGATGTGTTGTTCGGGCCAGCCTACAAAGGGATTCCGCTCGCGGCTGCAACCGCGATGCAGCTACACGCCGAACACGGACGCGACGTCGGGTTTTGCTTCAATCGCAAGGAAGCAAAGGACCATGGCGAGGGCGGCAGCTTGATCGGGCATTCGCTCGCGGATGGCGACCGCGTCGTAATCATCGAGGACGTGACGACTGCCGGCACGTCGATTCGCGAGACCGTTCCGCTGCTCCAAGCTGCAGCGAAGATCGAGCTGAAGGCGCTCGTCGTATCGGTCGATCGGATGGAACGCGGAACGGGCGAGGACAGCGCACTGAGCGAGATCCGCGAGACCTACCGCATGCGGACGCTGTCGATCGTCACAGTCGACGAGATCGTCGATCACTTGCGCGCAACTCCGGTGAACGGCCGCAAGCTGATCGACGACGCGCTCTACGCGCGAATCCTCGAGTACCGCCGCACCTACGGCGCAAAATGAAAAACCCGCGCGAGCTCGCAAGAGCTGGCGCGGGTTTCGGCGCGAACGCCGTTTCAACTCACGGCGAGAGGATCTTCATGATGATCTCGGAGCCGTTGGCGTGCGGCTTGGCGTCCGTCATGTCCGTGATCTTCTCGAACGCAGCGGCGAAGTCTTCGACGCTCGCGGTCTGACCGATCTTGACGCCCTTGCTCTCCACGATCTGCGCCTTCGCGAAGTAACCCGCGCCGGCTTCGATGATCGTTCCCGACGGCGCATCCTCGCTCGCGAGGTACACCACGGCCGGTGAGATCAACTCGGGCTTGAGCTGCTTGAAGACCTCTTCGGGGATGCCGAGGTTCTCGGTCATACGCGTCGCAGCGACCGGCGCGATCGTGTTGATCCGGATGTTCGCCTTGGCGCCTTCGATCTTCAGCGTGTTCATCAGACCGACGAGGCCGAGCTTCGCAGCACCGTAGTTGCTCTGACCGAAGTTGCCGTACAGGCCGGACGACGACGTGGTCATCACGACGCGGCCGTAGCTCTGCTTGATGAAATGCGGCCAGGCAGCCTTCGTCACGTAGGCGCTGCCGAGCAAGTGCACCTTGAGCACGAGCTCGAAGTCGTTCAGCTCCATCTTCGCGAAGCTCTTGTCGCGGAGGATGCCGGCGTTGTTCACGACCACGTCGACGCGGCCCCACTTGTTGATCGCGTCGTTGATGATGCTCTCGGCACCCGCGCGGTCCGAAACCGACGCGCCGTTCGCGATGGCTTCAGCGCCCAACGCTTTGATCTCTTCGACGACCTTGAGAGCCGCTTCGCTCGAGCCGCCCGCTCCATCGACGGAACCGCCCAAGTCGTTGACGACGACCTTGGCACCGCGACGCGCAAACTCCAGGGCATGACAGCGGCCGAGACCTGCGCCAGCACCGGTCACGATCACGACTCTGTCTTTGAAACTGATGGCCATAAAACTCTTCTCCCTCGATAACGGACCGGGACCATTACTAGTCTAGGCTGTCCGGCGTCAAGGCTACGGTGGCGGCTGGCCGCAAGTCCCCGAAAAGTCTCAGCGCAAGAAGGTCCAGGCCAAGACCACCACCGCGAGCGCGATCGAAATCCAACGCGCAGCCGCTCGCAGCTTCGCCGGAACCTCGCTACCCATCCCGTCGCCGGGTAGCAGCGCGACGCGCGAAGCGGCGACGACTCCTGGCTCGCGCTCGCGCGGGCCAGCGCCGAGTGCGGGAAGGCTCGCAGCAGCTGGATCGCGAGGCGTCGTACCGGCCAAAACACGCTGCGATTCCGGACGCGGCTGCCCCGTGATGTCAGTCACCGCCGCAGGGTCGATCGCTTGGGTCGAGACGACCGACACGCGAGTCGATGCACTCAACCGACCATCCGGCGGCGGGATGCTGCCGGGGGGAAAGCTGTCACTCTGCACATAACTCGCGGGCAACGGATGTGTCGGCGCGGTCATGCCTTGCAACTGCGCTTCGCGAATCAAGCGCTCGATCATTTCGGCCGTCCCGGGCTCGAGCTTGATGAACTTGAGGCCCATGCCGCTTGGCCGGTCCTGGTGGCCAGTACTCGCAGCTCGCTGCCACACGACGCGGCCGACGCCCTTGATCGGCAGGGCCTCGTTGTCGACGACGCACTCGAACTTGAGCAGCGTCCCGGTCTCACACGGGGCGCTCGATGCGATGAACATTCCTCCGACCGAGATGTCGAGGCACTGACCATCGACGTGCTCGAAACCAGAAGAGCTTCGGTAGCGCGGCAGAAGCGGAACAGAAGCGCGAGTCGATTTGCGGCCTTGCATAAGTCTCCAGAACGTCGCGGCAGAAAATGATCGAAGCGGCAGTACCTTATCCGGCCAGCGCCGAAGCATGTTTACCAAAATCGAGGCGGTCGAGTGAGGCGAAGTTCACATTGCTGCTCTGGGCTGCAGCGGCCATTCCGCAGGGCCCACTTTCCGCGATTACCCGGTCGTCCTCGTACTACATGTGCCGCTGCCCGCCGCGTAGGCCCACACAGCCTCGAGAGGCCTATTTGCACGTGATTTGCGGCGATCGGTGAACACCAGGTAGTGTTGAATTGTTTCCGTACGAACCGGGGGTTCCTTTGACCGAAGTCTCGCCACAACGCCTTCGTGAAAGACTCTCCGCGCTCGGGAACACGCAGCTTTCCGAAGCCGACGTGATCAAGCTGCTGACGGAACTCATCAACTGCGGGGGCGGTGTGAGTCTCGAGCTGGACGAGCTGCGTGTGAAGCTGATCCGGCGCGAGGGGCACTTCGCACTGAAGGACGGGCGGCCGCACTCGAGCTTGCCGCCGCGCACGGTTCGTCCACCTCGCTGAGGGCTCGACCCTCACGGCACCGCGATGTGCAGAAGTACGCATGCGTCGATCCTGACAACTGCGTAGAGCGACATAAGCGCACTGGCCCGTCCTGCATCAACCGATTACGCCGAATGACACGAGTTAGTCTCGGCAGCACAGAACGGCAGTGCAGAACGTTCACGCTCGGGTGCGCGCTCGCAACACACTGAAGATAGCGAGCGCGTTCGGGTCACGTGCAAGCGCATCGATCGGCATCCGAGTGCGCCGTGCCCAAGGCGGATACTTCTCGGACGCAATGCCCGGGACGTTGAGAGGCTCGCGTTCCATGCACAAGTCGTCGACTGACGCAGCGACGAGCGCGGCGCGGCTACTCACGAGCAACCGGTGAATCGCGACCATCCACTCGGCTTCGGTGCTCGCGGTCGAGGTCCAGAGGTTCTCGCGGATCAACCGACGTTGAAGCGCGGCCTTCGCTGCTTCGCGCTCGCTGCGCACGCGTTCGAGACTCGTACGATCGGGTAGTTGCCCGAGCTCGAGCAGTAGCTCGAGGTCGTGCCCATCGAAGAATGCTGCGAGCGGAGGTAGGTCGTGACTGTTCACGGTCGCGAGCGACTCGCGCGCGTATTCGGAAGGACTGACGAACTCGCCGGCGTTATCGCGCTCGAAGTAGAGCACCTGCGAGCGAAGCAACGCGAGTTCGCGCATGCGTTCGCGAAGTCCGTCCGGCACCACGCCCAAGTCTTCGCCGACGACCAAAGCACCGGCGCGCACGCTCTCGAGCGATAGAATGCCGGTGATCTCTTCGAACGGAAAACGAACGTACGCGCCCGAGCGGGCGTCGAGCCCTTGCGGCACCCAAAACTGACGCAAGAGCCCCATCACGTGATCGGCGCGCAGCATGCCGACGTTGCGCAACGCATTGCGAAAGAGCCCGCGCAGATAGCGATAGCGATCCTGGCGCAATCGCGCAGGCACGAGCGGTAACAAGCCCCAGTCTTGACCCGTGTCGGAGTAGATGTCGGGCGGCGCGCCGAGGTTTACACCGCGCGCGAACAAGTCACGTCGCGCCCAGACGTCTGCACCGCCGGGCGCATTGCCCACCGCGAGATCCCCGTACACGCCGATCGGCATGCCGCTGGCGCGCGCTTCGCGTTGAACTGAACCGAGTTGCCGGTCGAGCTCGAACTGCAGATAGCTATGGAACAGGACACGCGGCGCGAGTTTTTCGCGCAGCTCGGTGACTTGGCGACTGCGCGAATCCCGCAGCGGCTCCGGGAACTGGTTGAAGTCGAGCAGCGGCGTGTCTTCGCCGCCGACGTGTTCACCCAGTGCGCCGAACAAGGCGAACTCGCCGAGTGCATCGCCCTGCTCTGCCACGTACTGCGCGTACGCACGGCCGCGCGGCGTGTCTTTGCCGAGGTCGCGCTTCGCGAAGCTGTCGCACAGCACGCTGAGCACGCGTCGCTTCTGTCGCCAGATGTTGGCGTAGTCGAGCTTCGACTGCGAACGCAGCGGCGCGAGGATCAGCTGCAGCGCAGGGCTGCGGAGGATCGACTGCGCGGCAGGGCTGTGCGCGAGTTCGGGAACGGCCTCGAGGTCGAGGTAGATCGGATTCACGAAGCTGCGGCTGAGCGGGTAATACGGGCTCACCACGCCCCCGTAGTTGTCGAGCGCGTGCAGCGGATTGATGCCGACGAAGTCGAGCCCTTGCGCGCTCGCGAGCGCCATCAGCGCCCGCAGGTCGCCGGTGTCGCCGATGCCGAACCCGCCTTCGGTCCGACGCAACGCATACAGGTGCGACCACAAGCCCGCGCCGAGTCGATTGCCGAGCCGCGCTTCCAGGGTTTCCGCGCTGGCGGGCGTGACGATCAAGTCCTGTTCGGTGCTCGAGCCCGCCGCACCTTCCATCTCGACCTTGAGGCGGTGATAGCCGATCGGAAGCACCAGCTCGGGCAACCCGATCGAAGCGCGACCCGAAGCGGCCTGAACGCGACCTTCGGAACGCAGCGAGTCTCCCGATTCGAGCGTGAGCTCGACCGAGTAGTCGAAGTGGTGCCCAAGCCTGCCCGGAAACCGCAGCTCGACCGAGCGCAACGCGTCCGCACCCAGCGGCAGCACCCGGACCGGCGCGACGCCCGGCTGCGACTCTTCGGCGATCACGGCTTCGAGCGCGGTCTTGGCAGCCGACGGCGTCGAAGCGTCGACGCCCATCGCGGCGAGCAGGACGACGCGCGTCGCATCGGTCGTTGTCTTTTGGTCCCCGTGATAGCCGCGATAGCCGTTCGCGATACCGTAACGGTCCGCCAGCGCGCGCAGACTCTGGACGTGGTCGGGTTTTCGCGCGACCGGAGCCGGTGGCTGCTCGATCAAGAGCGCCGTTGCGTGCGCCTCGAGCCGATACGCACCGCGCACGGGGGTATCTGCCGCTCTCGGCTGCGCACTGTCGAGCAGCACGCGAAACTCTGCCGCACCGGCGACTGAAGTGTGCGCGGCCGACAGCGGCAATGCGAACGAGACGGGCTCGGAGCCTGCATTGAAGAGCACGAGCAAGCTCGGTGCACTCGCCGCGTGGTCGCCCGCGATCCAAGCTCCGAGCGCGCGCCGCTGCGGATCGCTGAAGTGCTCGCCGGTGAGCACGCCGCCCTCCGCAGCGAGCCAGGTCACGTCGCGGTCGCCGTCGCGCAGCGCGCCGGTGAAGTACTCGGCGCGGCGCAAGCTCGAGTGCTCGCGACGCAGCTCGAACGCTTTGCGCACGAATGCCAGATGCTCGCGCTCGGTTCCGCTCAAGTGCCACGGCACCCAGGACACGGCGTTGTCCTGCGTGTACGCGTTGTTGTTGCCGTTGGCGGTTTGAAACAACTCGTCGCCTTGACGCAACATCGGCACGCCTTGCGAGCAGGCGAGTGTCAGCAGCATGCTCCGTGCGACCCGTTCACGCACTGCGTTCACGTCGGTGCGATCGGTCGCGCCCTCTGCGCCCCAGTTGCGCGGATACTCGTTGTCGGCGCCGTCGCCGTTGTTCCAGCCGTTGGCCGCATTGTACTTGCCTTCGTAGCTTACCAAGTCGCGCAGCGACCGCCCGTCGTGCGAGGTGATGAAGTTGAGGCTCGCGCGCGGCCCGCGCCCGCTGCCTTGAAACACGTCCGAGCTGCCCGCAACCCGCGTCACGATGTCGCCGAGGCGCGCTTCGTCACCGCGGAAGAAACGCCGCACACCGTCGCGGTACCGATCGTTCCACTCCGAATACGGCGCGCTGAACGCACCCGTACACATGCCGTACGGGCCGCAGTCCCAGGGCTCTACGATCAGCTTCACGTTCGAGAGCACCGGGTCTTGCGCGAGCGCGGCGAAGAACGTCTCGCGGATGTGCAACCCGCCGAAGACGCGCGCGAGTGTCGGCGCGAGATCGAACCGAAACCCATCGACGTGCATCTCCGTCACCCAGTACCGCAGACTGTCGAGCACGAGCCGCTGCGTCTGCGGGTGGCCGAAGTTCAGACTGTTTCCGCAGCCGGTCGTGTCGTAGTACTTCGAGAAGTCGTCTGGATCGAGCCGGTAATACACGGCGTTGTCGATCCCGCGCAGGCTGAGCGTCGGCCCGAGCGTGTCTGCCTCGGCGCTGTGGTTGTAGACGACGTCCAAGATCACTTCGATGCCGGCACGATGCAGCGCCTGCACCATCGTCTTCCATTCGCGCACCTGCTCGCCGAGTGTGCCCCCTGCCGCGAACCGCGCATCCGGCGCAAAGAAGCCGAGCGTGTTGTAGCCCCAGTAGTTCACGAGCCCGCGCGTCACGAGCGAGCGTTCCGAAAACGCGTGGTGCACCGGCAAGAGCTCGAGCGCGGTCACGCCGAGCGACTTCAAGTGCGCGATCACCGGCTCAGCGCACAATCCGAGATACGTTCCGCGCAGCGCTTCGGGCACGTCCGGGTGCAGCTTCGTGAGTCCTTTGACGTGCGCTTCGTAGATCAGCGTCTCCGACCACGGCACACGCGGCGCCACGTCGCCTTGCCAGTCGAATGTCTCATCGATGACTACGCAGCGAGGCGCCGCCGATACGCTGTCCGTGGGTTCAGCGAGCGACTCGTCGTGTGCGTGTTCACCTTGCAGCGCCGGATGCCAGCGCGCGTCGCGATCGATCGCGCGCGCGTACGGATCGACGAGCAGCTTCTTCGCGTTGAAGCGATGACCGTGTTGCGGTGCGTACGGCCCGTGCACACGGTAACCGTAGCGCTGCCCGGGCCCGACGCCGGGCAAATACCCGTGCCACAGGTTGTCAGAACGCGTGAGCGATACACGTGTCTCTCGCTCGCTCGCGTCGTCGAACAGACACAACTCCACTTGCGTCGCGTGCTCCGAGTACAACCCAAACCGCGTTCCCGTTCCGTCGAAGCTCGCACCCTGTGGGACAGAAGGACTCGGCAAGACACCGGTGATTGCAGCTGGATCTCGAAGCATGGGTCTCTGGTATAAAGGTGGTTATTCAACTGTTCGAAGAGCGAAACCATGCTCTTCGGTTTTCGGAGGCTCATGTTCGAGTTGCGCGAGCGGTTGCTGCGGCTGTCTCAGAACCTCTGGTGGGCATGGAACGCGGACCTCGATGGCATCTTCAAGACCATCGACCACCCGCTGTGGCGCGAGGTGAATCACAACCCGATCGCGTTCCTGCAAAAGGTTCCGGCCGAGGTGATCGACAGCAAGAGTCGCGACGCGGGTTTGCTCGCGCAGACGTTGCGGGCCGAGAAGCGGCTCGAGGACTACGTCCGCAGCGAACGGCATTGGACGAGTTGGAATGCGCCCGCGCTCACGGCGAGCCCTATCGGTTACTTCAGCTTCGAGTTCTGCATTCACGAATCGCTGCCGATCTATTCCGGTGGCCTCGGTGTTCTCGCGGGCGATCACCTGAAGAGCTGTTCGGACCTCGGTGTGCCTGCGGTCGGTGTCACACTGCTGTATCGGCAGGGCTATTTCCAGCAACAAATCGACCTCGAGGGGCGCCAGCACGAAGTCTATCGAGAGCTCGACGTATCGACCGTGCCCATCCAGCCGGTGCGCGGAGCGGACGGCCAGCTGCTCACGGTGCACGTCCCACTCGGCGACGGCATGCTCGCGGCGGAGGTCTGGCGCGCGCAGGTCGGTCGGTGCCAGCTCATTCTGCTGAACCTCGGTGAGCAGCAGGATGATCAAAATGCGGCACGCGTGTTTCGATTGTACGGCGGTGATCGCACGACGCGTCTCATTCAAGAGCTCGCGCTGGGCATCGGTGGCTATCGCGCGCTGCGTGCGCTCGGCGTGCGGCCCGGCGTATTGCACTTGAACGAAGGTCACTGTGCATTTGCGACACTCGAAGCGATTGCGCAGCGGATGGAGAGCACGGGTTTGCCGTTTCATTCGGCAGCCGAAGACGTCGCGGAGTCGACGGTGTTCACGACGCACACGCCGGTCGCAGCAGGTCACGACTACTTCGATCCCGGTCAGGTGTTGCAGTACTTGCGCCCGATGCAGGCGAGGCTCGGCCTGTCGGATCACGACCTCCTGGGGCTAGGACGCGTGAACCCCGACAATCCGAACGAAGAGTTTTGCATGACCGTGCTCGCGCTGAAGCTCTCGCGCCGCGCGAACGGCGTGAGCTCGCTGCACGGCATCATCTCGCGGCGGATGTGGCACGGCTTGTGGCCGGAGCGCCGGCCTTCCGAGGTTCCGATCGGCCACATCACGAACGGGGCGCACGTCGATACCTGGCTCGGCAACGAGCTCTCGCAGTTGTACAGCGACTGCCTCGGCTCGGATTGGCGCGAGCACGCATGTGAGCCGCGCTTGTGGCGGGGGATCGAGGCGCTCGACGAGTTCCAGCTCTGGAACATCAAGATCATTCTCAAGCAGCGCTTGATCGAGTTCGTGTTGCGGAGGCTCTCCGCGCAGCGTGCGCGCAACGGAGACACGAAGCCGTTGCCTGCGCTCAAGCCGGAGATTTTCACGATCGGTTTTGCGCGCCGCTTCGCGTCGTACAAGCGTGGGACGTTGTTCTTTCAAGATCTCGATCGCGCGAAGCGGATCCTGCTCGATCCGAAACGCCCGGTGCAGCTGATCTACGCGGGTAAAGCGCATCCCGCCGATGAGCCCGGCAAGCGCTTGATTCAGAGCTTGTACGAGCTCAGTCGCGATCCCGAGCTACACGATCGCGTGGTGCTGCTCGAAGATCACGACCGGAACGTCAGCCGGCATTTGCTCGAAGGCTGCGACTTGTGGCTGAACAGTCCGCGGCGGCCGCTCGAAGCGTGCGGCACGAGCGGCATGAAAGCGGTGTTCAACGCGACGTTGAACTGCTCGACGCTCGATGGTTGGTGGGACGAAGCGTACGACACGAGGAACGGGTTCGCGTATGGCGACGGGGCGCTGCACATCGACCCGATGCAGCAGGATCGGCACGACGCGGAGCAGCTTCACGCCGTGCTCGTCGAGCAGGTGCTTCCGCTCTACTACGAGCGCGGCGGTCACAGCATTCCGATCGAATGGCTGCGAATGGCCAAACACGCTTTGAAGACGCTCGCCTGGCGCTACAACGCGGACCGCATGGTCATCGACTACACGCGGAACATGTACATTCCTGCCGCAGGCACGCAGACAGCGCACATCATCGATTGAGGTTCGCCTCAAAGTGAGGCGAATCCGTTTCGGGCCATGAATTTTCGTTGGGCCGGCTGGTGAACACTTGCCGGCGTGCCCTTTGCGTGTAGGTGCGTATCCGTGGCGAAGTTTAGCTTTGGCGCGCGCCCGACTGTTCATACGCAGTCTGGCTGTGCGAAGGTCGCTCCGGTCTCTGCGTCGCAACTATTCAAACCTGTTTCGCGAGTGACATGCGGGCGATCCACGCTATGGATCGCAGCGCATGGTTGCGCGCAAGTCGGTACCTGGAGTGCGCGTGATCGCACGGGCGTGGCGACGTTGTTGCTGTGGTTGCAACCTGGCCACGCTGACGAAACATTGACTTGGTACGCAAGAGCAGACTTCGCATGAGTGCTCACGCGACAGACCTACCTCCTCCGCTTCGGCCCTTACCCAGTGCCGAAACCCCGAGAGATCCTGCAGCCAATCCCGTATTGTTTCGAGATTTCGTTCAACCGGAAGTTACGGACGAAGTAGTCGAAACAGCGCGCGCGTTGCCGTCTCGGCCACGCTTGGGGATTCCGCAGGACACTCAGTTCCACGTGCTGTCGTTCGAAGGCCCCGACGCGTATTCACGCATCGGGGGGCTCGAGACGCGCGTCGCCGGCTTGTGCGAGGCGCTCGTCGGTGCCGGGCTCGACACGCATCTGTGGTTCGTCGGCCAGCCCGACTTGCCCGGGTACGAACGTCGCGATGGGATGCACCTGCATCGCTGGTGTCAGTGGCTGAGCAAGTACCACCCACGCGGCGTGTATGACGGGCAAGACAGCAAGGTGCCCGACTTCGCCGGGTCGCTCCCGCCGGTGCTCTTTCGCGACGTGCTCCTGCCGCACCTCGCAGCCGGTGGCCGGGCGGTGATCATGGCCGAGGAGTGGCAGACGGCCGATGCGCTTCTGCACCTCGACCACTTGTTGAAGGGCTTGCCCGCGAAATACCACAACCGCGTCCGGTTGTTTTGGAACGCGAACAACGTGTTCGGGTTCGAACGGGTCGACTTCAAGCGTTTGGGTTCGATCGCGCTCGTCACGACCGTGAGCCGCTACATGAAGCAGCTCATGCAAGCCGAAGGTGTCGAAGCGGTCATGCTGCCGAACGGCTTGTCGCCGGACGCGTATCTCGCGCCCGATCGCGCCGCGGTCAATCAACTCCGCAAGATGTTCGCGGGTCGCATCGCCATCACGAAGATGGCCCGCTGGGATCCTGACAAAAACTGGCTCGGCTCGATCGAGATCATCGCGCACATGAAGCAGCTCGGCTTGCGGCCGTTGCTGATCGCGCGCGGCGGGCTCGAGCGCCACGGGCTGGAAGTGCTGAGTGCGATGCATCGCGCGGGCTTGCGTGTCGCCGAGCGCGATCACGCGAGCGGCCTGCGTGGGCTCGTGAGCGCACTGTCGGATACGGCGAGCGTGGACGTGTTGCACGTAACCAAACACGTCGATCGCGATAGTCGCCGGGCGCTCTTCCGCGCGTCGGACGTCGTGCTCGCGAACAGCGCGATGGAGCCGTTTGGGCTGGTCGGGCTCGAAGCGATGGCGGTGGGTGGGATCGGTTGCACCGGCCTCACCGGCGAGGACTACGTGATGCCGGGCCGCAATGCGCTCGTGCTGCAGACGAGCGACCCGTCGGAGTTCGTGAAGCTGTACATGCCGCTCCGCTCGGATCCCGAATACGAAGCGTCGATGCGCCGCGCCGGTCGTGCGACTGCGCGCCAATACGCATGGCCGGAAGTCATTCGGACTGCGCTAGCGCCGCGTCTCGGTTTGTCGCGAGTCGATTGAAGGTTCGTTGACGTTGACGTGGTCGGCGACGATCTCGTTCACGTCGCCGTCGCCGTCAACGTTTCCCCCCGAGACACGTGTTCAGGCCTGCCTGCGTCACGCGTGATGCTGCGTGCCGTGACGATTGCATTGGGGCCTGAAGCTTGGGCACTGTGAGTCGGCGCTTAAATCGCTCGCGGCAGAACCCGAAGGAGACGCGTGACCAAGGCATCTCGGCTTACGAACGACGACCTGTATCTCTACAACGAAGGCACGCATTACCGGCTCTACGACAAGCTCGGGGCGCACCTTCAGGTCCTCGACGGCAAGCCCGGTACGTACTTCGCGGTCTGGGCTCCAAACGCAGCCGAAGTCACGGTCATAGGCGATTGGAACGGCTGGAATCGCCAAGCCGACCGTTTGTCGCCTCGCGGTAGCTCCGGCATCTGGGAAGGCTTTCTCGAAGGCGTCGGCCAGGGCGCGCACTACAAGTACTTCATCAAGTCGCACCACGCCGGCTACTCGGTCGAGAAGGCCGACCCGTGCGGCTTTCATCACGAGACTCCGCCCCGCACCGCTTCGATCGTGTGGCCGCTCGAATACGCGTGGCGAGACGGTGCCTGGATGAGCACTCGCGCGCATCGCAACTCGCTGCAGTCGCCGATGTCGATCTACGAGATGCACCTCGCTTCGTGGATGCACATGCCGGAAGACCACGACCGCATGCTGTCGTACCGCGAGCTCGCGCCGCGGCTGATCGCGCACCTCGAGCGCACCGGGTTCACCCACGTCGAGTTCATGCCCGTGATGGAACACCCGTTCATGGGCTCATGGGGCTACCAAGTCACAGGTTACTTCGCACCGACGAGCCGCTTCGGCACGCCCCAAGACTTCATGTCGCTCGTCGATGATCTGCATCGCGCGGGTTACGGCGTGATCCTCGATTGGGTTCCAGCGCACTTTCCGAACGATCTACACGGCCTGGCGTATTTCGACGGCACGCACTTGTACGAACACGCCGATGAGCGGCTCGGCTTTCATCCGGATTGGAAGAGCTGCATCTTCAACTACGGTCGCAACGAGGTGCGGAGCTTTCTGATCTCGAGCGCTTTGTTTTGGCTCGATGCCTATCACGTCGACGGCCTACGCGTGGACGGCGTCGCATCGATGCTCTACCGCGACTACTCGCGCAAAGCGGACGAGTGGATCCCGAATCAGTTCGGCGGGCGCGAGAACTTGGAAGCGGTGTCGCTGTTCAAAGATTTGAACAGCGCGGTCTACCGCATGCACCCCGACACCCAGACGATCGCGGAGGAGTCCACGGCCTGGCCGATGGTTTCGCGGCCGACGTACCTCGGCGGGCTCGGCTTCGGTTTGAAGTGGGACATGGGCTTCATGCACGACACGCTGAGCTATCTGTCGCACCAGCCGGTGCACCGGAAGTTTCATCACAACGAGTTGACGTTCCGCTCGGTCTACGCGTTCCAAGAGAACTTCGTGTTGCCGCTCTCGCACGACGAGGTCGTCCACGGCAAAGGCTCGCTGATCGGCAAGATGCCGGGCGACGAATGGCAACGCTTCGCGAACTTGCGCTTGTTGTTCGCATACATGTACGCGCAACCGGGTAAGAAGCTGATCTTCATGGGTGGAGAGTTCGGCCAAATTGGCGAGTGGAACCACGATCGCAGCCTCGATTGGCACGTGCTGCAGTATCCGCTGCACGCGGGCGTGATGAATCTGGTGCGCGACTTGAACCACGCCTATCGCAACGAGCCGGCGCTGTATCGCTACGACGTCGACCCGCGCGGCTTCGAATGGATCGCGGGCAACGACAGCGAGCAGAGCGTGATCTCGTTCTTGCGTAAAGCCGATGGCGCGCCGCCGGTCGTGATCGTGGTCAACTTCACGCCGGTGCCGCGCTGGAAGTATCGCGTCGGCGTACCACTTCCCGGCGAATACACCGAGTTGATCAACAGCGACGTTGCAGCGTACGGCGGCAGCAACCTGGGCAACCTCGGCCGCGTTCATGCGCAAGACGACCCGTGCCATGGCCGACCGTTTTCAGTCGAGCTGACACTACCGCCGCTAGCAGCCGTGTTCCTGAAAGCGAGTCAGTCCGCGTAGGACGAGACTATGTTGTGAAACGCAACGTTACTTGGACTGCGCGAGAGCGCGCCGAATGTACGGGTTCGTCTTCCGTTGTTCCGCGATCGTCGCTGTCGGCGTTGCGCCGTAATCGTGGCCCGGATGCAGCAAGACGTCGTCCGGTAACTTCGCGAGTGTTCGCAGACTTTCTTCCATTTGCCCGGGATCGCCGCCTGGAAGATCCACACGGCCGCACGCGTCGATGAACAGCGTGTCGCCCGCGACCAACCGATTGCGCACCAAAAAGCATTGCGAGCCCGGCGTGTGGCCGGGAGTGTGAATCAGCTGAATGCTAACCTCGCCGATGTCGACCACGTCTCCCGCTTCATGTCGCACCAGGTCGTTCTCCGACACGCCTGTGATCTTTTTCAAGCCGTCCGCTTCGTGCTTATTTACGTGGATGTGCCCACCGACTTCACCCAACAACTCCGCCACGCCCCCGGGCACCCTAAAAGTTCCCATCGCGCCCCCGACGTGATCTGGGTGATAGTGCGTGACGAGCGATCCGATCACGCGCATGTCGTCCTCGGCCGCGAGGTCGATCAGGGCTCGAGTGTCCCAGGCTGGATCGACGATCAGGCACTCGCGTGTGGTGCGACTCCCGAGCAGGTATATGAAGTTCTGCATCGGACCCACGAGCACCTGGCGGAAATAAAGATCATGCGCTTCCACGAGCTTTGTGTCCCTGGAACCGAGTCGGCCGTCAAGCGTGCTTCTCGCCTATCCTGGTCGTTCGGAGCGTCACAGCCGTGAACGACATAGCCCAGCCTGAGGTTGAAGCCGACGAAAAGCCGCTCTCCGAGCTGAGTCCTCCCGAGGCGGCAGCCGCTTCGGAGCACAAGGCGGGAGCGCTTCGCAAGCTCGTGATCCGCGGGTCCGCGCTCGAGATGATCGGGTACGGCTCGGCGCAGATCATCCGCTTCATCAGTAATCTCATTTTGAGCCGGCTGTTGTTTCCGGAAGCGTTCGGCCTTTCGGCACTCGTCACGATCATGAACCAGGGCTTGATCATGCTCTCGGACGTCGGCTTGCCGACGGTGATCGTGCAGAGCCCGCGAGGCGACGACATCAAATTCCTGAACACAGCCTTCACCTGGCAAGCGGTGCGCTCGGTGCTGCTGTACGTGGGCGCGGTCGCGCTCGCATGGCCGATGGCGCTCTTGATGCACGAGCCGAGCTTGACGCTGCTCATCCCGGTCGGCTCGATCTCGGTTCTGTTGATGGGTGTGCGTTCGACGGCGTACTTCACGCTGCGCCGGCAACTGCGGCTTGGGCCGCTGTTGTTTCTCGAGCTCGGGTCGCAGATCGGTGCCGTCGCGTTGATGATCCCGTGGGCGATGATCTCGCCTTCGGTGTGGACCTTGATCGGCGGCATGGTGATGTCCTCGGTCATCACCGGCTTCGGAAGCCACTTGATCAAGGTCGGATACCGCAATCGCTTCGAGTGGGACAAAGACTCGGCGAAAGACATGTTGGAGTTCGGCAAGTGGATCGCCGGCTCGTCGATTCTCACGTTCGCGAGTCAGCAGGGCGATCGACTGCTGCTCGGACGCTTCATGGGCGCGGGGCCGCTCGGTGTGTACAGCATCGCGGTGTTCTTGAGCGGTGCGCTCGGCGAAGCGATCTCGCGCATCACGACCGGCGTGTTTTTCCCGGCGTACAGCCGGGTGAACAACGACGAGCCGCATCGATTGCGCGAAGTGTTCTATCGAACGCGGCTCGCGAGCGATGCGATCATCTTGCCGGCGTTAGGCGGGCTCGCGATCCTCGGGCCTTGGGTCGTGAGCTTGTTGTACGACACGCGGTACCAAGCGGCGGGTTGGATGCTTCGCGTGCTGTCGATCCGCGTCGCTCTCAGCTGCATGGTTTGGCCGCTGCAGTTCTGTCTGTTTGCGCTCGGCCACGCGCGATATGGGTTCTACTTGAACCTCGCGCGTGTGGTGACGCTCGCGATCGGTGTGCCGATCGGCTACCACGTCGCGGGCGTGCCCGGACTCGTGTGGGCCGTCACGGTGTCGGAGATTCCCGCGCTGGTCGTGTGTTACGTCGGGTTCGGGCGCGCGAAGCTGCTCTCGGTGTTGCATGAGCTGCGCGCGCCAGCGTTTTACGCGGGTGGGTTGGCGCTCGGGTTTCTGGTGCTGTTGGCGCTCGAAGCGCTCGGCTGGGGCAAACCGACCAGATTCCATCTACATTAGCGAACAGCGTCGCATGGTTCGCGAGACATCACGCGAGGCGCCGCCGGACGCGAGGAGCGCGCGGAGCGTACGCTTTGGTACGTGAGCACGCACCGCAGCGTGCGGTGGCGGATCGCGCGATGTCTCGCGCTCCAGGCGACACTGTTTTAGTTTACTGACCAGTCGCCGTCCTTTTTGGACCGCTTCGCGTCGAAGATCGCGTCGTAGTTCTTCCGGTAGCGCTCATTCGACACTCTCGCGGGCCGCGAGAGCGACGGTGTCGGTGACTCGGGCGGCAGCGCCGGGGGCGCGTGCAGCGTCTCGACCCGCATGACTCGGCGTTCTGCATCGATCGGATGGAGCCGCACGAGCTCGCGATGCGTGACCGGCTCGCCTTCCTTGACCGGCCGAAGCTCACCGGCGCTGATCGAGCCGTCGCGGAAGCGGACGAGGTGCGTGCCCTCGCCGTCCTCGGTCGGACCGCCCAAGATCGCAAAATCAGGTGCGGGCTTCTCCGCCTTGTCGGGCTTGCGCGCGCGAGGTTTACTGCGGGGCGGGCGGGGCAACTTGGCGTCGCTCATAACATGCTTCGACGGGTGCGGCTGGCTTGGTCTAGACAACTAACTATGCGCGCGCAAGACTGGGGCTGCAAACGATGACGAATGGTCTGGCGCGGGCGGGCGTAGTGGCCATCGGTCGTAACGAGGGCGAGCGCCTCCGAAGGTGTTTCGACTCGATCCCAAAGGGCATCGGCGCGGTTATTTACGTCGATTCCGGGTCGACCGACGGCAGCGTCGAGCTCGCCCGATCCCGGGGCCATACGGTCGTCGACCTGGACATGAACCGGCCATTTACGGCCGCGCGCGCACGCAACGCCGGATTCGAGCGGCTCGTCGCAACGGCGCCGCGGGTCGAGCTCGTGCAGTTCGTCGACGGCGATTGCGCGATCGCCCCGGGCTGGCTGGAGCTCGCAGCGCAGACGCTCACGGCGCAACTGGAAGTCACGGCAGTCTGGGGCCGCCGCCGAGAGCTGCACCCCGAGTCGTCCGTGTACAACCGCGTCTGCGACGTCGAGTGGTCGCAGGAACGGCCGGGCGAAACGCAGGTCTTCGGCGGCGATGTGATGGTGCGTGCGCGCGCGGTGCGCGAGCTCGGCGGCTACAATCCACGCATCATCGCCGGCGAGGATCCGGAGTTTGCGTATCGCTTGCACAAGCGCGGTTACCGCATCTTGCGGCTCGATGCCGAGATGACCGTGCACGATGCGGCCATCACGAAGTTCAAGCAGTGGTGGGTGCGGACAAAGCGCTCGGGATACGCATACGCACAGGTCTCCGCGCTGCATCACAAGGAGCCCGAGAAGTTTTGGGTGAAGGACCGCCAGCGCGCGCTCGTGTGGGGTTTCATCGTGCCGGCGCTCGTACCAGCGCTCGCGGTACCGACGTTCGGTTTGTCGTCGTTGTTGCTCGGCACCTATCCGGTGCGGTTTCGGCGCATTGCGCAGAAGGCGGAGCAGGACGGGCTACAGCCGAAGGACGCGCGCTATTGGGCGCTGCATTGTGTGGGAGCGAGCTTTCCGCAGGCGGTAGGGATCTTGAGCTACCACTGGCAAAAGCTCCGCGGCCAAGCACCCGAGTTGATCGAGTACAAGTAGCGATCTGCGCCGGCGCCGCGCTCCTAGGACTAGAAGCGGAGCTTGGCGCGTAGCTCGGCGGAGTTGCGGCGTACGATCGGGTGAATCGGCAACGCGTCCAACAATGCGCTCGACTTGCGCTCTGCGCCGTCGTCTGAAAACAACAGGAAGGCCGACAAGCCACCGGTGACCGCGGCAGCACCGAGGAACACGAACTGCAGCACCTCGAACGTGCGACCCGCGCTGCACTCGCTCTTCACTTGGCTGAAACTCGTCTGATCCAGGCCGTGCCGGCGATCGCTCGCAGCCTCATCGCAGACGTCTTTGACCGCCGGAGCCGAGCGTCCCACCGCGCGACGATAGTCGTCGTATTTCTCGTTGCTCTTCGCGCGGTCGATCTCGACGAACGCCAGAACCGACAAACCGACGCTGAGCGCAGCGCCACCGAGCAGCGCGTACCCCGCGACGCGTTGTGTCGAAACGCCGCTCGAGAGGTCGGCTTCGGCGGCAGTCTCCTCGGGAGTCGGCGCAGTGACTTCGGGCGACGGGTGCGTCGCAGGCCGATCGCTCGCGGCTGGTTCGGAGCTGAGCAGCTGCGTGATGACGATCCGCGCTTTGCGCGTGACGTCGAGGTCTGAAGCACCGCGCTGTGAGAACATCACGCGCGACACGCGCTTGTTCGTTTGTGTGCCGGCATCGAACAGGCGCACTTCGGCGTACGCGCCGGTACCTTCGCTTTGCAGCTGCCCGTAGATGAACCCGCCGACGCCGAGCTGGCGGGCGATCTTGCCGAGGCACGAAAGCTCTGCGGTATCGCAGTCGTGGACGAGGCTGAGCTGCTCGAGCGAGACGCGTGCGTCGGCCAACTGATGGCCGGGAGTCGCCAGCACTTCTTTGCGGAGTGCGTCGCTCAGTTGCCGGGCGAGCTGGTCATGGACGCCGTCGCTGTTGATCTCGAAGAGTGCGAGGTGGGTGACGACTTCGCCTTCGCTCGCACGTGCCGTCCGGGTGGTTGCGATGAACGCGAGCGCGACAATTGCGAGAATCGCGAGGATCCGAGCGTGAATCGTGGAGCGGACTTCTGACATACAGCTCATCAACGCAGGCATGGACCGGTGGGATTCGTCGTACTTGCGCACTGGCTGATGGATCCGACCATCGGCGGTCCGAGGTTGGGGCTCGCGATCAGAAACACACTGGTGCCGACGGACCCGTTCGTGTTGTTGATGCGAAACCGGCCAACGCCGCCGCCGCCGCCGCCACCAGCTGCGCTCATGGGATCCATGACCGAGAGCGACCCGCCTGCACCAGGCAGGATCGCGTTGCCGGCGTT
Organism: Polyangiales bacterium; assembly: GCA_035687405.1. GTDB lineage: Bacteria > Myxococcota_A > Polyangia > Polyangiales > JAFGIB01 > JADGRF01. Next base: position 19,467 of record DASRXR010001075.1, read on the forward strand.
GTTTGCAGCACCACCGGTGCCGCCTGCCTTCGAGGACCCGGGCCCCATGCCGGTCGCAGCGTCGCCGCCGTTAGCGGCCGAGCGCTGCGGTTGGCCGTCTTGACCGTCCCCGCCGGCAGTACTCAACGTAGCGCCGCCGCCACCACCGCCACCGTTCGCGTAGAACTGCGCGCCCGTGGTGAGCGTCATCGTCTGCGCTTCGAGCAAAATCGAGCCTCCGCTTCCACCACCGGCGCCGCCGCCAGGCGTTGTGCTCGAGCCCGGCCGGCCGCCTTGGCCGCCGCCGCCGTTCGCGTCGAACAGTGCAGTCGCGGTGACCGTCATCGACATGCACCCGACGACCTGCAGCGCACCGCCGCCCCCGCCCGGTAAACCTTGTCTCGACGTGCCAGTCAACGCGCTGTTCGTACCGCCACGCGCGCCCGGAGAAAGCGGCAGAACGTTCAGCGTCCCTCGTATGGGCCCCGCGCTACCCGCAGTCGTCATCGGAGCCGAGCCGCCGGGGCCGCCTAGCGTTTGATGTCCGCCGCCGCCTCCGCCTGCGTTGCCCGGTGTCATCTCTC
>DASRXR010001076.1:0-17931 GCA_035687405.1 Polyangiales bacterium
CAGGGCCTTTCGCCACACGTGCGCGGATTGGCACACGAGGGCGACGACGCCATCATCCGCGTCTCGCCTTGATATTGATATTGATATTGATGCGCCTGCGCAGGCCGGAACTGCGGGATTCTGGCGTCGGGAAGGCTTGACCCGACGCACAAATGGGAACACATCGGTTCAGTCGTGTCGTCGCCACTCTCCACCCTCAGCTTCGACAATAGTTTCGTGCGGGAGTTGCCGGGTGACCCGGATCGCACGAATCGCCGCCGCCAGGTGCTCGGTGCTTGTTACTCGCAAGTCGATCCGACGCCGGTCGCCGCTCCGCGCCTAGTCGCGTACTCGCGTGAAGTGGCCGAGCTGGTCGGTCTGTCTCCGAGTGCGTGCGAGTCGCAGGAGTTCGCCGAGGCGTTTGCGGGTAACCAGTCGCTGCCGGGCATGCAGCCGTACGCGGCGTGTTACGGCGGCCATCAGTTCGGCAACTGGGCGGGACAACTGGGAGACGGCCGCGCGATCACGCTGGGCGAGGTAGCCGGGCCAAACGGCCGCTGGGAGCTGCAGCTGAAAGGTGCGGGCCCTACGCCGTATTCCCGCACGGCGGACGGTCGGGCGGTGTTGCGCTCTTCGGTGCGCGAGTTCTTGTGCAGCGAGGCGATGGCTCATCTCGGGGTGCCGACGACGCGCGCGCTCAGTCTCGTGACGACCGGCGAGAAAATCGTGCGCGACATGTTTTACGACGGCAATCCGGAGTACGAGCCCGGTGCAGTCGTCTGCCGGGTCGCGCCCACGTTCTTGCGGTTCGGCAACTACGAGCTTCTCGCGTCGCGCGGCGATCACGAGACCTTGCGTAGGCTCGCGAACTACACGATCGCGCGGCACTTTCCGGAGCTCGGCGAGCCTTCGCCCGAGGCGTACGTGCGTTGGCTCGAAGCTGTCTGCCGTCGCACCGCGGTGATGGTCACACACTGGATGCGCGTCGGTTTCGTCCACGGCGTGATGAATACTGACAACATGTCGGTTCTCGGTCTGACAATCGACTATGGGCCGTACGGTTGGCTCGACGACTTCGATCCGACGTGGACTCCGAACACGACGGACGCGCACGGTCGTCGTTATCGTTACGGGCAGCAGCCGAATGTCGCGTGGTGGAACTTGAGTCGCTTTGCGAGTGCGCTCGTGCCGCTCGTCGGTGCGACGGAAGAGCTGCAGGCCGTGCTCCAGCGCGAGGCTGCGGCGCTCGCGACCATGCTGCAGGACATGCAGCGGCAGAAGATCGGGCTCGCGGCCGAGGCTGAAGCGGATGCGCTTGCGGAGGAGCTGCCGAGCGTGTTGCACGCATGTGCGCTCGACATGACGCTCACGTACCGGTGGCTCGCGCGTTTGCCGAGCTTTGCGCAGGGTCGTCCCGGTGCGGGTGAGCAGGCGGATCAGTCTGCGGACGCGCTGTTGAAAGCGGCGAGCTACGAGCCCTGCGGCGACGAAGATCGCGTGAAGCTCGCGAGTTGGCTGCAGCGGTACGCCGCGGCGGCCGCCGACATGGGCATGGATGACCAAACCCGTCGCGCGCGCATGGATGCGGTGAATCCGAAGTATGTGTTGCGCAACTACCTGGCGCAGCTCGCGATCGATCGAGCGGCGGAAGGCGACTCGTCGTTGATCTACGAGCTCTTGCAGGTGCTTCGTGCCCCCTATGCCGAGCAGCCCGAGGCGGAACGCTGGGCGGTGAAGCGGCCGGATTGGGCGCGGCAGCGAGCGGGTTGCTCGATGTTGTCGTGCAGCTCGTGAACGCGCGATGACTGGGCCGTCTGCTGCTTCTGCCGTCCAATCGTCGGGCGAATCGCGCGCGAGTTGGGTCACGCGCGATGTGAAGCGCATCTTCGTCACCCAAGTCGTGTTCGGCTTCGGCTGGTCGCTCTACTTGTTGATTCCGAAGTTCCTTGCGACGCAGTTGAAGGCGCCCCCTGATCTCATCGGTCAGATCTCGGCGATGGGTGGTGCTGCGGGATTGCTGACTGCACCGTTCGCGGCGTTTGGGCTCGATCGTTACGAGCGCAAGTTCTTCTTTCGCGCGGGTGCGAGCTTGATCATCGTGGCGTCGGTCGGCATGACCTTGGTGCATGAGGTGACGCCCTTGATCTACGTGCTGCAAGGCTGCGTGTCCGCGGCCTTCGTGCTCGCGTTCAATGCGACTGCGGCGTTGTTGTCGGACTATGCGCCGCCGGAGCGCCTCGGTCAGGCGATCGGTTGGCTCGGTGGTGCGAACGTGGCGATGAATGCGGTGGCGACGATGATCGCGGAGCCGCTTGCGACGAGTTTCGGTTGGCCCGCGGTGTTCGCGTTGGGCGTGATCGCCGGCTGCGCCGCGTTCGTGCTCTCGTTTGGTTTGCGGAGTGCGCCGCGCGTCGCTGCGGTGGCGCCGCTAGAAGAGGGTGTCGTCGCAGCGAAGCGCGGCGGTCGGGCGAATCGTGGTGTGGTGTTGCTGCTCGTGTCGGCGACGGTGATGGGTGCGGTGTTCATCGCGTTGTTTGGTTTCGTGCAGCCGTACGCGGTGAGTTTGGGTGCGCACGAGCTGCGTTACTTCTTTTTGGGTTTCACGTTGGCGGCGGTGTGTGGTCGCGTCTTATTGGGAGGTTTGGGTGATCGGCTAGGTCGTCGAGTCGTGTCGATATGGATGTTGGGAGGTTACGCGGCAGCGGCGGCGTTCATGCGCGAGTTGGATATCGATCTGTTGATGTTTTATGGAGTGGCGTTTGGTGCGGCGCACGGATTGCTGTATCCGACGCTCAATGCGTTGTTGTTGGAGTTGTTGCCGGCGGGTCGAAGAGGTTTGGGGATGGTCCTCTACAACGGTGCGTTCAACCTAGGAACGAGTATGGGAAGTCTCGGTTGGGGCCTGTTGGCGAAGCACGAGGGCTACCCAGCAGTCTACGCAACGGCAGCGCTAAGCGCGTTGTTGGCGGGAGCGTTGTTGTTCGTGAAGCCGCGCGAGAGTTAGCGACTACTCTGGGCGCCGAACCACTCTGCAGTCGCGCGATCCCAGCCTAGTTTGCGGTCTGCGTCGCTTACGACCAGCTCCTTGTCGAACGCGTTCTGCATGCGGAACGTCATGCGAACGCGAGATGCGCCTTGATAGAGGAAGACTTGAAAGCCGCCGCATTGCGCAACGGCTTGCGGCAGTCCGAACACTTTGCCGATCGCGCTCATGTCCAGCCCGTTCGTGATGAGCATCCCCATCGCGAGGGGCGGGCGGTACCAGCCACGACTACTGATCCAAAAGTTCGGCTTGAGTGAGGGCGTGACCTGAATCACGTGCGCTCGATTGTCGCTGAGCAACATGAGCGGCTTTGCCACCCAATATTCGCCGAGGATCGCCGTGACGCCTTCACTCTCGGCGAGCTCGGCTATGCACTCGGCCGCAGGACGTTGCGGGGCAGTATAGGATGTCGTGACTAGCGCCGACGCTTGCGTGACGGCGCCTACGAAAAGCGCAATCGTCGCAATGGCGAGGATGCGAGCCGGCCAAGGACTCGTTCGAACCGTCGCCGGCGCATTTTCGAGACTGCAGATCACGAGTGCCACGACGAAGATGAAGGCGAGGTTGCACGGCGTGACGAGGTAGCGGAGCGTCCAGCGATCGAAGTGTGCTCCATTGTACAGATACGCACCGACGACTGCGGAGCTTACTGCGAGCTGCCAAAACGCGAGCACGCGCAACCCCGCGCGATGTGGATGGCGCCACGTGACTGCCACTACGAGCAGCGCCAACACGTTGACGCAGCCGAGCGCGAGAATCGTCTGCTTTGCGAGCTCATCGGGATCTGTCCGGATTCGCGCCCAGGTGGCGAAGGCGAGCTCCAGGCTGCCATTCGTCACTTCGGCGTGAGCGAACCCGTAGGAGCGCGAGAACCACAAACCTGCAACGCCAGAGACTGCGCCGAGCGCGCACCTTCTGAGTGATAGACGCGACCAAGGTGCCACACGTGTGCGGCGCCACAGCTTCAATGGTCCGAACCACAACACTGCCGCTGCGAGCGGCAGCGAGCAACTGGCAAAGAACAGCGCGTCCGACCCTGCGGTCAAAGCGCTGATCACTGCGACCGCGACAGCACCACTGGTCCGCAGCTTGGCCGGCGGGCGGAGACACAGCGCGAACACGATGAGAGTCGAGAGCAGTCCCCCTCCGTGACACGCGACAGCCATCGCCGATCCGATGAACGGGTAGGCCCACTCATACAGCGCTAAGACCCACCCCACCATGAAGGGAGCGATGAGCGCGGCCTCCGAGGCGTGATCCGGAAGAACACGCCGAAGCAGCGCGTAGGCTGCGAAAATGACGCAGATCAGCTGTAGAAGATCCGTGGCGTACTGGGCTGTTTCAATGCTGGAAGTGACCGCACGAGCGGCCCCATACAGCGCCATATCCGGGAAAAAATACGGAGCTGGTGTGAAGTTCCAGTCCGTGAAACGCCCGCCCCACCTCGTCAGGTCTTCGTACATCGCCGCGATGTAGACATGGTCCGCGTTGAAGTAACCTCCGCGGGTTGCGCCGTTGCTCAGGTTTGCCGCGACGACCAGCCCTACGAGGCAGACCCCGAGGGCGAACGTAACGATCCACGCCGACTTCGCGCGCATCGGCGCGGTGTAGCACGTCGACGTTCCTCTGGGAAAACCTTCGTTGCCGCGAAGTGTTGCGCGCGCTGTGTCGCGGATGCGATCGCGCAGCACAGCGCTCCGATGACGAAGTAATAGTAGTTACAGAACGCCTGCTTCGCGAATGCGAAAAAACACAGGTACGTAAGCGCCACCGCGCCGCAGAACCCCGCTGTCGTTCGCGGAGAACGCCACAGCGCGAGCGCGATGGCGCATGCAGCAACGACGAACAGGACGTATTCCGGCAATGGCTCAGCACCTTGCGACAGCCACAACGCGGGGAAACTCAGCGCGTCCGGTCGGAAGGGTTGTAAGAACTGCAAGAACACGACCGAGCGCAGAAACGGCGTCGGACCGAACAACAAGAACGGCAGCGTGACGATGGCGCCGCTGATCGCGGCCGTGCCGAGAAAGGTTCGCCAATTCCGTGCCGACGCAGGACGCGGAAGGAGCCACACCAACGGCATGAGCACGAACATGTATTGCTTGACGACGAGTAGTAGGCCGGTCAGCCACGGCGTCGCGCGCAGACCCCGCCGTGCAGACAGCGCAACGGCGGCCAGCAAGCACACGAGGTAGGGTTCGGTCCAGCTCTGCTCGAGAACGAAGAAGCCGCGCGGTGTAAACAGGAGCAACATCGCTGCCAGCGTGGCACTGCGGCGCCACGCACCGAGCGCAGCAATGAGCGCACCAGCCAACGTCATCGCGAACAACTGCGAATACCGAAAGTCGCCGCCTAACAGCGAGCCGAGTGTCGCGAACAGCAGACACAGCGGCGGATACGGATATCCAAAGAGGCGGTACGGATTGTTGCCTGACAAGAGCGCAGCGACGCCCTCTTTCTGAAAGACAAACGTATCGATGTCAGGCTTCGGTGACGCGTGGATCAGCCACACGCCCAGCGCGAAGTGCAGCCCAAGCGCGATGCTCATCGCGATGACACGCGTCTTGGCGTGGTGTGCTCCCGCGAGGACTCCGCTCAGCACCAGCGCAGCAACGGAGCCTTGAAAGAAGGGTTCGACTGCGGCGTCCGAATGGTTGGCGATGTAAATGGCTGGCAAGGTCGAAAGCAGGTGCCAGGACTGGAAGCCGAGTCCAACGAGCAGGCCTGAGACGACGAACACTTCGCCGTCGGGCACGCTGCGCACACGCGGCGCAACGACGACTGCAGTCGTCAGGCCGAGTGCGATCGTCAACATCGGAATTGCACCCGCGTTCAGATGCCCGTTGCCGAGTTGAACGGCGTATCCGAGCGCAACCGCCGCGATCGTCCAGGCAAGCTGCGCCAGGTATCCGTGGTCAGCCTGCGGGGCGACGGACATCTTGGCTCGCGAAGGCGATCGCACAACAGATCACGCCCAACGTGAAAAAGTAGTAGTTGCCGAACGCCTGCTTGCTGAGTCCAAAAAATACGAACGAGACGAATGCGAGTCCGGTCGCGAAGCCTGCCGGGGTCCGCTCGCATCGCCAGAACGCGAGTGCTGTCGTCGGAAGGAGTGATGCGAATCCGAGCCAATCGGGCAAACGCTTGCCGAACTGGATGAACCACCATGCGACTAAGCTCAACGACTCGACTCGAAATGGCTGTCGCAGTTGCAACAACACCATGCATTCGAAGAACGCCTTCGGGTTGATCAAGAAAAATGGCAGCGTGACTACGCCGCCAGCGACGACCGCTCGTACGACCAAGCCCACGTTGCCTCGCGGTACGCCGTCTTTAGTCGGAAGCAGCCAGACTAGCGGAAGGAAGATCGCCATGTACTGTTTGCCTGCGATCAACAGCCCGAGAGGAATGAATGCGTACTTCGGCGCGCGTACGACGCAGCACAAGAACACGGCGACGAGCATGACGAGCATGGGTTCCGTCCAACCATGCTCCAGAATGAACAGCGCACGTGGGCAGCACAGCCAGACCGCCATCGCGATCGCGCCGAACCCGTTCGGCCGTGTGTACGCCATACATGCCCCGGCGACGAGCATGCCCGCGAGCAAACTGTAGCGATAGTCGCCGAGCAGATAGCCGGGGAGTGCGAAGTAGAGACTCACCGGAGGATACTGAAATCCTGTGAGCACACGTCCATCCACGACCATGCTCGGGTCGTAGAACTTCGCGTCTTCGTAGATGTTCGGCATCGAGCCGGCGTAGGGGTTTCTCCCGTGCAGCAGCGCGTCGAGCGCTTCGTTGTGCCAAACCCAAACGTCGATGTGTGGAGCAGGCGTCGCTTTGATTCGCCAGACTCCGAGTGCGGCGTAGACGACAAGAAAAAGCGGGATGCGCCAGCGCTCGACCGCAGGGTTTTGAACCAGGCCTAGACCGACTAGCGTCGCCGCTGTGAGCAGCAGCGGGCCGAAGTACGCGTCGTTCGGCGCGAACGACAGCAACATGTGAAAGAAGAACGCGAAGGCGCCGACGAGAAGCGGCAGGACCAATCGATTGATCCATGGCTCGAGCGCTCTTCCGCTCCGTACGACGGTCGCGATCGCCAGCAACACGAACGTGACCAGCGCGAACGCAAACGCGAGATTGTCCGCACGCCACTCGGTGTGCCAGATCGCCCAGTTCAAGCTGAACGTCGAAGCCAGCAGGAGGCTCGACCTGAACGAGAGTCGCGATGCGGCCGGTTGCACTTCGCGAGCCTGCGAAGCCGCGCTCGCCGAGGCTATGCTGAACTCGTCGTGCATTCGCGCAATTCGGGCGCACCGTAAGCCGGAAGCAGGCCCGCGTCGAGCTTACTTTCTGCTCCGCGTCGCTCAACCGCCGTAGCGTGCGGCCCACCATCCGCAGGTCGCAACCTCGTTCGGATGGCAGCCTGGACCAAACGGACGCGGCCGCACACCGATTTCGCGCAGCACATCGAGCGGTGGCCTCGGCTCGAACTCCACCTGCATCGCGCGGCCGTCGCCTACGATGGCGCAGCTCTTGAGCATTCGGCGAAACCGCTTCTTGTTGCAGTCGCTGGACTCGAACCCCCACCAGACCAACATGCGCTCGGCCGGACGCGACGACAGCCGGCGCAGGACCCACGCTCGGCGTTCGTAGCCGGGAAAAACCGTGGTGAGCTCGGGATGGAGCACACGACACGCGTAGTTTGCTGCGCGGTCCGTGGGGAACACGACGATCGTGCTTCCGCCCGCCCGCGCGACGTCCGCGACGTCGTTACACAGCTTGTAGATCTCTTTCGTCGGGCGCAGCGGCAAGCCACCGTCGCGTAGCCCAGCCTGCAGAATCGAGTCGAGCCGCGGCGCCCAGTTCGAGGCGCGCGCGAATGCCGTCCCGACGCTCGCGAGAACGATCAGGAGCGCGCCGCCGACGCTGCACAACAACATGCGATCGGAGCTCAATGCCGTCCGTGCGCGCCCTGCGACGGCTTGAAGCGTGACGCAGCCAGCAAACCAGAAAGCCATCGGGGCGGCGATCGTCATCCGCGCGCTCGGAAACCAGAGCGAGGCACGGCCATCGAGCGATTTGGGCATCGAGGCAAGCACGGCGTAGAGTGCGATTAAGCAGCTGACGGCGGCGAGCGCTCGCCAATCACGCGCCGCGGCGGCGGCGACCAAAAAGCACAACATCAGCACCACGTAGAGCGAGCCGTGGCGGTAGGCGTCGAGCGCGTGGGTTGCGAAGAGGCGGTCCGGGTTCGCCCAATTCTCGAGGAGCGGCCCGAGCTCGGGGGTGTAGCCCCAAGATGGGTGTAGCGCGTGCTCGGGATGTGCCGATTCGAACCAGACGTTGAATGTGTACCAAGCTGCGGGCGCGAGCAGACCGAGCAGAACCGGCAGCCAGTAGCGGCGCCGGAACGTCCACGGCAGCAGTGCCCAGACGAGAGCCGGTACGGCGAGCGGTGCGGCTGCCGAATCGAACAACACTGCCAGACCGCCGAGCGCGACCGCGATCGACAAGTTGCGTGGGCTCGGCTCCGCAGCCAAACACACCGCGGCGCAGATGGCGGCGAGCAGGCGGCCGGCGCTCGTCCCGATCACGCTCACGACCACCCAATGATCGATGTTGAGCAGAAGGGGCGCTGCCGCTGCCAGCAGCGCCGCGATCCACAGCTTGCGGTGCCAAGCGGCAAACGCCAGGCACCACCAGGCTGCGAGCGCCATCATCATCAGCGCTCCGGGCAGTGCGATCTGGTAAGGGATTCCGATCGCGTGGAGCAGAGCTGTCGGAATGGCCTCGAACGTTACACCGTAGGGTTGACCGTAGAACGTCGGCTCGCGCACCCGCAGATGGGCCCAGTCATACGCCATCAACCACAGCAACGCGTGATCTTCGTTGGCGTAGCGACCGACGAGATCGACTAGCAATCGCACTTGTTCGATGCACGCCACGATCGCGAACCCGATGCAGACGTAGGCGCTGGCGCGCTGCGGCTGATCGAGCAGCGCCCATCGTCCGAGGAAAGGCGTGCGCGGCGTTGGAGTGTCGCTCGGAGGCACGGCTGCACCACCAGGCTGCGGTGGGTTCGATTGATCCATGTCCCGCCGATGCGATCGTACACGCTATCCGAGTGCGCAAGACCCCGCAAGATCGGCTCTACGGCTGCCGTTGCGGCAGCGACTCCGAGTCGATGCTCGTATGCGACTACTCCGCGTACTTGACCGTGCAACCGTATGGGGGCGTATCTGGTTGGCTTGGCCTTCTCGCCTTCGCCACGTCCGACAACGCATTTTCCAAGTAAGGAACCAACGTTCCCGCCGGCACTCCCGCTGGACGCGGACGATCGTCGTCCACCACTCCCACCGGCGCATTGTCCAGACCTCCGCGGTACACCAACACCCCCTTCGCATCGATCACGAAGAGATGCGGAGTCTTCGCCGCCCCATACAACCGACCAACCTTACCCGACTCGTCGAGCAAGACCCGATTCGCAAAACCATACTCGGTCTTCGCCAACCGATTGCGCTCCAAACCGGCACCCTGCTTGTTCGGCCCGTTCGAGTTGATCGTCAACCACACGAGCTTGTCGTTCGACATCCGCTTCGCAAGATCTTTCAACGGACCCTTGCCATGCGCATGCTTCACGAACGGACAATCCGGATTGAACCACTCGAGCACGACGGTCTTGCCTCGCAGCGTACTCAACTTGACCGCGACACCGTCGGTGTCGGTCAACGAGAAGTCAGGCGCACGCTTTCCAATCTCAGCCGTCTCTTCAGCTGCTTGTGCTTGCGTGCAGGCAATCGTGCAGACGAGTACTGCGAGCAGACGTTGGCGTTCGAACATTCGAGCCTCCCAATCGATCGGGCCCGTAACGGTAGCACCACGTCCTCAGATGCGCCGTCGCACCACGTCCGCGAAGCGGCGCAACAAAATCGTACCGTCCGCACTCTCGAGCGTGCCGTCGAGAATCGCATCGACGTCGACGCCTTCTTCCGCGAGCACCGTCCGCTTCGCCTCGATGTAGCCGCGCGTGATGCCCGCATCGAACTCGGGATGGAACTGCACTCCCCACGCGCAACTTCCGACGCGAAACGCGTGATGCGGATCGAGCGTCGACGACGCCAGCCAAGTCGAACCAGGCGGCAACTTCATCACGCACTGGAGATGACTCACCGCGACCTGCACCGAATCTCCAAACACACCAAACAAACGATCCGCCCGCGCATCGCCGCGCAACGCGACATCGATCGTGCCGATGTTGCGGCCCCGCGGGTTGTACCCAACCTCACCGCCTAGGGCATGCGCGAGCAGCTGATGGCCGTAGCAGATGCCGAGCGTCGGCACTTCCAGCCGCACCGCCTCGCGCAACCACTCCGCCGTGCGCTCACTCCAAGGCGCCCGATCGGTGACCATGGCCGACGATCCACTCACCACCACACCTTGGACGCCATGCACGTCCGGCAGCGGTTCGTCCTGGAACACACTGACCACCTTCACGTCGGCTGCGGCAATGCCGGTGCCAGTCGCAATCCAGGTGTCGAAGTCCTTGCGGCGCTCAACCAGTACCGGGAGGGCCGCACCTGTCTTGATCACGAGCAAACTAGCCACAACGGGATCGTGGTAGCGCGCAGCGACCGTACTTTCAACCGCACTTTCACGCGCAAACCGGCAAAACAACCATGTTTCAAACCGTGACAACTCACGGGGAGGACGCGTTGACGCACTGTGACCACAGCTCTACAACCGATGGATGGCCGCCACCCAAGTTGCAGTCTGCGCGAATCATGCGCAGCGCGAGGCAATCGGTGTGTGTGTTCGTTGTCGCACCCGCGTCTGCAGCGAGTGCGCGACTAAGGTGGAAGGCATCAACTACTGCGTCGCATGCCTCGCCGGGCTCGCCGTGGACAGCGGCGTCCGCGCTGCAGCCAGCAGCGGCAAACCGGGCCTCACGGGCGCCACCGCCGCACTGTACTTCGTGACGTTGAGCGCGCTGCTGTGGGGCTTTCTCGAGCTGATGTTGCCCGGAGGCAGCTGAAATGCCGGGCATGACCGCGGAGCTGAACGCCTCTGGGAGCGGCGCGTCGCTCCGGCCCCCCGGCCCTGCCGAAATCCTCGACCGGGCCCTGTTTCTGTTGCGCTCCGGACCCGTCTCGCGCGTGGGTCTCGGCCTTACTGCAAGCGTGCCCCTCGCAACCGTGTGCCTCGCGCTCTACTACCTCGAAGCGATCGAAGGGGTACGGACGTTGCGGGGTCCGTTCGCGCTGCTCTTGGCTGCAAGCTTCGTGTTTCGCGCCAGTGTCCTGTCGCGGCTCGCGCGCATGTTCGTTCAAGAGCTTCGACCGGGTCTGCCGATGCCGCCGCCCGAACCGAGCGGGCGGGCGCTCGCAAAGGTCTGGGCCACCTCTGCGGTTGCAGGCTTCGGCGTGTGGGTGTGGCTGTGGCCGTTGTTTTGGCTCGCGCAGTTGTCGCCGTTTGCCATCCTCGCGCTCGTCCCACTCCTCGCACTCCGCGGCGGTCTCGCACCTTCGTGGCTCGCCCGGATGCGTTGTGCAGCTGAGAGCGGCGCACGTGCGTTCGGTCTCGCGACGGATGACACGGCGGGGGCTCGCGCATCGCTCGTGTTCGTGGAGTTGATGGTCCTCGCCGGCATGTTCGGCTTGTTCGTGAACGTGTTCGCGCTGACGGCGCTGCTCCTTTTGCTGTCGCACTCGATCTTGGGTCTCGACGTCGCGTTCGTATCAGCGTTTCTGTCGACCGAAAACGAGTTCGTCGCGTACGGGCTGCTCGCGCTGTGCATCGTCGTCTTCGATCCACTGCGCGCTGCAGTGTCTGCGTGTGTGTTCGCCGACGCGCGCGGTCGCAAGGATGGCGCCGACCTCCACGCTGCCGTCGACGCGCTGTTTGCTGCGACTCGCCCCGACGGCAACGCCCCTGCGCCTGTTCGCCCTCGCGCGAGCCTGACCGCGACCGGCGCACTGCTCGTGTGTTTTGCGAGCGGGCTCGGCGGGCTCAGTGGATTCGGTGGGCTCGAAAGTCGCGCCTACGCCGAGCCGCCGCCACCCGCTGCAGTGCGAGACGACCTCGAAATTGCGGCGCAACAAAGCTCCGAAGACTTCGAAGTACGCGTGGCAGTCGAGCGCATCTTGAAGCGCCGTGAGTTCGACGAGTTCGAACCGAAGGGCGCACGCACGTTCGAGACTTGGATCCGCAGCCTGTTCGACAAGTTTTTCGCCGCGAATCCAGACGAGCGCGAAGAGTCGCGGGCGCTCCGCGTCGAGCTTCCCGAGATCTCGCCGTGGATCGTGATGGGCGTCGTATTCGGGCTACTGCTGTTCGCAGTGGGCTACGTGACTTGGGAAGCGCGCGGCCAGCGTGAAGAACGTACGGACGCTCCGAACCCCTCACTGCCACCACGCGTGTCCGAACGACCTGCGCCGATGTTGCTCTCGGAAGCGCGAACGCTCGCGACCGCCGGTGACTTTGCGGCGGCGCTCCGTGCATTGTATTCGGCGACACTCGCCGCACTCGATCGCGCGCGCTTCATTCAGTTCGATCCCGCGCGTACGAACGGCTACTACTTGCGCGCGATGCCGGCGAGCACGACGCGCGAATTGTTCGCCGTGTTCACGACCCTCTTCGATCGAAAGTGGTATGGGCGCGAGGCGTGTAGCCGCGACGAATACGAGCGCGGCCTTCTGCTCGCAGAAAAAATCTGCGCCGTGCCGAGCTTGCGACCCGCTGCGAGAAGCGAGTCAGGGTCGAAGCGGCCATGAAGCGCGCCGGCTGGGTCGTCTTTGGTTTGGTCGCATTCACGCTGCTCGTGTCGACGCTCGGCCGCGTCGCTGAGCGCGGCCGATTCGCAACGTCGTATTCGAGCTACGGTTCCGGCCCGCGCGGCAGTCGCGCGCTCTACTTGCTCGTCGAGCAACTCGTCTCGCCGGTCATGCGTTGGGCTCAAGACTTGGCGCGTCTGCCTCCAAGCGCGGTCCTGGTCGCGCTCGGGGGCTGCGATGCGGCGATGGCGCGGCCGGTCTCGCGTTACGAGCGTCAAGAGCTCGTGCGCTGGGTGCGCGGGGGTGGAGTGCTGGTCGTCGCGGGGGCTCGCGACTACTTGCCGCAAGCGTTCGGCGTGCAGTTCAAATACGACGAGCGCTGCAAGACGCAGTGGGCATCGCTGCTCGGGTCCAGCGGGCGTGACTCGGACGACCTCGACACCGAGCCGGATCCGCTGGCCGCTGACGGCGGCGTTTTCGAATCACCCGTATCGGACCCTGCGCATGCAGACGCTGGAGTCGCGACAAACGAAGCTGGCGCCGGTTCGGGTGCACCACTTCCGCCGGCCGATACGACCTGGGCCGTCCCGATGACAGCTGCGCTGCGCGGCTTGCCGGTCATCCCGTTTCGCGACGCAGGTGAGCTGATACTGCAGCCGGATCTCGAGCCCGAGATCCTGCTCGGCGATCCACGGCGCGACGCGGAAGGAAACGAGACCGACCTCGAGCCGCTCGCACTCACCGTGAAGCAAGGGCTGGGGCGCGTCATCGTGCTCGCGTCGGCGAGCATGCTGCAAAACGCGGAGCTCGGCTCGAGCGACGGCGGTGAGCTGTTCGTGCGCCTGTTGCGGACCTACGCGCCCGACATGCCGGTCGTGTTCGACGAGTACCACCTCGGCATCGGCGAACGCCGCTCCCTGATGCGCTACTTGCGGCAGATGGGTGCGACACCGCTCGTGCTGCAACTCCTGATCGTGGTTGCGGTCGTATTGTGGCGCGCGGGAGCTCGGTTCGGTGCGGTGCTTCCGCCGCCGCCAGCTGCACCGCCTCAGAGCGCGTCGTTCGTCGTCGCGCTCGGGCAGCTGTACGAGCGATCGGCCGACGCGCGCGGCGCGATCGAGCTCATCGCGCGCGATGCGTGGGCGCGGATCGCGGCGCACCACCATGTCGACGTCGGGCCGCCGGCGCGATTGGTCGAAGCCTTGCGCGCGCGCGGTGCGGACGCGGCCGCCGAAGCAGTCTGGGAGATCGATACTGCAGCTAAAAGCGGCGAAGGCAGCCCACCCAAGTTGCCGGCTATGGTCGCGCGCATCGACGCCGCACTCGCGCGGGCGCTCGCGAAAGACGCCTGAATCCGAACTCGGGGGCATCACGTTGCAGAACGCTTCGTCCGCCAGAGCCCTGCACCTGTGGCCGCGAATGTCCGCGACCGCTGGCACAAATCGCGCGGAAGCTCGCGATACTGCAGCGTGTATGCGCAGGGGCATTTCTCTACGTGCGCATACGCGACGCGGTCACACAGGCAGCTAACAATCTCCGTTGCTCCCACTCACCCCGCGTGCGATAGGCTGTGCGACCCGGTGTCATCCATGCGCGCGTTCCTCTACTGGGCCGTGAGTAGTCTGCTGCTCAGCGGCTGTTATCTGTTCCATCGCGCGCCGAACGACGACAGTTTCTCTGCGACCGATCCAATCGCGGACGCGAGCACGAGTGAGCCGGACGCGAGTGAGCCGGATGCGAACGTGCCGGATGCGAGCACGAGTCCGAGCTGCACGATCCGAACGCTACGCAAAGGTGAGACGACCTCGCCGGTCGACATGGTCTGGGTCGTCGACAGCTCGCGCAGCATGGGTGACGAACGCGCACGCATCGAAGCGATCATGAATCAGTTCGTGAGCGATGCGGAAGCGCGCCACTTCGACGTACGCCTCGCGATGGTGACGAGCTCGAACATCGTGCCTCCACCGCTCGGCACCGATGATCAGCGCTACCGGTTCGTGCAGCGCCAAGTCGGTTCGCACGAGCCGCTTCAAGCCTTGGTCGACGAGTACCCGCGGTATCGCGACTTCTTGCGGCCCGAGGCGGCGTTACACTTCGTCGTCGTCACCGATGACGACAGCGCGATGAGCGCAGGCGAGTTCAGGCGCCAGATGGACCGGCTCCTGCGCCGTCCGTACGTCGTGCACGCCGTCGCATCGCCCGACGTGAACGGCCAGCCCTGTCGCAGTGAGGATCCGAGTGAACAATGTGCGAACGCGGGTCGCCGCGTCGGCGCCGTGTGCGGTGCGTCTGGGATCGGTCGCGAGTACTACGAGCTCGCTTCCGAGCTCGGCGGCGAAGAGATCTCCATCTGTATGCAAGATTGGGGAAAGGTCTTCGGGCCGCTGCTCGAAGCCGTGACGCCGACCACGATCCCGTGTTCAATCGATCTCGATACGGCCTTTCAGCTCGACGCGACCCAGGTCGCACTTCGAACTGGCGACTCCGCGCAGGTACTCGCGCTCGTCGCAGGACCGACGTCATGCAGCACGCGCACGCAAGCGTACTACTACGTCGAAGGCGAAGAAGGTCCGCAACTGACGTTGTGTCCGCAGACCTGTGACGCGACGCTGATCGACGGCGTCGAGCTCGACATCGCGACGAACTGTCCGTGACGGTTCAAGCCTGCAGCCAACCGAGCACGTCTCCGTGCAAGGTCAACTCGCGCGCGATCCGCGTTCGCAAGTCGTTCGACGGCAGACTGTGCGCGAGCGCATCCACTTGAAGCACCAGCGCAGCGACGAGCACGCGCCCATCCTTCGTATCGTCGAACAGAAGCGCGGCGTCGAACGAGCGACCATCCGAGTCGACGAATCGCATCGGCGCGAGCTCTTTCGCGTCCCCGGTGGTGTCGCCAGTTGCGCTACCCGTCACGTCGTCATCGGTCTCGAACGCTTCGCGGGCGTACTGCTGGATCCAGCTGTCGAGCTCGGGGGACGGCTGGTCGGGAAGCGCCGCCAACAGCTGCAAGCTGCGACCCTGCGTGGTGCCGTACAGGTAACCGATCGAGCCGAGCGTGCTCTGCAGCAACAAAGTCAGCGCACAGCGCGCGCGGTCCGGCAAGTCGACGCACTCGGCGATTCGGCTGTGAATCGTCTCGTACTCACTTTCGGCCGCGTTCGGGTTCGTCGAATCGCGAATCAACGCGACCGCTTCACTCGGCGCGACGCCGTGATGCCGGCCTTCCTCGACCAACCGTGCGAGCATCGTGCGCATCGCCGGATACTTGTCCGGCTCGTAGCCTTGCGCGCAGCGCAGCACTGCAGCATCGAAGTTCTCGCGATCGTCCATCCACAGCGCGATCCGCGCTCGCGTCTCGTACAGGATCCCGAGCGAGAAGCCCGTTCGACCTTGCACTTCCGCGACATCCAACGCCGCACCGAGCGCGCGCAGCGCCTCTTCGTATTGACCAAAGCGAGCGAGCGCGAGCGCAGCCGCCGGACTGAGGTCGTGCGCGGCGAGGTCTAGGTCAGCCGCTAGTTGCAGGTACTCTCGCGCTTTGGCCACCGCTTCGTCCCCGCGCTCGAGTTGCCGCAGGAGATGCAAGTGACGCGCCGCGATCGGCGCGAAGTACGGCAGCCAAAGCGGCTCTGCCATCGCGAGCGTCTGCGTGATCAGCGCGAGTGCGCCTTCGAGGTCGTGTTGCAGCTCGAGGTATGCCGCGCGGCCGAGGTTGTCGATCGACATCCAGCGTGGGTGTTCCGCGGCGAGCCCGGCGAGCGTCTCGAGAACGCTCTTCACGCCGAGCAGATCGCCGAGTCGAATGTACCCGAGGAGCTCGACACCGGCGGTCGAACCGACGTAGCGCTCGCGCACGCCTTCCTGCGCTTGAAGCAGCTGCGCGCGGCGGAAGGCCTTCCGCGAGTCTTCGGGATTGCCTTGCGACAAGTGCAAGATGCCGCGAAGCCGCCACGCATTGACGCGCAGCTCGCGCTTCGTCTCGACCAGCTGGGCGCGTCGCTCCGCGTTCGGCACGCCGAGCTGAGCATCGTACACGCCGACCGTGTATTCGAGCCCAAACCGAATGCGATCGTGTTGCGCGTCGTCGAGGGCCGCACGGTCCGGCTCGGCGACTCGCGCGAGGACGCTTTCGTACGTTTGGCACGCCCGGGTGTAGCGCCCGCGCACCCAATCTTTTGCGCCTGCGACGAGCTGCGACACGACTTGCAGCGCGGGCGACAGTGGCAAGAGCGGTTCGAGCGACGGCAGGTTGTCCAGCAACTCGAAGTCGAACACCGATGGGGCCATCGCTGCGATCGAGCCGACGACGCGCACGAGCTCGGCGATCGCTTCCATCACCGAGTGCACCCGCTCGTGTTCGGGCGTAGCGAGATAGTTCTGGTGCGTCTGCGCGAGTGCTTGAGCGAGCCGTTCGCGCGGCGGCAGCTGATCGAGCTCGCCGTACAACGCGAGGCCGGAGTCGCGGACGAGCTGACTCAACACGATCGGCGCGACCCGACGGAAACTTTTCGTCGCCAGCGCAAACGGTGCGTTGATCAAGAGCGCGACCCGCAGGCGGTGCAAGGTCGCCGCGGGCAGCGGCAAACGTTCGGCTTCTTCGACCGCTTGCGCCAGCAGATCGAGCGGTGGCATGCGCGCGATCAAGTCGATGCTGCACAAGAGCTCGATCGCGTTCGCGTTGCGCCCGGCCTCGAGCAGATGTCGCGCGCGGCGCAAGATGTCGCCGCCGTTGGCTGCGAGCAAGTCCGCGATACGATTGTGGACCGACTTGCGGCGCTCCGGCAGCATCGCCGCTTGCACGACCGGTAGAAACCCGCGCTGGGCGATATCGTAGCCCGTGCCGTCGAGCGCCACGATGCGCGCAGTCGCGAGTTCGTCCAGCGCCGCGAACAGGCGGCGATTGTCCGAGTGCGACGTCAGCTCGCGATAGTCGGAGCTCGCGAGCGTGTCGCCGTCCGTGAGCACGAGCGCGTCGAGCAGCTCGCGCGCGTCGGGACTGAGCGCATGCAGGCGCTCGGACAACGAGTCCGTGAGGGTCTTCGGCAGATCTGCTTCGTCGAGCGTAGCCGGCAACACCCAGCTGCCCGCTTGATAGCGAGCGCGACCGGTGGTCACCAAGTGTTGCGCCAGCTCGAT
>DASRXR010001077.1:0-6372 GCA_035687405.1 Polyangiales bacterium
GAGCGCGCGGCGGGCCGGCCGGTGGTGACGACCGTGCTGAACGGCAAGGTTCGCGTCGCGCATGGCACCGCAGAGAAACTCGTGAACGCACATGAGCGCGCACAGAGCTCGGACAACTCGGTGCAGGTGAACTCGCTCAGCCGAACGGAAGAGGCGAGCTCGTGGGCGCTACTCGGTCCGACCATGCTGTGGCACGACCCCGTGTCGGCCACGCTGGAGTTGAACGGCGAGCCTGTGGGCGCGGAGGCTTGGCTGGATGGGCAGCTGATCGGCCGCGCGCCGCTCTCGTCGCTGGTTCCGGTCGGCGGGCATCGGTTGATCGTGCGCAAAGACGCGGCGGTGTTGCTCGACGAGGAGCTGCACTGGAATGCCGGCGAATCGCGGTCGCTCGTGTATCGCGCACAGGCGCTCGCGGCGGCTTCGCGCGAGGTTCGACGCGTGCGCGCCAAGAAGGCGGCTGCGCGGGTGGATCGCGCTGAGCTCAGCGCGAAGGTCGTCCCGGAGGCGGTCGTCGAGGCGCTCGCGCCGGAGATCAGCGGACCGACGCCGGCCGAGCTCCTACGCAGCGCACGGCGGCAGGTTCGCGACGGGTCGCTGCGAGCGGCAGTCGCGACTTACGAGTCCCTGCGTACCGGGTATCCCCGGAGCGAGGAGGCGCACACCGTGCTCGTCTCGCTCGGCAAGCTGCAACTCTCCGCCCTGAACGATCCGGCGCGCTCGCTCGAACTGCTCGACGCGTACCTCGTGCGCGGTGGAACGTTGAGTGAGGAAGCACGGCTCGCGCGCATTCATGCGCTTCGGGCGCTCCAGCGCCCCAAAGACGAGGCAGCGGCGATCTCCGAGTTCTTGGTCAAGCATCCGCGCAGCTTCGAAGACAGTACGCTTCGGGCGCGCTTGGCGGACTTGCGGTCCCAGCGTTGAAGGAGCGGGTCGTGCGGAGACGCGCGCCAGCAGTTGGAGTGGCACTAGTGCTCGTGTCGCTCAGCGGTTGCTGGTCGACCGATCCGGACTATGTCGCGATGACGCGGCCGCCGCAGTGTGACGTGCGTTCGCGGCTCGTGCGGCGTGGTTTTCCGGAGAACCTCGACGCGGTTCTCGCCGGCAGCTGCACGGTAACGCGCATGGATCCGATGCGAGGTCCGGACTTCACGCGGTGGCTTGCAGGAACCAGCTCCGCGATCATGACCTGTGATTCGCCGGTGCCAATCCCGTTTTGGACGGAGAAGTCACCGGAGGGAAAGATCACGAAGGTGCACTTCTGTCCGGAGTTCTGCGAGGACCTGCGGATCACGCTGAAAGAACAGATCATGCTGGATCTGATCTGTGAGGAAGACGCGGGTCAGAGAGGTGTGGCGGGTGCAACGTTGCCGCCAAGCTCAGGAACGGTGGCGCCGCCATTGGATGCAGGAACATCGTTCGTAACTCCGGCAGCAGGAACCGGAGGAGTAGCAGCTACGAGCGGCAGCGGTGGAGCAAGCGGACAGGTGGGTGCGGCCGGCGCTGCAGCGGGAAGCGGCGGCGTCGGTGCGGCCGGCAGCACTGCGCTCGCAGGTACGAGCGGCGCAGCCGGATTCGGAGTGACTGCGGGCGCAGGTGGCGCAGGCGGCTCGACCTAGACGGGCACGGTTGCGACTCGGATTCTCGGGTCTCGGACTCTGCTTGCCCCAGGTCCTTGCTTTCTCGATAGTCCGTCCACCATGCGCACACTTCCCTCCCCCTTTCGATTCGTAATCGCGATCGCACTGGTTTGCGCCTGCGCGACACAGACGTCGCAGACGCCTGCCGCTAAGACGGCACAGACCGCGACGCTCCCCGCAATCACGCGGGGCCTGCCTGAAGGCGGCGATAAGCCCGGCGTCGCAGTCGGAACCCATGGGGCAGTCGCGAGCGCCGAAACGAACGCGAGCGCTGCCGGACTGGCCGTACTGAAAGCCGGAGGGAACGCAGTCGATGCCGCGATCGCAGTCGCGTTCGCACTTGCGGTGACACATCCGTCCGCGGGCAACATTGGCGGCGGCGGATTCATGGTGGTGCATTGGGCGAATGGCCAAGACGTCGCGATCGACTATCGCGAAGTTGCGCCACTCACAGCGACACGCGCGATGTACCTCGACGCGTCAGGCAAGCTCACGAAAGCGAGCGTCGTCGGTCCGCTCGCAGCGGGCGTTCCTGGCACCGTCGCCGGGCTCGAGCTCGCCCATCAGCGCTTTGGCTCGAAACCCTGGGCGGACTTGATCGCACCCGCCATTCTGCTCGCGCGGGATGGCCACGCGCTCGAACAGTCGCACGCCGAAGACATGCAGCGCGCAGCGGTGCAAATGCGCGACGCCGGATTCGCGGATACCGCGCGCACGTATCTCGGACCGGACGGTCAACCGATCCCTACCGGCGGCCTCTGGAAGCAACCCGAACTCGCGGCGACCCTACAGATCATCGCAACGGAAGGCCC
Source organism: Polyangiales bacterium (assembly GCA_035687405.1). GTDB lineage: Bacteria > Myxococcota_A > Polyangia > Polyangiales > JAFGIB01 > JADGRF01. The sequence continues at coordinate 2,450 of DASRXR010001077.1, forward strand.
GCGATCGTTCTACATCGGGCAACTCGCGAATGCGATCGCGACCCGCATGCAGTCGCTCGGTGGCCTGTGGACGGCCGCAGATCTCGCTCAATACAAGGCGATTGCGCGCGAGCCAATGCGCTTCGAGTACCTCGGTCACGAAGTGATCACGATGCCACCGCCCTCCGGGGGCGGGATCGTGATGCGGCAGATCTTGTTCGCGAGCGAGCTGCTCGACTTTCGCAAGTACCCTGCGCGCAGCCCTCAAAGTTTTCATCTGTACATCGAAGCGTCGCGCCGCGCGTTTGCCGATCGCAACGAGTGGCTCGCAGATCCCGACTTCGTGAAGCTGCCGGTCGCCGGATTGCTCGACCCGACCTACATCCAACAGCGCATGACGAACATCGATCCCGCACACGCGACGCCGTCGAGCACGATCAGCGCAGGCACGCCTCGCGAAGAAAGTCCCCAGACCACGCACTTCTCGGTCGTCGATGAAGCGGGCAACGCGGTCTCCAACACCTACACGCTCAACACCGGTTTCGGCTCGAAGGTCGCGCTGCCGGGGCTCGGCATCTTGCTGAACAACGAGATGGACGATTTCGCCGCCGACCCAGGCAAGCCGAACGCGTACGGGCTCGTCCAGGGCGAGCGCAACGCGATTCAACCGGGGAAGCGGATGTTGAGCAGCATGACGCCGACGGTGCTGCTCAAAGACGGGCAGCTGCGCGCGGTGCTCGGGACACCGGGCGGCCCGACGATCACGACTACAGTCACGCAGCTCATGCGCGATCTCGTGGACTACGGTTGGCCGCTCGACGAGGCAGTGAAAGCGCCGCGCGTGCATCACCAGTGGTTACCCGACCAAGTGATGGTGGAGCCCACGGTGGAGCCGGAGCTCGTCGAGGGTTTGCGCGCGCTCGGCCATACGGTGGAGACGATTCCTTGGGGCAAGATCGGCCACGCGGACTGCATCGAGGTCGACCCGAAGACCCTGGGCTATCGCGCAGTCGCGGACGTGACTCGCGGTGGTGGAGCTGCCGCCGCTTATTGACGTTGCCGCTCACCGCTGCAGCTCCACGGAGTTTGGGTTACTCCGCCGACCCACGTATCCTGGCCAGATGACACGGTGCTACCGCTTGCTCGGCACCCTCGCGTGTTTCGCAGCGGCTTGCAGCTCCGGGTCGGGCGGCCGAGCCGGAATGGCTTGCGAGAGTGGAGCGGAGTGCGATGGCCTCGCGTGCCTCGCCGCCCCCGATCTGAACGCCGAGGACCTCGCGCCACTCGCGCTCACCTGCAGCTCTGAGCGGCAGGGGCGCGCCGCCGCTGAGAGCTGCGAGCGCAGCTCGCAATGCGCGACTGGCATCTGCGTGTTGGCCGGGACTTGTGTCGAACCATGTAGCGACCACAGCGATTGCGCGAAGCTCCAGCGCTGCCAAGCGGTCTACGCGCGTGGCGAAGGCGGGCGTCTGCACGGCGTGTCGGCCTGCGTCGCGATGGTAAACCTGCCGAACAGTGCGAGCATCGGTGTCGGGACACGTGCGAACGCCTTCAGTGGTGGAAACGACACGCTCTCGCTTCGCGGCGCAAAGCAGCCCGCTCTCTTCGTCATCGAACATCTCGACGACGACACGTGGCCGATCCCCTCGCCCGACACGACGTGCCGCCCACCAGTTTGTGCGCGGACGCTCGCGCCGATGGACAAGGACGCGCTGTGGTTCGACAGCGAAGCGCTCGGCGACCCGGCCGGCCCGATCAATCCCGTTGCGATCGGGGATCACGTCTATCCACTGACCGTTCTGATTCCGAACGGCCCGCGCGCTGCGCCGTCGGAGGCTGGCTACCGCTTGACCGTCGAGACCAAACGCGCCGGCGACGCGCGGATCACGGAGCTGTCCGGCGAGCCCGGTGCGGGCCGACTCGATCTCAACTTGTACTACGTCGGCGCCGAAGAGTTCGATGACGCCGGGGATGCGATCCCAGCCACGATCGCGGGCGCACTCGAGGAAGTCGATCGCATCTTCGAACCCGCCGGCGTGTTCGTCGGCGACCTCCGGCAGGTTCACGTGACCGGCGGGCTGCTCGAGCGCGGCAGCGAGCTCCCCGACGCCGAAGTCAGTCGCGGCTTCGCGAACATCGTTCAGCAATACCGCGTCTACCCGCAGCTTCCCGAGCTATTCAAGCTCTCGGCGGGCGCGGGCAATCCTGCGTTCGACGTGTTCTTCGTCGGCGACATCGACGCGCAGGGTGAAGCAAACGTCGGCGCGATCACCGGCGCCACGCCGCTTCCATGGGGCATGCACGGCACCGGCGCATCGGGAATCGCGATTGCGGCGAACCCAGTCACGGGCGACCCGGTGCAACTCGGGCGAACGCTCGCGCACGAGCTCGGTCACGCGTTCGGCTTGTTTCACACGACGGAAGTGAACGGCGACGTGATCGATCCGCTGCCGGACACGCCCGTATGCGATCGATCACGCGACCAAGACGAAACGGGCCTCGACGCCGAGGACTGCGAAGGCGCCGGCGCCGACAACCTCATGTTCCCGACCACAAACGCGAGCGCGTCGAAGCTCACCGAGGATCAAGCGGCGGTGATCCGCAGCGCCATGATCCTTCAGTGAGCTTCGTGACCTTCGTGTGCGCTTCGTGTGCGCTTCACTTGTTCAGACGCGCGAGATCGGCCGTCAGCGTGTCGATCAAGTACGGGCGAATCGTGTGCGCCGGGATGATCTCCTCGATCGAGCCCACTCGCTTCGCACGCTCCACCGAGTGAACCGCATCGAACTCGCGAGCGAGCTCGCCACGCTTCTCGATCGTCACGTCGCGACGCAGCTTGTCGAACGCGGCACGCTCTTCCGCCGTCGGATTGCCCTTCAACGTCGCGCGCAACGCTTGAATCCGCGGATCCGCCGCGACGCGCGCACGCACTTCGCGCGGGAAGATGACCGTGGCAGCCGGGCCGCCACCGATCACCGAGGCGTACGAACCCTCGACCGCGCTCGCTCGCAAATTGTCGTTCAAGCCGCGCGAGAACACGACGTACGCACCACCGTGGTACCGGCCGACGATGCAAAACAAGATCGGGCCCTGGAAGTTCACGACCGCACGTGCGATCTCGGCGCCGTACTCGAGCTGCAGCTTCCGCATCGACTCGGGTGAACCGTCGAAGCCCGAGATGTTCGCGAGCAGCACGACCGGCCTCACGCCGCTCGCTGCATTGATGGCACGCGCCACCTTCTTGCTCGACTGCGGGAACAGCGTGCCGCCGTTCCACTCTTCCGGACCATCCGCCGGGCGATATCCCGTGCGCTGCAGGTTCTGGCTCTCGATGCCGAGCAAACACACCGGGTAACCACCGAGGTGCGCGTCCCAAACGATCGCCGTTTCCGCACCGACGTGGTGCGCCCAGCGTTCGAGATGGCCACCGTCGCCGTCGATCACGCCCTGCATGAGTGCACGCATCGCGAACATGCGCTTGCGACCCGGATTCGTCTTCGGATCGAGGATCTCGCCGACCGTCTTGAACGCCTGCGGACCCGGCTTGCCGTCGTTGTACGGATAGGTCGTGACGTCGCGCGCGCTCGCATCCGAGCTCACGAGCCGCCGCGGGCCCTTCTCGCCAGGCACGACGTACGTGTACTCGTAGTGGTCGTAGAGGATCTTGTAGGCCGACAGCAGGTCGGTCGCGAAGTACTGCGCCTCGCCGTTCGGCCCCATCACGCGCTCGTGGCCGCCGATCGCGACCTCGTCCTCGGCCGAGACTGAGCCGGACGCCGCGAGCGCTGCGCTGCCGGTGAGCACCATCGACGCGTTCGGCGTCATGATCAGGCAGCCGCGCGTGTGCAGCAGCATGGTGGCGAGCGAGTCCCAGTAGCTCTGCGCGCCGACGTTGATGCCGGTGACGACGCAATGGATCACGCCGCCCTTCTGCGTGAAGAGCA
>DASRXR010001078.1:0-2276 GCA_035687405.1 Polyangiales bacterium
TCTCGTTGTGGCCGGCGCGATCCAACCACAACGCCGACTTCGGCTCCGGCGCGGCCTCGAACAAACGCGGCCCCATCTCGAACGGCACCACCTCGTCAGTTCGACTGTGAATGATCAACTTCGGCGCCTTGATGCGGCCCACCTTCGACAGATTGTCGAAACGCGTCCTCACCAACAACCTCACGGGCAACCACGGAAAACTTCGCGCCGCCATGTCCGCGATGCTCGTGAACGTCGACAACAAGATCACCCCACCCACTTCACGCGTCGCCGCCAACTCACACGCCGGCCCGCCTCCCAACGACTCGCCGAACACCACCAACTGCTTTGCCGGCGCACGCGCGACCGCCCACGCGTAGGCCGCGCGCGCATCTCGATACAAGCCGGCCTCCGACGGACTGCCCTCACTCCGCCCATAGCCGCGATACTCGAGCGCCAACACATTCGCTCCGAACTCATGGAACAGCTCGAGCAACTCACTTCGATCCGCCAGGTTCCCGGCATTCCCGTGCAAGTACAGCAGCGTGTGTTCGGCGCCCGCCTGCGGAATCCAACGCGCATGCAGCGCAACACCGTCCTCCGCGCGCAACCTGAGGTCCTCACCCGGACCCACCACGTCGCCGCCAGGCGTCGGAAAAAAGATCAGTCGGTCCTGGAACGCCATCACCAACACACAAAATGCCAGGTAGGCGAACACGAAGCGCCCTACCCACTTCAACGTGGACGCGAGCACGACTGCACGCCGGCCGATCGTGTTCTCGCGCGGCGCCGCCACTGACCGCACCATAACGCAAAAAAGCCCCGACCTTCCGGCCGGGGCTTTCGCAAACTGTGCGGGCCTACCTCAGATCACTCGGGAACTGGCGGCTTCGGAGGCAGCGGCGGCGGCTCCTTGCGCGGCGGCAAGCTGCAACCGAACCGCACGTCCACCTTCGCTTTGTCGTCCGCTTGCACGCGCGTGCAAGTGTCCGCACACAACGCGATCGTCTCGCCCTTGAAGTAGAAGCTGCCGCTCTGCCCACCGCAGGACTCGACGTCTTGCACCTGGCGGAACGAAATCGCGTCTGCACTCGGTTGCGAATAGACCACTTCGACCGTGTTGCGATCGAGCGTCTTGCCGTCCGGCGCCTTCGGAACCGCGAAGTCACACGCGACCTTCGTACCTTCGACGACTCCCTGCGCAATGCGCTTGAAGATCGCCGTGAAGCCCGTCGTGCCGCCCGTCCCAGCAGCGGCCACATCGGCAGCGCACACCGGGTAACGCAAACCACCCGTGAGCCGGCTCAGGCCGTCGTAGGCGCGACCCGGGTTCGCACCGCTCGAACAGTTCACCGTCGCCGCAGCCGCTTCGTTCGGCTCGTACGGCACGTCCATCATCCCCGCCTTGAACGGCATCGAAATGATGCTGTGGAACACGTAGTTGCGCCCGCCCTCGCCGGCCATGAACTGCTCCGTGCTCAACATGCGCAGCGCTTCATCGAACTGCTTCGCTTGGTACATGCCGGTCTTGTCACTCGGGTTCATCGGATCGGCGACGGTGTCCTTCACCGTGAAGTCCATCGTTCCGTCACCGTTCAAGTCGACCGAGCAGTCGGCCTGATCGTCGGTGATCTCCACGAAGATCTTGGTCGCGTCTTTCCGCAGCCATTGGCTCCAGCCCATCGGCGCGAGCCCGAAGCCGTCCGGCTTCTTGAACCACTGCAGCGCGCGGCACAGCGAGTTCTTACTGCCGACCGACGCCTCTTTGGAATGCTTGTTGCCGTCTGGATCGTAGTGGAAAAAACGCGCGGACGACTTCGGCGCAGCGCCGTAGACCGCGTCCGCTTCAGTGCCCGGACAAGTCTGGTCCGGATTCAACTCGCCGCTGATGCAGACGCTACACGCGTCCGTCGAGCCCATCGGCAGCGAACTGGCATAATCGTAAAACCCGAAGTCGCCGAGCATGATCACGCGGAAATCGATCCCGCTCATGCCGATCAGCTTCGCGAAGTCCGCGTTGATGCTGTTCTGAACCGCCTTGATCTCGCCGTCCATCGAGCTCGAGTTGTCGATCACGAACACGATGTCGACCGGACGCTTACGCAAATCGGCTTTCGCACTCGACTGCGCACACTCTTTTTCGACGCCGGCATCTTGGACGTCGACCAAGCGGTCGTCGTCGAGATAGTTCGGAGTTCCGTCGCCATCCGTGTCGACGCTCGCGCCGCCAGCAGCTGCAACTTCGTCCTTCGTCAGCGTGCCGTCGCCGTCGTCATCCATATCCAGGTAATCCGGCG
>DASRXR010001079.1:0-6542 GCA_035687405.1 Polyangiales bacterium
CGCGATCTTGGTGATCGCGGTGTTTTACGCCTCGGGCTTCGAGCTGTCCGGCTTCGGGATCGCAATCGCGGGCGTGCTCGCGATCCTCGCGCTGCGGAGGCTCGGCGTACGAAACATCCTGGCGTACGTGCCGCTCGGCGCCGTGGTTTGGGCAGGCGTCTATGTCGCCGGCGTGCATCCGACGCTCTCGGGCGTCGTGCTCGGCATGTTGACTCCCGTGCGCGCGTCGCCCGAGCACGGCGAGACGCAGTCCCCACTCGAACGGCTCGAGCACTTCCTGCATGATCCGGTCGCGTTTGGCGTGATGCCGCTGTTCGCGCTTGCGAATGCAGGTGTGCGACTCGGGAACACGAACTTCGAGGGCGACGGTTTTTACGCGTTTTGGGGCGTGTTCGTGGGGCTCGCAGTCGGTAAGCCGCTCGGCGTGCTCGCGGTGTCGTGGCTGAGCGTGAAGGTCGGCCTAGCCGCGTTGCCGCGCGGCGTCACGTTCCGGCACATCTCGCTCGTGGGGGTGCTCGCGGGCATTGGGTTCACGATGGCGCTCTTCATCGCGCAGCTCGCGTTTCCGCCGGGTGCGGATGCACTCGAGACGAGCAAGCTCGGAATCCTCGCGGCGTCGGGCTTGACGGCGGTCTTAGGGTACGGCTTAGGCCGACTCGTCTTGCCCGTCGCGCCCGACAAGGTCACAGCGGAGCGCTCCACCTTGGAGTAGCTCGCAGTAGCCCGCCGCTGGCAGCAGCAAACCTCGGAATGACAGCGAAATTCTGACGCTTGCGGCAGGCACACTCGATGCACATGTTGGTCCCTACGGAAGGAAGAACCCGTGCAAACGAATCTCGATATCCAAGCCGTCCGTCACGCCGCTCTGTACCTGCACAGGGTGCTGATTCAGGCCGTCCGGCTCGACTACGAGCGGACGCACGGCCACGTAGACAACCCAACCCAACTCTGGCAGCTGGTCCTGACCGATCCGAAGTTCGCCTGGCTACGACCGCTGTCGCAGTGGATCGTCGAGCTCGATGACGGTCCCGACGCAGATCCCGAGGCTCAGGAAGCGAAGATCAGCGCGAGTGACGTGATCGCTGCGGCCGTTCGCGGCCTCGATCACACGGCAGCGCTGGACGGACTCGATCACTCTGCAGCCGTCCGCGGCGAGCTCGAGACGTTGCTCTCGAACCCCGAGTGGAACGAGCCGTACCTGCAGCTGCTGCAGGAAGTGCCCGAGGTCGTGCTCGCGCACGCGAAGCTGCAGCACGAGCTCCAACGCCTGCCGTCACGCGAGCCTGAGCCCGCGATGTTCTCCTAGTCGCCGTTCCTAACCGCGCTTGCGGGTCGCGACATGTGCGCCATGGTAGGCGGCATGCGCGACCACGCGAGCATCTTCGAACAGCAGCGCCCTCGTTTACTGCGCTTGGCGCATCACATGTTGGGTAGTGCCGGCGACGCGGAAGACGTCGTTCAAGACGCGTTTTTGCGCTGGCACCAAACCGACACGGCCGACGTCCGTACTCCGGCAGCGTGGCTCGTGACAGTCGTCACACGCCTGTCGATCGACCGACTGCGCGCTGCACAGACCGAACGCAAGGCCTATCACGGCTCGTGGTTGCCCGAGCCGTGGGTTTACGGTGCCGCGAGCACGCCCGCTCCCGACGCAGGCGCGGAACGAGACGGCGCGCTCGACTACGCGGCGCTCGTGTTGCTGGAGCGACTGGCGCCGGATGAGCGCGCAGCGTTCTTGCTGCGCGAGATCTTCAGCGTGGACTACGGGCCGATCGCGGAAGCGCTCGCCAAGAAGGAAGACGCGGTTCGGCAGCTCGTGCACCGTGCGCGCGCACGACTCGCCGAAGACCGCCAGCGCCGCCGCACGAGCGCGGCAGAAAAAGCCGAATTACTCGAACGCCTGCGCGCTGCGAGCGCCGCGCAAGACGCACACGCGATCGCGGCGCTGTTTGCGCCGAGTGCCACGATGACCGCGGACGGAGGCGGTAAGCAGTTCGCCGCGCGCGACGTGTTGCTGGGCGCGGCGCGAATCGCGCAGGTACTCGTCGGAATCGCGAAGAAGGCAACCGGCGACGTCGACTACGAGCTCATCGACATCGGCGGCGAACCAGCGTTGGTCGGTTGGCGCGGCGACGCGCCGTTCTCGGTCTCGTGGATCGACGCTGGGGACGACGGCATCCAGCGCCTGTACCGACTGCTCAATCCGGACAAGCTCGGCCGGATCCAGCGCCGGCCCTCGCCGCCCTAGTTCGCGACGATTTGCTGCTGTGACACCCTCAACCGCCTAAATTCAGCGGAGCCGTCATCGGGCTCGTCGCCAAGTCCGTGCGACCCATCAGGTAGGCGTCGACGCCTCGCGCCGCTTCGCGACCTTCCCAGATCGCCCACACGACGAGCGACTGGCCGCGCCGCATGTCACCGCACGCGAATACACCGGGGATCGTCGTCATGTAGTCGTCGTTGACCTTCGCGTTGCCGCGCGGGTCGAGCTCGACGTTGAGCTTCCGCAATAGCGGCTTCTCTGGACCGGTGAAGCCCATTGCGAGGAGCACGAGATCCGCGTCCAGCGTGAACGCCGAGCCCGGCACCTCTTCCATCTTGCGGCGACCGTGGCTGTCCATCACCCACGACAACTTCACGCCGTGCAGCTGCTTCACGTTGCCGTCGGCATCGCCCGTGAATTTCACGGTGTTGATGCTGTAGTCCCGCTCGACGCCTTCTTCATGCGAGCTCGAAGTGCGCATGATCAGCGGCCAGTACGGCCAGGGCATATCCTCGTTGCGAACATCCGGCGGGCGCGGCATCAGCTCGAACTGATGCACCGAGATCGCGCCGTGGCGATTCGACGTACCGAGGCAGTCGGAACCCGTGTCACCACCGCCGAGGATGATGACCTTCTTGCCCTTCGCCAGAATCTGGTTCGCCACCGCATCGCCTTCGTTGATGCGGTTCTGCTGCACCAGGAACTCCATCGCGTAGTAGACGCCCTTCAGCTTGCGCCCGTCGATCGGCAGATCGCGCGGCTCGGTCGCTCCACCGGCGAGCACGATCGCGTCGAAGTCCTTGTGCAACTTCTCGACCGAATAGTTCACGCCCACGTTCGTGCGCGGACGAAACTTCACGCCTTCGCCCTCCATCTGGCGCATGCGCGAGTCGATGAGGTGCTTCTCCATCTTGAAGTTCGGAATGCCGTAGCGCAGCAAACCGCCGATGCGGTCATCACGCTCGAACACGGTCGGCGAATGACCCGCGCGCGCGAGCTGTTGCGCGCAAGCGAGCCCAGCCGGCCCCGATCCCACGATCGCGATCTTCTTGCCACTCCGACGCAACGCCGGACGCGGTGCGTACCAACCGCTGTCGAGCGCGCGATCCGCGATCTGCTTCTCGATCTGCTTGATCGTGACCGGCTCGTTGTTGATGTTCAGGACGCAGGCTTCTTCGCTCGGCGCCGGACACACACGACCGGTCATCTCCGGGAAGTTGTTCGTCGCGTGCAACCGCGACGAAGCCTGCTCCCAGCGATCGCGATAGACCGTGTCGTTCCAGTCTGGAATCGCGTTTCCGAGCGGGCAACCCGTATGACAAAACGGAATGCCACAATCCATGCAGCGCGCGCCTTGATCGCGAAGGTCCGCCTCGCTCAGGTTGTCTTCGAACTCGTTCCAGTGCGTCAGGCGCTCGCCCACCGGCCGCCGGCCCGGCTTCTTGCGTTTGAACTCTAGAAATCCCGTGATCTTGCCCATGGCTCGAATCCTTCGCCACACCGAACGCCGCAGGCATTCGGTGGCTATGTCACTAGTTAAACGGTTGCGAGTAGCGAGAGCTCGGTGTCGTACTTTTCCGCGGCGAGCACCTTCTTGTACTCGCGCGCCATGACTCGCACGAACTTCGCGAGCGACTTGTCCCACGTCTCGAGCACCCGCTTCGCGACTGTGCTTCCCGTGTATTCGAAGTGACGCGTGACGAGCGCACGCAGTCGCGTGATGTCGTCGGTCGAGAGCGGCTCGATGTCGACCATGCCCAGGTTGCAGCGATGGTCGAACTTGCCATCCTCGTTCAGCACGTACGCGATCCCGCCGCTCATACCTGCTGCGAAGTTGCGCCCGGTCTTCCCGAGGATGACCGCGATGCCCTTCGTCATGTATTCGCAGCCGTGGTCGCCCACACCCTCGACGACCGCCGTCGCACCGCTGTTGCGCACGCAGAAGCGTTCGCCGACGCGGCCGCGCAAGTAGCACTCACCCCCGGTCGCACCGTAGAGCACGACGTTACCGGCGATGATGTTCTCCTCGGCCGCAAACGACGAGACCTTCGGCGGCACCACGACGATGCGACCTCCGGACAAGCCCTTGCCGACGTAGTCGTTCGCGTCGCCTTCGATCCGCATCGACACGCCCGGCGCCATGAATGCACCGAAGCTCTGACCGGCGGAACCGTGGAAGGTGATGTTGATCGTGTCGGGCGGTAGGCCCTCGATGCCGAACCGGCGCGAGACCTCGGCCGACAGCATCGCCCCGACCGTCCGGTCCGTATTGCGGACCGGCGATTCGAACGACACGCGTTCCTTCCTTTCGAACGCGGGCATCGCCTTCTTCATGAGCTCGCGATCGAGCACATTTGCGATGCCGTGATCCTGCGCCTCGATGCAGTGCAGCGGCCAATCCGCCGGCACGTCGGGCTTGTGCAGGATGCGGCTGAGGTCGAGACCCCGCGCCTTGTAGTGGTCGATCGCTAGACGCGGCTCGAGCCGATCGACACGACCGACCATCGATTCGATCGTGCGGAACCCGAGCTGCGCCATGATCTCGCGCAACTCTTCTGCGACGAACATCATGAAGTTGATCACGTGCTCTGGCTGGCCCTTGAAGCGCCGCCGCAGCTCGGGATCTTGCGTCGCCACACCCACCGGGCAGGTGTTCAAGTGGCAGACGCGCATCAAGATGCAGCCGCTCGAGACGAGTGCCGAGGTGCCGAAGCCGAACTCTTCGGCGCCGAGCAACGCAGCGACTGCGACGTCGCGACCAGTCTTCAACTGCCCATCGGTCTCGACCTTGATCCGACGCCGCAGGTCGTTGATCACCAACGTCTGCTGCGTCTCGGCGAGGCCGAGCTCCCACGGCGTACCGGCATACTTGATCGACGTGAGCGGCGATGCGCCAGTGCCTCCCGAGTCACCGCTGATCAGCACCAAGTCGGCCTTCGCCTTGCAAACACCGGCTGCGACCGTGCCGACGCCCGCTTCCGAGACGAGCTTCACACTGATCCGCGCGTACTCGTTGGCGCTCTTCAAGTCGAAGATCAGCTGTGCGAGATCTTCGATCGAGTAGATGTCGTGGTGCGGCGGGGGCGAAATCAAGCCCACGCCGGGCGTCGCGAAGCGCACCTTCGCGATCACGTCGTCGACCTTGTGGCCCGGCAGCTGCCCGCCTTCACCGGGCTTCGCGCCCTGGGCCATCTTGATCTGCAGCTCGTCCGCGTTGACCAAGTAGTGGCTGGTCACGCCGAACCGGCCGGACGCCACCTGCTTGATCGACGACCGCTTCGAGTCGCCATTCGGCATCGGCTTGAAGCGCTCCGGATCTTCGCCGCCTTCACCCGTGTTCGAGCGCGCGCCGATCCGGTTCATCGCGATCGCGACCGTTTCGTGCGCCTCTTTCGAGATCGATCCGAACGACATCGCGCCGGTCTTGAACCGCTTCACGATGTCTTTCGCCGACTCGACCTCTTCGATCGGGATCGGCGTCGCCGCCTTGAACTCGAGCAGGCCGCGAATCGTACACAGCTGCTTGCTGTTGTCGTTGACCTTCGAGCTGTAGCTCTTGAACAGCTTGTAGTTGGCAGACCGCACCGCGTGCTGCAGCGACGCGACGCTCTCCGGGTTGTACATGTGGTACTCGCCGCGGCGACGCCACTGGTAGATGCCGCCCGGATCGAGCTCGGGATTCATCAAGCCCGCGACCTCGTGCGCGACGTGATGCCGCACTGCCACCTCGGCCGCGATCTCCTCGAGGCCCACGCCTTCGATGCTCGATGCAGTCCAGGTGAAGTACTTGTCGATGACCTTCTTGTTCAGGCCGATCGCCTCGAAGATCTGCGCGCCCTGGTAGCTCTGCAAAGTCGAGATGCCCATCTTGGACATGACCTTGCGGATGCCCTTGTGCGAGGCCTTGAGGTAGTTCTCGATGCCCTTGACCGCGTCGACCTTCTGCGTGTTGCCCGAGTGCACCTGGTCGTGCAGCGTCTCGTAGGCGAGGTACGGGTTGATCACCGACGCGCCGTAGCCGAGCAGCAAACAGAAGTGCATGACTTCGCGAGGCTCGCCCGACTCGATCACGATCGCGCACAGCGTGCGCTTGCCTTCGCGGATCAAGTGGTGGTGCACCGCGCCCGTCGCGAGGAGCGAAGGAATCGGTGCATTGGCCGGATCGTGACCGCGGTCGCTCAGCACGAGCACCGTGAAGCCCTGATCGATCGCAGCTTCCGCTTCACCGCACAGACGGCTCAGCGCTTTTTCGAGCCCGACGCCGCCTTCGCTGATCGGG
>DASRXR010001080.1:0-18750 GCA_035687405.1 Polyangiales bacterium
GGTCGCGGTCGATTGGCAGTTCACGCTCGGCGTGATCATGTACCTGTTCCTGAGCCCGTTCTCGCACACGTTCTTCGGGAACCTCGGGCTGGGCTATCGCGAGCCCACGTTCCGCTTCTTCGGGCTCGAGCACCCGCTGGCGATGATCACGGCCGTATCGCTCGTGCACTTCGGGCGCGAGCGCTCGGAGAAAGCCAGCGGACCGGCGCGCCACCGCACCGCGTTTCGCTGGACATGCGCCGCGTTGTTGGTCTTTGCGCTCGCGATTCCGTGGCCATTCTTGAAATACGGACGCCCACTTTTGCGGACTTTCGGATAGCGGGAGCGCGTTTGTTCTTGACCTAGCGGCTAAAGGTTTGCATGCAGGCGTTGCGGTAGCTTGTATGGTTGCACCTTACGATAGGTTTGCGTCGCTCGCGGCGGTAGTGACACTCGTTGCCGTGAGCTCGGTGGCCGCGGCGCAAGCGTCGCCGTATCCCGCGGAACCACTGGCGCCGCCCGGTCCGGGTGGAGCATCGCCTGCGCCCACGCCGCCGCCCGCGGATTCGGCGCAACCGGACGATACGTCTCCGATCGAACAGGAGCCGCCGTCCGTTTCGACCGACTCGAGTCCCGCGACGATCGATCTGAACGCGCCGCCAGCGGAGTCGCAGCGCGCTGAGCCTGCCGCTCCGAGCGGCAAGGCCGTTCAGATCGTGACGATGCCGTATCAGCCGCAGCCTGACGCAGAGGACCTCATCGTCTCGAACCGCGAGCTCGGCGGCCATCACTTTCCGCTCGCCGTGTTCGTGCCTCCCGCGCTGACGTTCAGCTACTTCGGGGTGCGCGCCGGTCTCGAATACAATCGCGTTCCCGGCTTCTCGCGCGACATCTCGTTTTTCACCACCGGCTTCTCGCGCGCGACGCTCGAGACCGTCAACGCGGCGGAGACGGTCGACCTCGCGTTGCGTCTGCACGACTACATCGCGCTGCTCGGGAGTGCGTACGGTCTCGCGCGAGTCGGCGCGAACGAGCAGACCTTGCTCGGCACCGGCGCCGACTACACCTACGGTGGCGATGTCGGCGTGCTCTTGAAGCTGTTTCGGGTCGCCGGTTTTCAGCTCGCGCTTCGCGGTGAAGCGGGCTACTTCGCGGGCCAGCAAGCCGGCATCATCGAGCTGTTCCAAGACATCGGCGCGATCGTTCAAACGAACATCAATCAGCTCGCGCAGACGACCGACATCCGGCAGATCGACATTCCAGGCCGGCTGAACGCGATCGAAAATGCGATCCGCGTTGCGACCAGTGCGATCCTCACGCCGTTTCGCGGCTTCGAGTACGGCGGCGCTTTGAATGCGGCGCAGTCGCTCGGTTCTGCGATGGGTCTGCAGCTCTCGTTCGGTTTGTACGGCAGAGCCGAGACCTACGACGTCCCGGTGTTCGATGCGACGGCGGCGACGGTGACTGCGAATCCACGAGACGTCACGCGGTTTTCGCCGCGGCTCGCGGTCGCGTTCGACGTGGATTTTCAGAGCAGTTTGGGCATACCGCTCGACGTGATGGCGGAGTACACGCTCACGCGCTGGTCCGTGCAGACCGAGTTGGCCGCCGGCGTGGAAGACCGCACCTGGACCGAACATCTCGTCGCGTTGGGCGGCTACTACGCCGGTGCATTGAACCTGCAGCTCGGGATCATCGCGTACATCTTGTACGGTCAGAATCCGGACCCGAGTGCGAACGCACAGGCGTCTGGAGATCCGCTCGACGTGGGCGCGCAGTTCGTGTTTCGCTACCTGCGCTGAGGACTAGGCGTCCGGTACGCAGCAGACGCTGACGTCGCGTTCCACTTGTCCGATGCCCGACGAGCCGGCTTCACACACGGCGTCCGGGTCCTTCTTGGGGATCTCCGTCACGACGCCCGACTTGTCCTTGCACTTGTCTTCGCTGACGAGCGGGAAGGGGCAGGCTTTTTCTTCCGGTGAGAAGCACGGGATCTCGAAGCCGTATTCGTCGTCTTTCACGTTCTCGTCCGGGTCGAGTGTCACGCGGTCGATGAAGCGGCGTTCGTCGTTGAAGTGAACGTCGAAGTCGTCTGCACCATCTTCAGACTTGGCGAGAACGCGGTCGAACAACTCGTCGATGCTCACGGCGGCGTCGGGAAACGGTACGCCGTCCGCGCTGCCCACCGCCGAGAGAGCCTTGTCTTCGCGAACTTCGACGCGGATGCCGCGGGAGTCGGTCTCCGGGCAAGCGCACTTCTCTTCATAGACGAAGTTGTAGTCGTGAATTTTTTGTTCCATCCAGCGTTTCTTGGCGACGCGAATGGCCGTGCGGTCGACGACGGTGTCGACGTCGAAATCGACGTCGCAGCCCAAGACCATGCAGCTGACGGCGACGCAAGTGAGCGCTCTGAGCGAAGCTTGGATCATGCTCCTGCCACGGTGAACTGCAGCGCGCGCGAGAACAAGGTCTACAGCTGCGCCCACTCTCGCAGACCAAAACGGATGTGGGACCTATGGGTCAGGCTGTGCGGTGGAAACACTGACTGACATGGGTCGACTAACGCGACGCCTGGGCTGCGTCGGGCACGCGTGCGGCAGGCTAAGTCGAAAGTGCCGTCACTAGCCTGTCGACCAGCTCCACCTGCGCGGGATTCAGCTTCTCGCTCGCCGCCTTCCGGCTGAAGAACTCGAACCGATCGACCTCGGGAAAGACCTGCTTTTTGCCGCTCTTCGGCGGCCACTCGAGCTCGAACGTATTGCAGTGCAACTCCGCAACGTCGCAGTCGCCTTCGAACGCCCACGCGTGCACGACCTTCCCGGCCTTTTGCTGGACGTGTCCGAGCGGCAGAAGTGCCCCGACGTCGCGCGCAATGCCCGTCTCCTCCGAAAACTCCCGCCGCGCACACGCTTCCAGGTCCTCGCCCGGATTCGGTTCGCCCTTCGGAATCGTCCACACCCCCGCATCCTTGCGCGCGTAGATCGGCCCGCCCGGGTGCGCCAGCAGCACCTCGAGCTCGCCAGCGCGCCGCCGGTACATCAGCAGTCCCGCGCTGATCTTCGCATGTGCAGCCATGACTACGTCCCCGGTACGATGCGCTGCAGCGCGATCGTGAGCCCACAACCGAGCACGCACAGCGCGCCGAGCATCGGCGCACCCACGAGCGCGATCAACGCTCCATCGAGCAGCGAAATCCCCGCGATGAAGTAGCCGATCGCGCGCGGGATGTTGCGACCCTGCTTGCGAACCAAAAACGACAGCGCGTACAGCGTCCAAGCCGTGAACACCGCGAGCAACACGCCGCTCATGGGATCTCGCACCCAGATCACGCTGACACACGGCAGGGCGAGACACGCGAGCGGCCACATGTTCCGCACTTCGCCGAAGTTCTCTTGCTTCGCTGCGTAGCTGAGTCCGATCAAGTATCCGAGCAGCGCGACCGCACCCCAAACGAGCGGGATCGAAGGCGGCCACATCGCGACGCACAACCCCGCCGTCAGATACACGAGCACCCGACACAACCCCATGACGACCGGGCTGAACGGGTTCTGCTTGTGGTAGAGGTCGTAAAAGACGATCGCGCCGACGAGCGCAAGCATGCTCGAGCCGGCGGCGAGCGCATTGCCTCCGGCGCCGCGCAGCGTGATCAGCAACACGCCCAAGGCGGCGAGGGCGAGCATGCCGAAGCCGAGCGTGAACACGCGCTTCGCACTCACTGCACCACTCGGAATCGGCCGCTCGGGCCGAACCCGGGCGTCGAAGTCGCGGTCGAATGCGTCGTTCAAGTACATGCCGCCGACGTACGCGAGCGTCATCGCAGCGCACAGCCCGCCGTAGACCGCCAACGAGAACTCCTTGCTCGAGAGCATGCAGCCCGCGAGCACGTTCGTGATCACGGTCGGCAAGTTCGAGACGCGTCCGAGGCGCAGCGCAGTGCGAAGGTTCATCGCGAGGGCCCACTCAACTCCGCGATCACGAACTGAAGCTCGCGGCTGATCGCAGCAGTCACCTCTTGCGCCCGCAAGTCCGCGGGCAGGACGTCCCAGGTGTACGTCTCGACTTCGAGGTGCGCGCTGATCGGCCGCTCGCGATGCAACTGGAGCAGCTCGCGCAGAAATCCCTGGGTGCTCTCGAGCACGCCATAACGCTCGAGGAACACCGGCACGTGAAAGTGGATGCGCCACTCCGACTCGCCGTCGAACCGCGCCGCTGCGATCGCTTCGGGCAGATCCCGATAGCGCGTCAGCACGTCGGCGCGCCGCTCGACCGTCTGATGCAGATAGGTGTCGTCCTCGAACGCCGCGAGCGCTTCGCGCGCTGCAGAGTCGACGCGCGGCACTCGCAAGCCGGAGCTGATCTGCAGTTTCTTCACTTCGACGCCTGCGCGATCGAGTGTCGCCAGCAGCTGCTTCGGGTCCTCGAACTCGACGGCAGCGTGACACGCATCGAGACACAACCCGAGATGGACGCGCGCTCGCGAAGCCGCCTCTGCGCGCGACAAGCCCGTCAGCGCGGCAAACCGCGCGATCGCCCGCTCGCTGAACAAATACGCGCCAAAGAACCCGACCGCCTCGTCGATCGTCTCGAGCACGCAGCCCGGCTCCGGCTCTAGGGCGAGCGAGATCTCGCGACCCGTCGCCTGCCAGATCTTCACGAGCCCGGCTGCGCTCTGCAACACGTGTTCGCCCATGCTCGCGAGCTCATCCGCACTCGCGACGGATGCCTTCCACGCGCCGGGCACGGTGCTGATGCTACCGGCCACACCCTCGGGCAAGAGCCCGGCGAGCGCCGCCGCGAGCTGCGCGGTGTACTCGACGCGCGAGGCCGTGCGCCAGTCCGGTTCGTACACACGTTCCTTCACGCGTGTGCCGTGAAACGCGCCGTACGGAAACCCGTTGAGCGTGAACACGTACAAGCCGCGCTGCTCGAGCCAGTCACGTAGCTCTGCGACTTGGCCCGCCGCTGTGAGCTGCGCCGCCGCGAGCTGAGACAAGCGCAATCCGACGCCAAACGGCTGCGACGGCGCGACTTGCGCTTTCACCTTGGGAACGAACTCTGCGAGCGCGGCCCGCACTTCGGGCAAAGATTCGCCGGGGTGAATGTTCGTGCAGTACGTGAGGTGCTGCGCGGCCTGCGCGGGCTGCCTACTGCCGCTCGAAGCGGCAGCCGTGCCGTTCACGCGCATGACGACAGCACCGCGTTGCCCAACCACGCCAACGCCGAAAGTACGTGTCGCTCGTCCATCTGGTTCACGTCGACCGACCTACCGATGCCGCAGAGCTGCGTGACGGTGAGCTCGCCGCCGAGGTGCTCGCGAAACTCCTCGAGCCCGGCGAGTACGCGCGGCGTTCCGCGCGCGTCGGTCAGCTCGAGCGCCTCGTCCCAGAGCCGAAACCCAAGGCTCGTCAACAAGCTAATGATCACGTCGCCGTCGGCCGGCGAGAGCAGCCCAGTTTCGACGCTGTACCGCGTGTCGATCGCCATTCCGATCGCGACCGCCTCACCGTGTCGCAGCCGGTGGCTGCTGAGCGACTCCAGCTTGTGTGCTGCCCAATGGCCGAAATCCAAAGGCCGAGCGCTGCCGAGCTCGAACGGATCACCACCCTGCGCGATGTGCTGGAGGTGGAGCTCCGCCCCGCGACGGATCGACCGCACGAGCGCTTCAGGCTGAAACTCTCGCAAGGCAGCCGCGTTTTCGCGGAGCCACCCAAAAAACACGGGGTCGCGAATCAGCGAAACCTTCACGGCTTCCGCGAGTCCCGCGCGCTTGTCGCGCGCCGGTAACGTCGCCAAGAATGCCGAGTCGTTGATCACGGCCCACGGCGGAGCAAAACTGCCCAAAAAGTTCTTCGCGCCGAACGCGTTCACGCCGTTTTTCACGCCGATGCCGGCGTCGTTCTGGGCGAGCACCGTAGTCGGCACGCGGATCACGCGGACGCCGCGATGTGTCGTCGCGGCAGCGAAACCGACGGCATCGAGCACAGCGCCGCCGCCGATGATGATCGCGAACGAGTGCCGATCGATTCCGAGTTCGTGCATTCGCGCGTGGACCTGGTCGAGCACGCGGCTGCCCGATTTGGATTGCTCGCCACCGGGAACGACGAGTGGTGCAGAAGCCCACTGCAGCACGTCGCTATGCGCCCGTGCGTAGGCCTCGAGCTGTGCACCGAGCTCCGGCCAGGCGTTCCAGACGCCTTCGTCGATCACGCACAACGCACGATGACGCTTGCGTTCACGCGCACATAGCGCCGATGCGAGCGTCGGATTGCCCGGCTCGAACATGCGTTCGGTGAACTCGACTGAATATTCGAACGTGACTGAGAAGCGCTGCTGGATGCTCATGAGCTGCGGTTCGCCCGGCGCGAAAACGCACACTGGGTGGCACGGGCGGAATTGGGTTTAGCATATCGCACCACGTGTGTCCCTTCGCGGCACAGTTTGGTACGCAGGTTGCAACAACCGAAGGTTAGTGGCGTTTCTCGCTGTTTTTTGGCACAAACTGGCACAAACGAGGCTGTTCCATGGCGCAGCTCGGCGGGGCCTTGCTTGCTTTGCGCTGGTCCTGGCTGGCTGCTTCGGCGACGGGCCCACGATCGGCGGGCCACACCCGCTTCCTCCCCGCGATGGTGTGGGCACCATCGACGGGCCGGGGACCCCGAATCCCCCGCTCGGCGCGGGCAACGCCGGAACTGGTGCTCTCCCGACCACGCCGAATACCGGTGCCGGCGGCGGAACGAGCGCTCCGAATAACTCGGCAGGCTCCTACTCGGAAGGTAGTGCGGGTAAAGCATCCGCCGGCGAGGACGCCGGAATACGCGATTGCGAAAAGGATGCCGCTAAGAGCGGAGACGCTGAGTCTCCACTGTGCGAGGATGATGGTGGTAACGCTGCGCCCTCGGCGCCTTAGGCAGTTCCGCTTTCTTTTCGTAGAGATGTGCTTGCTGTGAAGGTGCGCATTGCAACCCGCTGCGCGCTGTTTCGCTGTGGCACCAATATGTGCTACCCCGGACGCCGACCGTGACGGACCGCCCGCGTGCCATGAGAGACAGGGCTTCGACCCTGCGCAACACACCGGCTGTGAATCCCGCCAAGGGCAAGCACGGCCTGCTCGTGATCGTGAATGGCGTGGTCGCGACCCATACGCTGCCCGAAACTGGGGAAGTGAAGATCGGTCGCGCGCGGGAAAACGACATCCAAATCATCGATGCCTCGGTGTCGCGGGTCCACGCGATCCTGCGGATCGGCGAGGCGCTGACGATCGAAGACGTGGGCAGCGCGAACGGAACGCGCGTCCGCGGGGCGATCATCGATCCGAACATTCCCGTACCGGTCGTGTTGGGCGAGGTCATGGACCTCGGTTCCGCGATGGTCATGGTGCAGCAGCGGCCGATTGCGACGCGTGAGTGGCGCATCTGGGCCCACGGTTACTTCGAAGGCCGGCTCGAAGACGAGTGCGCACGTGCGACTCGCAGCAGCGGCAACTTTGGGCTCGTGCGCATCCGGGTGCCCGGGGACGGCGACCTCGTGCAGCAAGTTCTCGCGAACACGCTGCGCGCGGACGATGTCGTCGGCCTGTACGGGCCCGGCGACTACGAAGTGTTGCTGGTCGAACGCAACGAATCGGACGTCACGTGGATCGTGAAAGCGCTCGAGAAGGCGTTCGACGACGTTGGAATAGAGGCGCAGATCGGCGTCGCGTTGTTTCCGCGCGACGGTCGCGGTGCGGACGTGCTCGAAGCCCGCGCGGGTTCGCTCGCGCGCGGTACACCACCCGAGCCGGTGCAGGTCGGGCCGATCGTCGTCCGCAGCGCCGTCATGCGGAAGTTGTACGAGCTGCTGGAACGCGTCGCACCCGGCGAGATCACGGTGTTGATCTTGGGCGATACTGGCGTCGGCAAAGAAGTCATGGCGGAGCAGGTGCACCGGCGCTCTCCGCGAAATGCCAAACCGTTTTTGCGTTTGAATTGTGCCGCACTCTCGGAATCGCTCCTCGAGAGCGAGCTCTTCGGACACGAGCGCGGCGCGTTCACCGGCGCTCATCAGATGAAGTCGGGCCTGCTCGAGACGGCGCAGGGCGGCACTGTGTTTCTCGACGAGATCGGCGAGCTGCCGATGCCCGTGCAAGTGAAGTTGTTGCGCGTACTCGAGGAGCGGCAGGTTTGGCGCGTGGGCGGCATCAAGCCGCGTCCGATCGACGTTCGATTCGTCGCGGCGACGAACCGCGACCTCGAAACTGCAGCCACCGAGCACAAGTTTCGGCAGGATCTATACTTCCGATTGGCAGGCGTGACTTTGCACATTCCGCCGCTGCGCGAACGCGCGGAGGAAATCGAGCCGCTCGCGCGCGAGTTTGCGCGACAACTCAGCCGCAATCCGCGCGCGCACACGCTTTCGCAGGACGTGATCGCGTTGCTGTCCGGTTACTCGTGGCCGGGCAACATTCGAGAATTGCGCAACGCGATCGAGCGCTCCGTGCTGCTCGCGGGCGAAGGCCCGGTGTTGCCCGAGCACTTCCCCGTCGAGAAAATGACCGCGACGGTGAGCACGCCGATCAGCGATGTCCCGATTCCGCGTTCGGCGCCGCGAGGCGAGCGTGAAGCGCCGCATGGGTCACAACACGACACACTTCCACCCGGCGACGGCGAAGACGAATCCGAAGCGACGGACGCACTCTCGCTCGGTGAACGTCTGAGGCGGCAAGTTCAGGAGGTCGAGCGACACCACATCATCGATGCGCTGACGCGGTGTGGGGGCAATCAGACGCGCGCAGCCCGTGAGCTCGGCATTTCGCGTCGTACGCTGATCTCGCGCCTCGAGGCCTACAACATCCCACGGCCGCTCAAAGATCGCCGCATCGATTGATGGCAGTTGCACGTCGCGCTCGAGTAAGCTAACCGTTCGCCCGCGTCGTGGATATTACGTTGCTTCAAGCCTCGGTGCTGCATCTGCCTTCGAGCAAGCGTGCATCGGCCATCGTGTATGACGGCACGCAAGACCTCGGTCTTTGGCGTCCGCCGAATCCCGATCGTGACTTGGCGGATGCCTACGGAAACGTGCTTTCCGATGTGCTCGAAAAAGAGCGCAAGCGCCTCTCCGGTGGCGAGCTCGACATGGGCGGTCTGCTCCGTCTGCATCCCGGAAAGTTGCACTGCGATTTTCTGATTTGGGTGGCGAGTCGTCCGCCACACGGCGAAACCTCGTCTGCAGCTGCGCCGACGATCGACGTCGTCGAGGACATCACGCGCCGCGTGATCGAGTTCGTCGCACAACAAGATGTCGTACGCGTGGCATTTCCTGCGCTCGGGGCAGGGCGTGGCGAAGCGCCGGTGGCGGATCGCATGGCCGCGATCGTACGTGCCGTAGCGGCGTACAAAGAGGCTTGTTTCGCGGCGGAACGGCCGACGCACATCGAAGAAGTCATCGTGTGCGATGCCAGTAGCGCGAACGTCGCCAAGGCGAAGCGCATGGTCGAGCGGCTCGCCCGCACCGGGTACGTGGAGCCCGCGCCGGTAGCGACGCCGTCGCGCACGGCTAGCGCGAGCTCGGGTTCGAAACGCTCACCGGCCAAATCGGGTGAAGGCACGCGTCGCAAGGGGTCGCGCTTGCGCCCCGAAGACATCGCGTCTGCACGCGCGCGTTCTGCGCCGTACGACCGCTCGCGCAACTACATCGAGGGTGAGTTTTTCATTCACCCGGTGTTCGGCGTCGGCCAGGTGCAGGTCGTGAAGCCGGAGCGAATGGTCGTAGTCCTCTTCGAAAATGGCGAAGAGCGCACGATGATTCACTCGCGCTAGTAACTCCTGTGACCCGACCCGTGTGACTCGTGTGACCCGTGTGACCCGTGTGGCCGGGACTAGTGCGACTATTGAGGCCTACTTTGGCCAGAACATCGTGTAGATCGTCAGCAAGATCTCCACGATGATCAGCGCCACGATGTACCACTCGACGCGCAAGTAGCTTCGCTGCTGCATCAAGTCGAAGACGGTGTGCGCCGTGCGCGAGATCAAATCCAACTTTCGTTCGAGCGCGACGGCGCGATCGCGTAGCTCGTATTCGCGATCGAGCCGCGGATAAAAACGTTCGAGCTCGGCGTTGTCCCAGAGCGCTTCGGGTTTCTCGCGCACTTCGACGCGGCCGACCATGCGCTGCTCCGACAGCAACGCATCACCGATGTGTTTCAGCAGCTCGCGCACGTTGCCGGCGCGACCGCGGTCGTTCAGGTTCTGCGCGAGCGGCTCGATGCGATCGAACACGGTCGCGATCGTGCCTTCGTAATGTGCGAGCACGACGCTCTTCGCGAGGGCTTCCGCGATGATCTGCAAGCGCTGCAAGTTCTCGTCCGGGACGAAGATCACGCCGTCTTCGATGCGCGGTCCGTTCTCTTGGTCACCGTCGATCCGAAGCTCCACCGTTTCGGTCTCCGGCCGCGCGAGCGGTTCGCGCACCTGCAAATCTTCCAGCAGGCTCGGCTCGTCCTCGGGTGGCACACCGAACAACACGACCGCGCCGTAGCGGAACAACATCGCGCAGCCGCTACTCGGACCGGCGAGCACGATCGGCCGATCCCCGATCCGGCGCCAGCTCTCGGAGCTGCCGGGAGCGACGCGGGTGCCGACTAGCAGCGCGCGGATTTGTAGACTCGTTGCGCCGCAGAACAACGAGGCTGGAGCGCTCGGTGCGGTGCGTAAGAGTGAAGCGCCGGGGGACACCCGTACAATCTACGCCAGGCCTACATGTATCTGCACGCTGACGCCGTGAGCTGCGGGCCGCTCAGCAGGCTTCCGACCGATGACAGGTCGTTACTCCCCGGAAAGTTTGGATAACCACCGGCTAAGCTCGGGTGCGGCATGCTTCCGAAAGGTAGTCGCAAGTCGGAATCTCTCGTCGGCTTGACGCAGCGCTCGAGCCGCCGTGGGAATCGGATTCGCCGAGAAAAACGCGAGCACCTGTTTGCGGTGTGTTTCGGTGCGGAGCGCCGGCAGTGCTTCGACGAGTCGCGACACGAGCATCGCCGGCATTCGCTCGCGCAGCTCGGGCCAATGCGCTTGCACGAACTCGAACGACGCTTCGCGCGCGAAACGATTCGAGATCAGTCGCGCGAGCACGAGTGCGACGTCCTGGGTCGGGATCGCGGGCGTGAGACTCGCGCGCAGAACTTCCTGCACGAGCTCCGGATCGCGCACTTCGGCGAGCGCCATCCGGAAGCGGCGACGCTCCTGCGGCGTCGCATCGTTTTGCGAAGCGTCGAGGTAGCGAGCCAGGCGTGCCTGGTCCGCGCGACGCGCACCGAGCGTGAGCACCGAACCGACCAGGTTTGCGTCGATCGCAGCGCGATCGTCGAGATACGCCGCCGCGCGTGCTTCCACGAGCTCGCTCGCCGATTCGTCTTCGGCAATGACGGAACACAGCGCGAACAGCTCCGCGCGGCGTAAACGCACGGCGTCGTTTTCGGCTTCGACCGCATCGAAGCCGACCGCGTGGAGCGCCGGTGTGAACGTGCTCGCGATCAATTCTTGTAGCTGCGTCCGCACGTTCGGGCCTGCCGCGTCGGCGATGTCGTCGACCAACACTTCGAGTGGACCGAGGAGGGCACGCAGCACGTCGGCATCGGTCTCGCCTGCGAGCGCGGGCAAGAGCTGCAAGAAGCCCGAGAGCTCCAAGTAGTTCGCGCGCACGAGCGCCCACTGGTGGTGCACGAATCCGAGCCGTTCGCTGACGCTCAGCTTCGGCAGTGCGCGTACGAGCGCGGGCAATTCTTCGAGCGGGTGGAGCGGCCGAAAGAACCCGCCTTCATCTGCGTTGCCATAGACGAAGTCCGGCGTCTCGGTTCCGATCTCGACCTTGGCGCGGCGGCCGGTCAAAAGCGCGCGCACGGTGTGACTTTCCGAGCCGCTATCGACGCGGCCGACCCACGGCACGGCCCAACGCGTGGCTTCGCTCTTGCCGTTCGGGCCGCGCGCGGAGAAGCGCTGTTGCTCGAGCTCGACGCTGAACTCGCCTTTGCTGCTCGCAGCGGTGCGCACGGTCACGAGCGGAAAGCCCGGCTGCTCGATGAAGGGACGCACCACGTCGTCGACGCTCTCGCCGGCCGCTTCGCCGAGCGCACGCCACAAGTCTGCTGCGACTGTGTTGCCTTCGCGATGGCGCTCGATGTACGTGCGCACGCCGGTCTGAAACGTGCTCGGACCGAGGTAGCGCTCGAGCATGCGCACGACCGATGCGCCTTTTTCGTAGGTGATCAGATCGAAGTTCTGCGTCGCTTCAGCCGGCGTCTGGACCGGGCTGTAGATCGCGTGTGTGTTGTCGAGCGCATCGAGATGCAGCGCGGAGTTTCGCGAGTGCCCGAAGTCGTTCCACATGTGCCATTCGGGCCGCCACTTCGCGACGATGTCGAACGCCATCCACGTGGCGAACGCTTCGTTCAGCCACAGATCGTCCCACCAACGCATCGTGACCAGATTGCCGTACCACATGTGCGCGAGCTCGTGGCAGATCACCTCGGCCGCGCGCTTCTTCTCGGCGAGGCTCACGCTGCTCTCGTCGACGAGCAGCAGCGTCTCGCGAAAGAACACCGCGCCCGCGTTTTCCATCGCGCCGATCTCGAAGTCGGGCACTGCGACGAGGTCGAGCTTTTCGTAGGCGTACGGAACACCGAAGTAGTCTGCGAGGCGCGTCAGGGATTCACGCGCGGCTTCGAGCGCGAAGGCGGTCAAGTGACCGTTGCCCGGCACGTGCACGATCCGGATCGGAACGCCGTTGGCTTCGACCGGTTCGGAGAACTCCAGCTCACCGACTGCCAGCGCGACCAGGTAGGTCGACAACAGCGGCGTGGTCGCGAAGAACGTCGTGATCTGATCGCCGTTCTCCTCGGTCCGCTCGATCGGGCCGTTCGAGACGACGGCGTTGCGGCTCGCCGTCGTGACGGACACGCTGAAGCGCGCCTTGAACGCGGGCTCGTCGAAACACGGGAAGAAGCGCCGCGCATCGGCTGCTTCGAGCTGCGAAAATGCGTACTGCCGATCGCCCGCGCTCGCGCCGTACAATCCGCGCAAGTCGTTCCGCAAGCTACTCGTGAACGTGAGCTTGAGCGTGACGTTGCCTGCAGCCATCGGCTGCGGGCTCGTCACCACGATCGTTTCATGCTCCGGCTGTGGCTCGACTTCGCCGGTCCAGTCCGCGGCGGCCGTCCGCAGAATCGCTTCGGTGATGCGCAAGTCCGAGGCGTGGAGCTCGATGCGATCCGTCGCGCGGCCGAGCTCGATCTCGATCTCGACTTCGCCGCGGTACTCGCGACTGGACTGCGGATCGACCGCGATGTGGAGCGCGTAGTGGGTCGGGCGCAGGTCTTCGGGCAAGCGGAAGCCGAGCTTCTCCGCGGCTACTTTCACTCGCTTGGCGCCCGAGCTCTTCGGCGTGGCCTTGGTCGCAGCGGCTTTCGGCTTCGCGACAGCTTTCGGCTTCGCAGAAGCCTTCGGCTTCGCAGCCGTCTTCGGCTTCGCGACAGCCTTCAGCTTCGCGGCCGTCTTCGACTTTGCGGTCTTGGTCTTCGGCTTGGGGGCAGCCGCCTTGAGCTCCCCGCGCTCGGCTGTCTTCTTCTTCGAGACGGGCGCGGGCTTGCCGCGCTTGGCGACCGCCTTCTGCTTCGACGGCTTTGCAGCCGCTTTCGATCGCCCGCGCTTCGCGACGGCTTTCTTCTGACTGGACTTTGCCGGGCGCGTCTTCGCCGCTCGTTTCGCGGCCATGAAGCTCAGCTCCCCACGTGGCGTGCGAACATCTCGCCCAAGCGCGGCACGGCTGCTTCGACGTGCTTCTTTGCGCCTTCGCGAAGCTTCTCGTACGTCTTCTTGACCATCTGATTTTTCGCTCGCCCTGCGCGCGCGTCAGTGATCGCCAACAGCGCATCCGCGACGCGAGCCGGGTTGCTCGTCAAGTGTTGCCGCGGGTTGATGCCCTTCTGCACCGACTCTTGATAGATCGGATCGAGCGCGGTCAGAAAATCGTTGAGCAAGTGATCCACCACGTTCCGCAAGAAATCCGGGCTCACGCCTTTCACGATCTTGTACGCACCCTTGATCGCGATGCCGCCCAGGCCACCCTTCGAGTCGACCTCCGCATCGAGCACACCGAGCGAGTCGTCGATGATGGCGCTGCGTTTGGCAGGGCCGCCCAGAAGCTCCAAGAGAGTGGTCATGGGGGGGCTAACTACCACCGGAGGAGCACTCGCCGCAAGGCAAGCTGCTCGCGCTCACTCCGCCCCGCGAAGTGAAGCCATCGACAGCGTCAGGTTGTAAGCCACGTGCAAGAGGCTCGCGACGAGCACTGACCCACTCGCGACCCTAATCCACAAGAACATGAGTCCTGCGGCGAACACGCCCACCAATCCGCCCCAGTTTCCCCAGCCTTGCAGCGCGTGGAGCGAGCCGAAAACGATGACGTTCACGACCGCGGACCAGAAGCGCCCGTATCCGAGCAGTGCCGCGTAAAGGTAGCCACGGAAGAACACTTCCTCGCCGATCGGTAGGAACACGCCGAGCAGCGCTGCCGCGAGCATACCGCTCGGCCACGACACGAACGTTTGGATCGGCGCTTCTCCCGTGCTCGGAATCAGCCGCACCGCGAGCATCGCGGCGCCGACGAGCGGAGGTAACGCGGCGAGCGCGCGCAGGAGGGGCGACCAGACCCGGGCGGGGCGGCACAGCGCGAGCTTCTGGTCGCGGTCGACCCCGTGCGTGCTGCGCGTCAGGAGAACCGCGAGCCCGAGCTGAACGCTCAGGAGCCCGACGCCCTTCGCGAGCGTCAATGTCGGGCCGGTCAACGGCACCAAGCTCGCGCCGAACACGACCAGCGATGCGAACAGCGCCGCGATCGGATCGACGTTGATATCCGCCCAGGTGAACGAGTGGACGCCGTCGGCGGCATCCGCGTCGGCCGGGGCAGCCGCGCGCAGCTGCAGGCCGATCAGCAGCAAGAGCAACAGGCCCAGGCCGAGGACGAGTGTTTGGTCCTGCACCGCCAGCGGGTGCTTCGCGAGGATGCGAACCCGAAGCGGCACGTCGGCAGCCGTGGGTCGCGGCCCGGCTTCGCCGACGATCGCTTCGACGGTGTAGGTCCCGCCGTGCTCGAGCAGGCCACTTCCGAGGAGCAAGCACCCGCCATTACTGTTTCGGCGCGCATGGGCGAGGTGTGCTGCATCGAGCGGCACGCGCAGCATGAGCCGCTTCTCGTCGAGGTGCAGAACGGCGAGCTCGAACGCGTTTTCGAAGCTCGCGGGATCGAGTGGCTGGGCGGCGCACAACTCGAACGTCGCGCGCTGGTTCGAGCCGAGCAGGGCGACCCCGAGTCGCGCACTGATACGCGTCGCGGTGGGCTCGCGAAGCGCTTCGGTCAGCGTCCGCGTCGGGCTCGAATAGTCGACCTCACGCCGCTCGAGGTCGTAGACACGCCATGCGCCAAATCCGAGCAGCCCGACCGCGCATACGAGGCAGGCGAGTTGAAGTACCGCCCAGCGCGTCAGCCTCCGCATCCAGCGAGGTTAGATGAAAACGCCGAGGCTGCGTTCACTTCGCGGCGGCGTCCGTGAGATCCACCTCACGCGTCCCCGCATCGGTGTCGCCTGCGTCCTCTTCATCCGCGTCCGCGTCCGTGTCGCTCGCGTCAGTTCGCACGCCCGAGTCATCGGGCGGCGGATTTGCAAACGCGGGCAACTCACCCGGCCCGCATGCGGGCGCGAGCCACAGCCAAACAAGGGCGAGCCAGCGCTTGTCCATGCTGCTTCTGTATCACACGGCTTCGAGCCGCACTCGGTCCCCAATCCGTGCACCGGTGTGCTCGGCGGCGTTGCCGTTGCGGACTGCGATCTCGAGCCGATCAGACGAGCCGAGAACCCCGAGCAAACACCCTTCGGGCACTTCGGCGTAGTGGCCCACGATGCGGCTGGACTTGCCGCGCAGTGTGAGCGCGAACGCGTCGGCAGCGTCGTCGCGCGCGAGCGTGTGGAGCTCGGCGCTTCGCAAGCTGGTGATCAGGTTGCCGAAGCGATCGATGTGGATCACCTCGCCGACGAAGCCAGCCGCGTCGCGCGCGGGCTCTGGAAACACCACTCGCACCAGATCGGCCGTGCGAGGATCGAGCGGTTTGCCGAGGCTCTCGAGTGTGCTGCCGCTCGCAAGAAACGCCGCCGCGGGCGCGAACAAATCGCGACCGTGAAATGTCGCCGACAGCTGCGTGATGCCGAGACGCTCCGGCTCGATCGTCACGGCCTCGAGCTCTGCGTCGTACAGAAGCGACAGAACGCCGTTGTCGGGCCCGACGCAGAGCTGCTCACCCGCGCGAATTGCGAGCGGCCGCCGTGCGCTGCCGACTCCCGGGTCGACGATCACGAGGTGGATCGTACCCGCGGGAAACTGCGGGAGCGCGTCTGCGACGAACCGCGCCGCTTCGAGGACGTTCTGCGCCGGCAAGTCGTGGCTGAGGTCGACGACCTGCAGGCCGCTCGGCCCCCGCCGGTACAGCGCCGCTTTGAGCTGCGCCACGTACGGATCGCGCGTGCCGAAGTCGGTCGTGAGCGTGATCAAGCTCATCGCTGATTCGCTGACTCCCTGACTCGCAACTCCGGCACGCGGCGCGATCGCGATCACGCGGTGGGCGTGGACTCACTCCGGAACAGCTCGACCTTGTTGATCTTCTGATCTTCGACCGGAAGGTCGCGGTCGTTTTTGCGAACGTTTGCGAGCTTCTTCACGACGTCCTGTCCGACGACCACTTGCCCGAACACCGAGTGCTTGCCGTTCAAGTGCGGCGTCGGCCCTTCGGTGATGAAGAACTGCGAACCGTTCGTGTTCGGTCCGGCGTTCGCCATCGACAACATGCCGGGCCCCGTGTGCTTGAGCTCCGGATGGATCTCGTCGCCGAAGCGATAGCCCGGGCCGCCCCGACCCCATTCCGCTTTCATCTCGGTGTAGCGACTCTGCGGATCGCCGACCTGAATCATGAAGCCGGGGATCACGCGGTGAAAACACACGCCGTCATACATCGGTGTATTCGTCCGCGCCTTTGTCGTCGGATCGATCCAAGTCATCTTGCCGGTCGCGAGTCCGACGAAGTTCGCCACGGTCTTCGGTGCACGCTTCTCTTCGAGTTCAACGACGATCACGCCCTGGGTCGTATCGAGCCGCGCGAAGAGTCGGCCCTGTCCGGGCACGTCGATCTCGGGGAAAGTCGGGTCCGCCATGTGTGCTCCTTGAGCTTGTCTGGTGAAGGTGCGGTGTAACACATTCGCTTCACGCTCGCGCCAGCGCGAACTGATGTGGGCAGTGCAGTATAGCGTGCAGGCAGGTATCGCTGTCTCGGCGCAGTGCCCCACGTTGCGCGCCCTGCGCCTGCTGCACGCGCAGTAAACGAAGTGCGCCGTTCTCGCTGCAACGACACCAACGCCGTGCGTAGTGCGTTCGCGCAACTAGTTGCGTGCGCTCGCAACGAATGCATGTGCGCGTGAGACGCATGACACGAACTGGCTGAGGAATCCGTGCGCGCGTGCTCGGTACACGCGTTGCAAATGTCAGCTCTTGGTCTTGCGGCGGAAGGGCGCGGAGCGTCCTAGGCGTGTCCTGCAACGTGGAAATCCACATACATTGAGATTTTACGTCTTTATGGGAATATTTCAGGCTAGCCTTTGCCGGATCACGCGGGGAGTCGAATGAGTCGCTTTACTGCGGGTGCGTGGCTTTTCGCCATCGCGCTGACGATGGGTGCCTGCACCAACAATGCGGGTGGCAATCCAGGCGGCGGCGAGACGCCCACGAGCTGCGAAGACTCCGACCACGATGGATTCGGCTTCGGTTGCGAGCGAGGTCCCGACTGCGACGACCGCGATGCGAAGGTCACGCACGAGTGCCGGACCTGCAATCGGCCCGAGCGCGGTTGTCCGTGCGCCGACGAAGGTGCGTTCGAGTCGTGCTTCTTGCCGGAGCAGGATCTCGGCGAAGGAAAGCTGCAGTGTTACGAGGGTACGCGCAGCTGTCGTGCCGGTGTGTGGAGCGGCTGCGAATCGGTGCACGAATACGTGCTCGATACGAAGGCGCAGTCGCAGCAGATCATCGTGCCGAATGCCGGCCGCGAGACCTGCAACGGCTGCGATCTCAAGTGTTTCAAAGTCATCGACGACTTGCTGACTGAAGGTGGCGTCGCGGGTGGCACCGTCACGTTCGGGCCCGGTGGCGGTATCACGCTCTTGCCCGGTTCGGGTGACGGCGGTGTCGCTGATGGCGGCGGCCCGATCTTGGGCACCGGTTGCATCGGTCTCGCGGCTTGCTGCGAGACGCTCTCGGGTCCAGTGAGGACCGCGTGTGAGGCGACGGCCGCGCTCGCGATGGATGCGCGCTGCACGACCGAGCTCGCGACGTTTTGTCCGTCCGGCACGATCACCGGTCCGGTTCCGAACTGCATTCTCGGCACCGGTCCGGACGTGGACTGCGACGGCATTCCGAACGCGGTCGACAACCTCGAGGGCAAGCCGTTCTCGACGACTGCCAATCAAACGATCTTTCATCAGCTCGATGTCGGTGAGACAGGTACTAACGCGATCAACGTCAGCTTCAAGCTGAACAACGCCGACGTGTACTTCCTGCTCGACACGACGGGCACGATGATCGACGAGCGCGACAACCTCGTGAACACGCTCACGACCGGTAACGTCGTGAACTGCGCGCAGTTGAGTCAGTGCTGCGGCACGAACACGACCTGCACCGGCATCGCCAACGGCAACAATCAGAC
>DASRXR010001081.1:0-6339 GCA_035687405.1 Polyangiales bacterium
CGAGGGCTTGCCCGAAAGCGCGAAGCCGAGCGCGCTCGTCGGTGCGGCGGTCGTCGCGTGCCCGGGTGAGATCGAGAGCGGCGAGACTTCCGGCGTACCGATCGTATGCCGCGATCCAGCGGGAACACGTCTACCGATCGAAGCGTTCGAGGTCGGCGTGAAGCGCATCTTCGTGCGCGCCGAAGACCGCAATGCAAATCCTGAGATCACGCGCGTGACTTGGGACGGCGACGACTGGCCGGAAGACCAGGTGCAGGAAGCGCGCGCGTGCCCGAATGCGACGACCGATGACATCGACGACTGCAGCGCTGGGCTTCGGCACGCGATTCGGATCGCGTCGACGGAGCCCGAGGAGGGCGTCGACGAGAACGGGACGAGGTTCTCGGAGCAACAGGTCGTGCAGTTTTACGCGAGCCAAGGCGTGTTCGAGCGGCCAGTTCGAATCTCCGCTGAGCCCGACAACCACTGGGCGGCGCAGCGCCGCGACGGGCAAGACCTCGCGCAGTTGTGGTTCGTCGTGAGGGATGATCGGGGCGGCGTAGGCTGGATCACGCGGCAGGTCCGGGTCCGGCAAAGCCAATAATTACCGGGAGAACGGCCAGGTTGCCCCCGCTGACTCACAGAAACTCAAAAAAGATGGAGCTCCACGTGAACAGTCGGGTCTGGTCCGGGCACGGAACAGTGCAAGGGAGGCCCATCTTGGATAGCTTTGGCGACATGATGGCGCCCCCACTCGACCGGCCATCGTATACGGAAACTTCGGCTGCGGTTTTGTCGCTACGCGAAGGCGACATGACTGGGCTCGCCAAAATTTACGACGAGCATCACCACGCCGTGCGCATGTTCGCCCGGCGCTTGCTCGGCGAGGATGCGGCCGAAGATCTCGTCCACGATACGTTTCTGACGTT
Source organism: Polyangiales bacterium (assembly GCA_035687405.1). Lineage (GTDB taxonomy): Bacteria > Myxococcota_A > Polyangia > Polyangiales > JAFGIB01 > JADGRF01. Next base: position 909 of record DASRXR010001081.1, read on the forward strand.
ACCCAAAGCGCTTCAGCGCTGGAACGGCGACGGCACGCTGCGCACGTTCATCATCGGCGTGGCGATCAATCACGCGCGCCATCACGTGCGCTCACGAACGCGGCGCCGGTTTGCGCTCGCGCGGTTTGGGCGGGAGCCTGAACCGAAGCAGCGATCTCAGGAAGACGAGTCTGAACAGCGGAGGCTTGCGAAGTTGTTGATGCGGGCACTCGAGACATTGTCGTTCGACCACCGAACCACCTTCGTGCTCAGCGAAGTGGAAGACCGGTCGTCGCCTGAAGTAGCTCAGATTCTCGGTATTCCGGAGGCCACGGTCCGGACTCGCCTGCATCACGCTCGGCAGAAACTGCGCACTGCGCTCGAACGCGAGGGCGTGCGATGAGCGATCTACTCGAGCAAGCAACGCGCGCGTTGCGCGAAACGACTTCGGAGCCGCAACCGCGCTCCGGATTGACGCGAGCGCGTGTCATCGAAGGTGCGGAGAAGCGTTACGCGCCGCGCCGCGGTGGGCTGCTGCGTTGGATCGTCGCGCTCGTCGCTGCGCTCGCAGCCAGCACCGCCCTCGCGCGAGTCGCGCAGTATTGGCCGGAGATCAAACGCGCGATTGCGCCCGAGAGCAGTCAGCAGTCGAATGCCGCGCCGCAAAAGAAGAAGCGCGCGTCGATGCCCGCCGCGGTCGAGCCGGGTCTGCAGCCATCTGCTGCGGGTGCGGCGGCTCTGGAAGCACCTGCAGTGCCAGCCGTCCCGAAGACAACTCCGGCCCCAGCTCCGGTAAAAAAGCGCGCGACCACTGCGCATAGGCCGAAGCCCGCACCGCGTCTGAAGCCGGCGCCCGAGCCGGAGCCCATGCCGCCTCCTGTCGTCGCAGTCGAGCCAAGTCCAACCCCAACTACGATTACAGCGCCCGCGCCAGAATCCGCAGAGCTTGCGCTGTTCCGTCGAGCGCAACGCCTGCATCTCACGCGAGACCCACGAGCGCTTTCGGCGTGGGACGACTACTTGCGCATCGCAGGAAAAGGCGCGCTGGCGCCGGAAGCGAAATACAACCGCGCCCTGTGTTTGATTCGCCTAGGCCGCGAAGCGGAAGCGAAGCGCGCACTGACGCCGTTTGCCGAGGGCGAATACGGTAGCTATCGGCGCACCGAAGCGAAATCACTGATCGACGCGATCGATCACGCGTCGAAATGATGAGTCCGTGCGACTCGTGTAGATGAACGGTTCTGGTTCGTTCGGGCACGCACGCACATGAGAGTTGATCAGCTTCGTTCATTCCTGGGTGGCTGTGCCGTCGTTGCACTGATTGCAGCAGCAATATTCGAGCTCACAGGCGCGTCGCGCGTCGCCGCACAATCCGAGTCGCTCCCGCTGACGTGCGACACCTCGACTGCCGGAATGAGCGCCGAGGCGCTTCGCGCCGCGATCGAGCACGAGCTCGCGCTGCCGGTGAAGCTCGTGGACGGGGCGAGTGCCACCGGGAGCACGCACCTCGCGATCAGCGCGACATCGCAAGCCGCCGTCAATCTCACGTTCGTCCGCGCAGACGGCTCGACGATCGAGCGCACGGTCGACGTGTCGAGCTCCGGCACGCATGCGGGCGAAACGCTGGCGCTCGTCGCGGCAAACCTGATGCGCGACGAGGCGGCGGATTTGCGCGATGCGCTTCGTAAGGGCCAGCCGGCGCCCGCGCAGCCACCCGCTGCAGTCGCCAAGCCTGAGCCGCCCCCACCACCCCCACTTCCGAAAGGCTGCGATTCGAACAGCCTCCGCAAGGTCAGTGTCGGCCTCGACGTGTTGCCGTACATCGGTATGTCGAGTCACGACAAGACCGACGTGGAGCGCAAGTTCTCCTTCAACTTGTTCGGCGGCGTGACCGGGGCAGTTCGAGGCTTCGAGCTCGGTGGCTTTCTCAACCTCGATGATCACTCGGTGTGTGGCCTTCAAATCTCGGGCGCGGCAAACCTCGTGAACGGCCCGGTGCAGGGCGTGCAGCTCGGCATGGTCAACTGGGCGAATGGTCGCGTCGATGGAGCGCAGTTTGGTCTCGTCGCCGGCGCGCTCGGGACGATGCAAGGCGCCCAGTACGGCTTAGTCGAGATCGCAGGCGGCGCTGTCACCGGCGCGCAGTTCGGCCTCGTGAACGTCGGCGGCGACTCACTCACTGGCGCGCAGTTTGGTCTCGGCAACCTCGCCGCTACCAGCGTCCAAGGCGTGCAATTCGGCCTCGCGAACATCGCCGGTGACACGCTCACGGGCGTTCAAGCCGGTCTCGCCAACGTCGCAGTGTCAGGCGCGAGCGGCGCGCAACTCGGCCTCGCAAACATCAGCGGAGGCAAGACGTCCGGATTGCAGCTCGGCCTCGCCAACGTCAGTGCCGGTCCGGTTCGCGGTGCGATGATCGGCTTGGTCAATACCGCGGAAAATGCGGATGCTGCGATCGGCCTCGTCAACGTGCTGTGGAAAGGGCAGACGCACCTCGATGTCTGGGGCACCGACTTCGGCGTGTTTGCGGTCGGCATCGACCACGGTGGCCGCTATCTCCACAACATCTACGGTCTCGGTGTCACACGGCGCGCAGGCAAGGCCGTGTTTGCGCCCGTATACGGCATCGGTGGCCGCCTCGTGCAGACGCGCCGGTGGATGGTCGATCTCGATGTGCTCGGTTACTGGCTGCTCCTGCACGACGGCGATCAGAACGAAGTCGACTACGCGTTCGTAGGCTCGTTGCGCGTGCCGATCGCATATCGGTTCACGCCCGAGTTTGCGTTTTTCGTCAGTCCGGCGCTCAACGTTTCGGTCGCCGACAGGGCAGACAATCTCATTCCCGATCCGTCGCTCCTCGGAGGCACGACCCTCACGAAGGGGAGCGCGAAGGAGCTCGTCCAGATGTGGCCCGGCTTCACGGTCGGCGTGCGGGTCTTCTGAACTGTCAACGCGTTGTCAGGCGCTCGCGCAGCTGGTCGTGCGCCTGGCATAACGCCGCGCTGGTTACGCCGTCGCATCGCGTCGAGACCCACGTGCCCGCAGCTGCGACAGTCGCGAGATACTTCACTTCGGTCCTCAGTTTCGGCAATAACAGCGCCATTCCCGATAACACACTGCGCGTCGCGGCAGCTCGAAACCCGTCGCCTTCGATCACGCATGCGACGCAAGCCAGCTGTCCACTCAACGTCGCGATCATCTCGATCGAAGCTTTGCGGATCGCATCTTCCGGAGGCGGTGCGTCCGGCTCGATCACCGTCACGAACCCAGCGCGGCTGCGATGGCGGGTGGTGAAATCAGTGAGTGCAGCTCGCTGGCGCAAGAACCTCTCGCGCACGACTGCGCTACGCCAGACCACGAGACAGACCGATCCGACTTCAGCGATACCGAGGCCATCGGAAGCCGAGATGACCTCGAAGCTCGGTCGTCGCTGATCCGCGACGCGCTCAGCCTCGGCGAGCAGGTTGTCGTGCCGCACTTGCGCCATCGTCTTGCGAACGACGCGTGCACATCAAGCTGCGCGACTCCGACGTGAAGGTGCCAAAAACGAACGCTCATAGATTGAGCGGCACATCGGCAGGTTGTGAGGCGCGACGCGCGATTGGGCGCCCAGGTTGGCTGTGTAGGGTCAGCTGACCTTCGTCGGCGCGCTTCTTGCGAAGGACTCAGATCGTGAACAACACCGCCGACACCAAGAGCGAGCGCGTGCTCCTGACGCTGCTCAAGAGCATGATGCGAGAGTTCTTTCAGACGGAGACCTCCGCGGTCCTGCACTGCAGGCGTGAGGCAGAACGGCTCGGTGAGGCACCTCCGGCGCGCGTGCTCCTGAAAATTGCGGAGCAGGCGGAGCAATTCTTGAAGGAGCTCCCGCGCGTCGCGGAAGCGCACGACCTGCCGAAAAGCCCGGGCGGCATGGCCGTGGGCGCGTTTTTTTCGCAAGCGCGCGACAAAGTCTTCGATCGGCTGATTCGAACCGAGCGTTCGTATCGCGGCACGATGCTGGGCGTGCGACATGGCGTCGACCTAGTCCAGTTGCTGGAGCCGGCAGCGCGCGAAGCCTCGATGCCGGAGTTGAGCGCGTTTTGCGAACGCTGGCTCGAGGCGCGTCGACCGCTCATCGCAGGCTTGGAGCGCGAGCTAGCGTGGTTTGCGAACCACCCGACGTACGCGATGCGGTTCGCGCGCTAGAGCACTAGTCGGGGTTACGGCGCTTCCGCGAGAAGCCGCTCGATTTGCGCCTCCATCTTCGCGTACTCCGCATCCCCCTTCACGTATTGCCCACCGGGATGCACGTGGCGAATCACGCCGCGCCGGTCGATCAAAAAGCTCACGCTCGTGAACGAACGCTTGCCGCCATCGAGCCACCACGCGCGCAGTGTCTGCCAGTCTGGATCGATCGCGACCGGGAACTGAAACTTGAACATCTGCGCGTAACGTTCGACGTCGGCAGCGTTCAACGGGCCGTCTGCTTTGTGGTGATAGAACCCGACCACACTGAGCCCGCGCGCGGCATACCGCTCGTGAAACGAGTTGAGCGACGGCGCGGTCGCCGAACAAAACGGACAATCCGGCGCCGTCCACCAACGCACGAGCACGACGCGACCGCGCAACTGCGAGAGCTCGAGCGGTGCCGAGTGGGTCCAGTGCTCCGCATGCCAGGGCTGGGCGGGCTTGCCGATCACGCTCTCGGAACCTTGCGACTCCACACGCCGAGTTTGCCCCGCCTGACCGTGCGAGTCGACGCGGCCTGGCTCCGCCGCAGCATCGTGCGCGCGCATGAAAAACCCCGCTGCGATCAGCCCGACGAAACACGCTGCAAAATAACGACGCGGCAACATGCTTCTCGATCATAGCTCGGCAGTTGTTGGTGAACCACTGGCTTTGAGCCAGACTCCGGCGCGTGACGAATGAACGGGATTTATCGCTCGAAAGCGACGCAACGAAACCTTCTGGCTCGAGCATCTGGCAACCACCGCTGCGCGGACTGACGCTCGGCCTCACACTGGTCGTAGTCGCCGGCGCCTTCGAGGCACTCGCAGTCGCTACCATCCTGCCGATCACGCTTCGCGAGCTCGGGGGCCTCGCGTATTACGGCTGGACGTTCAGCGCCTTTCAACTCGCGAACATCGTCGGCATCAGCGTGGGCGGCGAGAGCGATCGGCTCGGCCTCGATCGGTTGTTCAGCGCCGGCATCGTCCTGTTCTGCGGCGGTCTCGTCGTGAGCGGGTTCGCACCGGAGATGCTGGTCATCGTCGCGGGCCGCATCCTGCAGGGCTTCGGCGCGGGCTTGCTCTACACCGTCGCGTACGCGTCGATCGCGCAAGTCTATACCGTCGACTTGCAACCTCGCATGCTGGCAACGCTCTCGAGCGCGTGGGTGATCCCGGGTCTCGTCGGTCCCGGGCTCGCCGGCCTGATCGCCGAGCACTCGAGTTGGCGTTGGGTGTTCCTC
>DASRXR010001082.1:0-12463 GCA_035687405.1 Polyangiales bacterium
GTCCGCCACGAAGAAGAGGCTCGCCGAAGAGATCCGCAAGCGTCTGGAGTCGATGCTTCCCGAGCCGCGAACCGAGCTCGATCATCGAAACGCATACGAACTGCTCGTCGCGACGATCTTGAGCGCGCAAAGCACGGACCGAACAGTCAATCGCGTCACGCCCGCACTGTTCGAGCACTATCCGACGCCAGCTGCCCTCGCCGCCGCGGATCAAGCCGAGCTCGAAGCAGAGATCAAACCCACCGGTTTTTTTCGAAACAAATCGAAGGCGATCCGCGCCGCGAGCCAACGCATCGTGGAAGCGTTCGGCGGCGAAGTCCCACGGACGATGGAAGAGATCACAACTCTGCCCGGCGTCGCGCGCAAGACCGGCAACGTAGTGCTCGGAAGCGCGTATCGAGTCGCGAGCGGCATTACAATCGACACGCACGCAGGGCGCGTCGCCCGGCGCCTGGACCTAACGGACGAGGAAGACCCGATCAAAGTCGAACTCGATCTGTGCGATCTGTGGCCCCAATCGAGTTGGATCGACATGGGCCATCGTTTCGTGTTGCACGGACGTTACGTCTGCCTCGCGAAGAAACCGCGCTGCGAGCAGTGCCCCGTGAACGAAGTGTGCCGGAGCGCGCTGGCGAAGCCGGAAGGTCCGTGGACCGTCCGCGCAGAAAACGAGCGCAAAGTGATCGAAGCGCGGGGGCAGGCAGCGTCGGAAGAGTGAACTGAACCGGCCCTGCTGCGCGCACCGATTTGCTGCGCTACCTTCGGCCGCATGACCACCTCGCTGATCCGGTCCTACTACGACGCGTTCAATCGCCGCGACTACGCCGGCATGCTCGCGCTGGTGTCGGACGGCGTCGTCCACGACATCAACCAGGGCGCGCGCGAGATCGGCAAACCTCAATTCCAGAAGTTCATCCAGCGGATGGACGAGGCATACCGCGAGCAGATTCAGGACCTGATCGTGATGGCCGATTCGAGCGGGCACCGGTTCGCCGCCGAGTTTCTCGTAATGGGGGCGTACTTGCGCGCGGATCCAGGCCTTCCGCCCGCAAACGGGCAGACCTACAAGCTGCCGGCAGGCGCGTTTTTCGAGGTCGGGTCAGGTCTCATTCGGCGCGTCACGACCTATTACAACTTGCCGGATTGGCTGGCCCAAGTGGGGCAAGCGCCGTGACCGCTGCAGCTCCGAGCGGCGGGCGCGTCGAAGTGCTGAACGGCGCAGCGATCGAGCCGTACTTCGATACGCTCGCAGCGCTGCGGATCGAAGTGTTCCGCGAGTATCCATACCTGTACGACGGCACGGCCGAGTACGAGCAGCGATATCTCCGCGTGTACGCCGACTCTCCGCGCAGCGTCGTCGCACTTGCGTTCGATCGCGATCGAGTCGTGGGCGCCGCAACTGCCCTTCCCCTCTGTGATCACGCGGATGGTCTCGCACCTCAACTCGCCGCTGCCGGCTTCGATCCCGAGCAGGTCTACTACTTCGGCGAGTCAGTGCTGCGCCGCGAGTATCGCGGCCGCGGGATCGGCCACGCATTCTTCGATGCGCGCGAAGCCGCCGCCCGCACACACGACTTTCGGTTCGCCGCGTTCTGTGCCGTTCAGCGTCCGGAGGATCACGCGCGGAAACCCGCGGACTACGTTCCGCACGATGCGTTCTGGCGTAAGCGCGGCTTCACGCCACGGCCCGACATTCTGAGCACGCTCGAATGGCGAGACCTAGACGAGCAAACTGAGTCGCCCAAGTCGATGATGTTTTGGGTGAAGGAGCTGAAGTCGTGAACGTGAGGGTCGCAGCGTGCGCGTATCCAGTCGAAGAACTGCCCGATTTCCCGGCATTTGCAACGAAGCAAGCCGAACTCGTGCGCGCTGCAACCGAGCGAGGCGCACGCCTGCTGGTGTTCCCCGAGTACGCGAGCGTCGAGCTCACATCGACACTTCCCGCAGCTGAGCGCGGCGAGCTCCGCCGTGAGCTGCGCGCGCTTCAGCCGCTATCGGCTGCGCTCACAGCGTTGTACGCCGAGCTCGCGCGCGAGCACGCTGTGTACATTCTCGCGCCCAGTTTTCCCGAGCGCGCAGAGATCGGGGCCGAGACGTTCCACAATCGCGCGCGCCTTCACGCTCCGAGGGGCGGCTCGGACGTGATCGACAAGCGGCAAATGACGCGCTTCGAACGCGAAGACTGGGGCATTTCACCCGGAGCGGGTGGCCCGGTGATCGAAACCGAGCTCGGCGTGATCGGTGTCGCCATTTGCTACGACGCTGAGTTCCCGTTGATCGTGCGGAGACAAGTCGCCCGCGGTGCATCGATCATCCTCGTGCCGAGCTGCACCGATACGCTCGCGGGCTATCACCGCGTCGCGCTGTCGTGTCGTGCGCGCGCGCTCGAGAACCAATGTTTCGTCGTGCAAGCGCCGACGGTGGGCGATGCGCCGTGGTCGCTCGCGCTCGATCACAACCACGGTAGCGCGGCCGTGTTCGGCCCAGTCGACTACGGATTCGCGAGCGACGGCGTGATCGCGCAAGGCACGCTCGACGCGCCGGGCTGGGTGTATGCCGACCTCGACATCGAAAGCCTCGCGCGCGTGCGCGAAGGCGGCCAAGTCACGAACCACGCGGACTGGGACCTGGCCGGGCACCTCGATTACGAGCCGGATCGCGTGCGACTGGCCTGATTTTTTCGGCCTTTGATTGAAGAATTCGGAGTGCGTAAGTGGGTGTAAGTCCGCGATACGATCAGGGAATCTTCGAATTAACTTCCTGAACCTGCCGGCCCGCCAACTGGCACGTACCTGTAATGCGAAAGCGGTACTGGCTGAGGTGCGTCTTGAGTGCAGCGGGCGCCCTGATTGCAGCTTGTAGCGGCGGCGCCATCGGTGACCCGCAGCTCGGCGGGCCGTCCTACGGCGGCCCCAACGGCAGCCCCAACGGCAACGTAGATGGGCTCGGCCCCAGGTCGCCGAACGGAGTGGGTTCGACTGCAGCTCCCAGCGGCAATAATCCGAGCTCCGGCTCGGGCTCTCCCGGCACCGGTCCGGGCACGGCCGAGGATCCGGCCGTGTTCGAGCCTGCGCCGGCAACGCTACGCCGGCTGACGGTCGATCAATATGAAAACAGCGTGAACGACCTGCTCGGGGTCAAGGTCACGCGTACGACCGAACTCGAGCCCGACACGGCCCAGAACGGCTTCTACGCGATCGGCGCCGCACGCGCGACGATCTCACCTGCCGGTGCCGAGAAGTTCGAGCTCGCCGCCTACGAAGCCGCCACGCAAGCGCTCGCGCCCGCACGCCGCGCGACGTTCGTCGGCTGCACGCCGAAGGCCGTGACCGATACCGCGTGCACGAAACAGTTCGTCGAGAAGCTCGGCGCTCGCGCATTCCGGCGGCCGCTCACGGCTGCAGAGAGCACCCGCTTCGTCGGCGTCGCAGAGAACGCCCAAACCAGCCTCAAAGATTTTCACGCGGGTTTGGAGTTTGCAGTCGCCGGATTGCTTCAGTCGCCGAACTTCTTGTTCCGCGTCGAGCTTGGCGAAACTGATCCTGCCGACGCAAAACGCTTGCGCTACACCGACTACGAGCTCGCATCGCGCTTGTCGTACACGTTGTGGAACACGACGCCCGATTCGACGCTCCTCGATGCAGCTCAGCGCGGCGAGCTCACGACGAGCGCCGGCCTGATGCGCGAGAGCACGCGCTTGATCGGCGACGCACGGGCAGAGGCCGCACTCGACAACTTCAATGCCGAGCGCCTCGGCTTGGCCGAGCTCGCGAACTTGTCGAAAGCCGACACCGTCTACAAAGGTCTGGACGACAACCTGCGTAACGCGCTGCGAGACGACGTGCTGCGCACACTCGGGCAGTACACGCAGACCGGGCAGGACTTCCTCGGGCTCTTCGACACGAAGACTGCGTTCGTGACCCCGGCACTCGCGCAGATCTACGGCGTGCCGATGAACGGAACGACGCTCACGAAGGTCGAGCTTCCGGACTCGGCGAATCGCATCGGCCTGCTCGGCAAGCCGGCGTTTCTCGCGCTGAACGCGCACTCGAACGAGACGTCGCCCACGTTGCGCGGCAAGTACATCCGCGAACGCGTGTTGTGTCAGAGCATTCCGGCGCCGCCGCCGAACGTGGTTCCAGTGCTCGGTGAGCCGGACCCGAACGCACCGACGATGCGCGATCGCTTGAAGGCCCACGCGACCGACGTGTCGTGTTCGTCGTGTCACTTGCAAATGGACCCGCTCGGCTTGCCACTCGAACACTTCGATGCGATCGGTCGCTGGCGCGCGGATGACAAAGGGCACGCGCTCGATACGACGGGCAACCTCGATGGCGAAGAGTTCGACGGCGCAGTCGAGCTCTCGCAGCTGCTGCGTGATGATCCACGGGTGGCTGCGTGTATCGCACGCCAGCTGTATCGTTACGCAACCGCGCACGTGGAAACCGATGGCGAGGCGCCGCAGATCGATCAGCTCGTCGCTCAGTTCGAGAGCTCGGGCCACGACTTTCGCGGACTCGTAAATCAAGTCGTGCTGAGCGAAGGCTTTCGCTACGCGGCCAAGGAGTCCCCATGAAGCTCAGGGTCGGCCGCCGTGCAGTTTTGCGCGGCCTGGCATACGGCGGCGCTATCAGCGTCGGATTGCCCGTGCTCGAATGCATGCTCGACACGAGCGGCAAAGCATTGGCGGACGGTACGCCGCTGCCGAAGCGCTTTGGCGTGTTCTTCTGGGGCAACGGCCTACGGATGGCGAAGTACCTGCCGTCGGCGGTCGGGGCGTACACGCTGACGGAGTCGCTCGCACCGCTGATGAACGTGAAGGACTACGTGTCGATCGTGTCCGGTTACGACATCAAGACCGGCAACGAGCGCGGCCATCACGCGGGCTGCGTCGGGATTTTGTCCGGCGCTCCGATGGTCTCACAAGATCCGAAAGGTGCGCCGTACGCGTCGACGTTCAGCGCGCCGTCGATCGATCAGGTCGTCGCGTCGAGCGTCGGCATGGCGACGCGGTTCAAGTCGCTCGAGGTTGGCATCTCGAAGAGTGTCACGACGGGCGAAGGCACGACGCTTCGCTATTTGTCGCACAACGGGCCGGACAATCCGAACCCGCCCGAGTACTCGCCGAAAGCGCTCTACACGCGCGTGTTCGGGACCGGGTTTACCGCGCCGAACAGCGGGACTGCGGCGATCGATCCGAAGCTGGCGTTGCGGAAGAGCGTACTCTCGGCCGTGCGCGACGACGCGACCGATCTGCGCAAGCGGCTCGGCAAGAGCGATCAAACGCGGTTGGATCAGCACTTCGAGAGCATTCGCGCGCTCGAAAATCAGATCAGTTCGGTCGAACAAGCGCCGCCGCCGCCGACCTCGTGCAGTGCGCCGGCAATGCCGACCGACACTGCGGGTGACAGCAAGCTGTCGATGACGAACGCGACGATGGCGAACTTGGTTGCGCTCTCACTCGCGTGCGATCAGACGCGCGTGTTCTCGTACATGTTCAGCGGGTCAGTCGGTGGAACGAGCTATCCCGAGCTCAGCATCAGCACCAACCATCACACGTTGAGTCACGATGAGGGTGGCGATCAGCCGCAGGTCCAGCAGATCTCGGTGTTCATTCTGCAGCGGTTCGCAGCGTTGCTCGAGGCGTTGAAGGCGGTGCCCGAAGGCACCGGCAACCTGTTGGACAACTGCGTGATCCTCGCGAGCTCGGACGTGACCGAGGGCCAACCGCACTCGATCAACAACTATCCGATCATCATCGCCGGCGGTGGTGGGGGCGCGCTGGTCCACCCGGGCATTCACATCAAGGGCAACAAGGGTAACGCGAGCGACGTGCTGCTGACGTTGCTGCAGGCGATGGATCTGCCGTTGACGGAGTTCGGCAAAGCCGGCGGCTTGAGCAAGACGCCCGTGGCGATGCTCCGCAAAGCCTGATTCGACGTCCCCTGCTGGGGTACGGCCGTGTCATCACACGCCACCGCGCAAACCCGCATTGCCGTGCCGGTTGGCGCCGCAGTCGGCTCGTCGGCCCGGATGTTCGCTCTTCCTTTCGCTCGGTCCCAACTGCGGCATACTGCCGGCCACACATGCCGCAGCCTCTCGCCGCTGAAACTTCGTTCCAACTCGACTATGGCACCCTGCACGAGCTGCTCGGCTTTCAGATTCGCCGCGCTCAACTTCGGACCTATTGGGACTTCGCTCGCGATGCCCCAATCGACGGGATCACGCCAGGGCAACTCGCGATTCTGGTGTTCATCAAGAACAACCCAGGGCTGACGCAACAGCGGCTCTGCGAAAGCCTGGGCATCGAAAAGTCGACGCTCGCAGTGACGCTTCATCGGCTCGCCGACCGCGACCTAGTCCGGCGCGAACGCTCGACGCGGGATCGGCGCGAAAACGCGCTCGCGCTCACGGAGAACGGTGGCCGTGTGTTGCGAACGATGATGCAACACGTCACGAAGCACGAAAAACGCATCGTGCGAAACCTGACGCGAGACGAACGTAAGACGTTGATGACGCTCTTGCGAAAGGTCGCGCAGCCGCCACGGGAACGCTAGGCGAGCGGGCTAGCGCGGCTCAGGTCAGCGGCTCAGGTCAGCGGCCCGGGCGGAACGCTGCCGCTCTTCATCGCCGTCACTTGTAGCTCGCTGAACGTCGGCTCGAGCAAGCGCTGGTTCCGCTGGCGCGACCGAAACAGCTCGAGAATGAAGCGCATGCGCTGCTCGAGCGAAGCCCAATCTTCCGCCGCGGTCCGCGCGCGCGCCGGCACGTATCGCGCAAACAGCGATCCGAGCTCCGGATGCTCGATGCGCTCGAGCACACGCGGAAACAACGGATGGCCCGGCGCCGGTCGCAGATCCCGACCCAACCTCACACTGCTGTCCGGGAGCTTGAGTGTCAGAAGTTTGTCAGTTGCAAAGCGCCTAAACAACGTGTGCGCGTGGAGTGATGCCCAGTTCGCACTCCGCAGCATCGCCGCGCGCCGCTGCTGCTGCTCGCGAATCGCTGGTCCATCCGAAGCGACCGGACCAAACAGCCGATACCCGACGCGATTCGTAGTCGCGAGCTGCGCCGCACCCGTAAATAGCGTGCGAACCGGCGCATCGAGCGCTCCGCGAATGTAGGTTTGCAAGCGTGTTTGTTCGTGCACGCCGATATGCGCGTTCGCGAGCAGAATGCGTTCGGCTTTGCGCTTTGCGTCAGGCTCGAACTTCGCGTGGTAGTAGTGACGCACGGCTTCACCCAACAGAGCTTGGCCGCCGCGCGCGACCAACCTGAGCTCGTGCGTCTTCGGATCGGACGCGATCTGATCGGGCGCGCTCGAGCCGCTCTGCAGCGTCGACAAAAAGCGCTCGAGTTTCGCTGGATCCGGCGCGCGATCTGCGTCGAACACGTCGAGGAACTCTGCGAACACCGGCGCGAGCTCGCGAAACACTTCGGTGTTTCCCTTCGCGAGAAAGCGCCGCGTATCGTGCAGTGCAGCCACGAACGGAGCTTCGAACGGCGCACTTTGCAGAAACCTGCCGACCGTCTTCGAAGACCACGACGCGAAACTGAACCACGTCACGTTCTCAGGGCCGAGCATGCGCGCGAAGCCGCGCGAGAGCTCGTGGTAGCCCTGAGTCACCAACAAGTTCCGAAGAACCGGCTGCGTATCCAACCGGACGATCGACTGCCACTGTGTACTTATCAACGTCACGCGCGGCCCCCGCGTACTAATGGGCCGGTGATCCACACGGGCCGGCCCATGCTAGCCGTTCAATTACATAACTAAACATGTGTGCGCCTGCCAGAAGCCACATTGCTCAATCGCATGCCCAACGCGGCCACTGACGATTCAACGTGTGTTTCCACTGTTCGGCGTGCGACGAACTAACAGCATTGCCACGACGATGCTTCGCGCCTCACGCCAACTCAACTAGCCTCACGTCACGGTGAATGCTGCAGGACTAACATCAAAGCATTCGCCGCATCGCGACGCGCTGCTCCGGAGCGGGCAACACCTCGCGTTGCGCCGCCAAGGTCGCGCGAATCTGCGGCGCACACGCGTCCTCGAATACCGGCGAAAACCCCGCCTTTTCGTAGAGCGGTGCGTTCCAAGGCACATGGGCGTACGTCGTCAGCCACAGTTCCGTTTCGCCGCGCGAACGGCAAACCTCACAGGCTTTTTCGATCAGCGTGCGCCCGATTCCGCGGCGTCCATATTCGGGCCTCACGGCTAATTGCTCCAAATACGCACGATCATCGCGTTCGCCAAGTACGGAGAACCCGACTGGAAGCTCGTCCACCCACGCCAACCACAGGTCGCCACGCGGGATCGCATCACGCCACCGCCCGCGTTCGTCGACGACGAACGGATGATCGTTCGCGATTTCAAACACGATTCCGAAGTCTGTAAACAGGCGTTCGGAGGACTCTTCGATGACGATTGCGTACGGCAGCTCGACTAGCCGTGCTGGACGACACATGACGACAGGCCAGTTCATGCCGCGATTTTAGCGTCTGGCACATCGCGCGCACGCGTGTGAACCAGTTCACAGTTGGACTACGACGCGATTACCGCCGGCGGCTTGCGCCTGATCGAGCGCTTCCCCTGCCCTATTCACCAGCGAGTCGAGCGCCTCGTCCGACTCGCACACCGCCACGCCACAGCTCACGGTCGCACTCAGCTTCCGCCCCTCGAACGAGAAGCTGGTTCGTTCCAGCGCGCTGCACACGCGCTCGAACGCCTTCGACAAGCTGGCGGGCGGCACGTCTCTCACGAACGCGCAGAACTGCTCGCCGCTGAATCGCGCGAGCAGCGACTGCCGGCCGAGCCGTTCGATGATCGCACGCGACGCGAGCTGCAAGACCACGTCGCCCGCCGCATGCCCGTACACTTCGTTCAACTGCCTCAGCTGATCGATCGACACGAGCGCGACCGCGGGTTTCGCCTTCTCACGCACCGCCATCCGGAGCATTGGCGGCACCTCTCGGAAGAACGCGAGCCGATTCGCCGTCCCGGTCAGCGCATCCACGAACGCGGCCTGCCTGACCTTGCGCATGCTCTCGATCACTTCGAGGCTCGCCCAGACGCGACACAAGTACTCTTCCTTTTCGAACGGCTTCGCCAAGAAGTCGCTCGCACCCGCTTTCAGGAACCGCACCGAGGTCCCCGACGACTCCCGCGATGACAGTCCCAGAATCGCCAACTCGTCGGGCCGAGCGAGATCGCGCAGCTGCGCCACGAGCTCGAGCCCGTCGATCTTCGGAAGTGTCTGATCGGTGATCACCAACATCGTGTCGGGCTGTTCTCGATACAGCTCGAGCGCGTGTTCGCCGTCCTTGGCTTCGAGCACATGAAGTCGATGACTCTTCAGCATCTCGACTTGGCGCGCACGCGAAGCGACCCCGTCGTCCACCACCATGACCTTGAGCCGTGGCGCACGCTGGAGCCGCTCGATCGTACGCAGCAGGGCTTCTGTGCCCGCCTTACCCTTCACGCAGTAGTCGACGACGTCGTGTTTCAAGATCCGCCGCCGCATCCCTTCGTTGAACGTACCGGTGAGCACGATCGTCGGAACGTTGTGAGACACGGTCAAACTGATGATCTCTTCGCCGGCAGCGTCCGGCAGCTCCAGGTTCACGACTGCCGCGACCCATCGGTCAGCGTGACCGGCATCGAGGCTCGTGCGCGCTTGCGCGAGGGTGTGCGCGACGCGGGTCAGCAATCCGCAGCGCTCGGTGATGTACAACGACACGACTTGCGCGACCGCATGCGAGTTTTCGACGACGAGAACGCGTCGCTCCTCTCCCGTCTCGGGTTCGACAGAACCCTCGCGGCCAGTCCGTCGAGCCGTCCGAGCCACGCGCTTGTTCATGCACAAAATGTTAGTCGCTCACCTACGCGAATGGAACGCGCGTGCAACCCGACGACTGACCAGTCGCACGCCCGCGACACCCATCGACGTCAGCGTGACGAGTCCACACTGACACACGCACGAAAGCGCGGAAGTGTCCCTGCAGCCGGGAGCGGCGCTCGCACACTGTGCGCGCCCCGCGAGGAGCAGCAGTGCTCCAATTGCTCGAGGGCTGCCCGAGCGACACGAACGCGTGACGGCATCGAGCTCGGCGTCGACCACTTTCGCCATGACCCGGCGCAGCCTACGTATTTCGCTGAGACGCCGGGCGATTCAGGTCTTCGTCACCCGGCGGCCGTCCATCGTGAGCTCCCACGCGATGCCGCGTTGCTTGAGCTCTGCCGAGTAGAGGCTCTCGCGGCGCATGCGGCGCGAGACGAGTGTCGCGATCGCGGTTGCGAGCACGAGCGGAAGCGCGATTGCGTAGTCACCCGAGAGCTCGAACACCAGCACTGCAGCCATCAGCGGCGCATGGGTGCTGGCCGCGGTCGCGGCCGCCATGCCGACGAGCGCGTAACCTCCCGCCGGTCCGAGCTGCGCGACGTGCGAAAACGCCCAGGCGTACACGAAGCCCGTCGCACCACCGATCAGCAGCGTGGGTGTGAACACGCCGCCGGGGCTTCCCGACGAGACCGAGGCCGTCGTCGCGAACGCTTTGCCGAGCGCCAGCAGCACGACGAATCCGACCGTGAACTCGCCATCGAGCAGTAAGTTGAGCGGCTCGTAGCCGTTGCCTGCGACGTCCGGCAAGTACGCCGCGCAACCGCCCGCGATCAAACCGCCGAGGGCAGGGCGCCACGGTAAACCGAGCCGCGAGCGGCGAAACAACGTCTCGCCGAACGAGAGCAAGCGCATGAACGCCTGCGCCGACAGCGCACTCGCAATCCCGAGCCCCGCGAACGCGAGCAGCTCGAGTGGCGCTTCCAAGTGAAACACGCGCTGCCCGTAGATGGCGCCTTCACCGACGCTCGCGCGCATGAGCGCGGTGGAAATGCAGACCGCGATCAGCGCGGGCAAGATCGCATCGAGCACGACGACACCCGTCACGACCTCGAGCACGAACAGCACTGCTGCAAACGGAGTGTTGTAGGCGGCAGCGAAGCCCGCAGCGGCGCCGGCGGCGATCAAGCGACGTGAATGTGTGGCCGACAGCTGGAGGCGAGCGCTCACGAACTGCCCGAACGCGCCGCCGAATTGGATCAGTGGACCTTCGCGCCCGAGCGATCCACCGGACGCGATCGCGAACCACGAACCGAGCGACTTCAACAGCGTGACGCGCAGTGAAAGCCGAACCTTGCCGAGCACGACGGCTTCCATCACGTCGCTCACGCCTTGAGTCGTGCCGAACCGCTGGCTCAGATACACGAGCAGGCCCGCGCACAAACCGCCGAACGCGGGCAACGTAAAGCGTAGCCAGATCGGAAGCGCGCGCATGAACGCGACGACGTCTTGCGCGCCAGCGTAGTAGTGCGTGATCGCAGCAAGCGTCCAACGAAATGCGATCGCGAAGCTGGCAGCTGCAAGCGCGACGATGATCACCCCCGCGACAAAGCGACCGAACGTCGCAGGAGTCGGCGGCAAGCTACGTGGCGGCTCGGAAGCTCGCGATTCCTCGGACGTCACTGACCCATATCCTAAAGTTTTTCGTCGCCCGGAACGGGTGTCGGCTGAGGCGTGATTGCAAGGGCTTCGCGGACAAACCGCCAATTACTACGGGTGACCCGTGAAGTGTTCTGGAACCATGAAGGCTCGATCCTGACACCCGCCAGCAAATCCCATTGCATATCGTAGTCCTGACCTTGGCGTGGATGTTGCTGTGGGCACGCGGCAGACGTCACGTCAGTTTTAACCAGGACACCTTGCAATGAAAGCAACTCTGCTGACTTTGGTCGCGGCCGCTGTGTTGTGCAGCACCGCGGCACCGGCGCATGCCCAGGCCGAGCTCTTGAACGTTTCTTACGATCCGACCCGCGAGCTCTACGAAGCGTACAACGCGGCATTCATCAAGTACTGGAAAGCGAAGTCCGGTCAGACCGTGTCGATCAAACAATCGCACGGTGGCTCGAGTAAGCAGGGACGTGCAGTGATCGACGGCCTCGCGGCCGACGTCGTGACGCTCGCACTCGCGTACGACATCGACGAGATCTCCGAGAAGGGCAAGTTGCTCCCGGCGGATTGGCAGAAGCGTTTGCCGCACAACAGCGCGCCGTACACGTCGACGATCGTGTTCCTCGTGCGCAAGGGCAATCCGAAGCAGATCAAAGACTGGGCCGACCTGGTCAAGCCGGGCGTTTCGGTGATCACGCCGAACCCGAAGACTTCGGGCGGCGCGCGCTGGAACTACCTTGCAGCGTGGGGTTTCGCGCTCAAGAAGAACAACGGCGACGCGGAAAAAGCCAAGCAGTTCGTGACCGAGCTCTTTGATCGCGAGCACGGCTTCGTTCTCCCACGAGATCAGCACATCGCCGATGCCGCGTTCCACGAAGGTGGTCGTGGAACCGCGTGCGCCGGTATCCAGTACCGGCACGTTCTTGAACAGCCGGGTCAGGAAATCGACCACCTTG
>DASRXR010001083.1:0-9810 GCA_035687405.1 Polyangiales bacterium
CCTCGGCGACGCGGCAGAGGTAAGCGGCCTGGTCGAAGTCCTGTTCGCTCCAGTCGCAGCAGCCCGCGCGTAGCGAGCCGCGGACCTGGTCCTCCGCGCCCACCGAGACCAGACGATGGCCCCGCCATGCAAGCCGACCCAATCCCATACGGTCGTCGTCCTGTGCGCACCCGTTGCCGGAAACCACGCCCAGCAAGCGACATGGTCACAACTCACAGCAGTAGCGGAGCGCCGCCAACAGTCCGGTAGTCTTCGGCTGCGACCACGGACGATGGCCGCGGGAAAAAGCGAACCTGGTCGCGGGTGTTCAGAAGAGAACCGGACCGCGCGCTCGACGCCAGAGCGTGCCGCTCCACGATAGCCTCATCGCCGCGGAGCAAGTCGCAAGCTCGTTGAAGTGAGCGTCGGCAGTGCTGCGTCGGCAGTGCTGCAGCGCGAAAGTCCCCCGGTTGCTGCTGAGCGAGATCACCGCGTCTAAGGGAGGCCGGGTCTGGGGTTGAGCTAGGTCTGCGGTTTGAGGCAATCGGCCCGCGCGGAGCCGAACTCAGCTTGAGCGCACGCCTCGCATCCTGCTGTCCCAGCGATCGACGGCGGTCTGCGGTTGAGGGGCTGGGTCTGTGGTTGAGGCTGGGTCTGCGGTTGAGGCAATCGGCCCGCGCGGAACCGAACTCAGCTTGAACGCACGCCTCCCATTCTGCCGTCGCAGAGCGTTCGACCGGATTGCTCGTGTAGGAGCCAGCCGGGCGCATTTCATGTGACACTTCGCGGGCGACCGCGGCACCACAGACCAAGCACCGCCCGACCGGGCCGGCAATCGCCGAGTGGCAGACCGGTCCATCGCGTGTGACCGGGCCCGGTTCTTTGAATGCTGGTCACGTCGCGTGCCCTGATGCTCCGAGTGCAGCGCCGAGCACCGTCGAACCGAAAAGTCTGCGGTCGGCGAGCGGAAGGTACTGGAGCCGCGACCGAAGACCGAGTGCCAACCGAAGACCGAGTGCCAACCGAAGACCGAGCGCCGACCGAAGACGAGCGCCAACCGAAGACCGAGCGCCGATCGAAGACCGAGCGCCAACCGAAGACCGAGCGCAATCGAAGGCAAAGCAGCGACCGCACAGCGAGCAGCGGACCGCGCAGGGAGCGGCGGCCCGAACAGCGTCGATCACAGACGAGCGCCGACACACCGCAACGATTTGTCCTGCTGGAGCCTGTCGCGACGCGAATCACTAACCTGCGTGAGGCACGCATCGTAAGCGAACCGCACGGCGGACAGAAACCTCAGCGCGTCGAGCGCCGTCACGCGATGGCATTGGAGATCCTCGCGATCGACACCGTGAAGGTCAGTCCTCCGATATCTCCAACGCGAGCCGCAAGTCATTGATCGCGATGCGGCGATCGACACCGGGAAGGTCAGTCCTGCGGTCGCGCTCGGGACCGTAGGGATGAGTCCTGCGACCTCTTCGAAGCGAGTCGCTCGCGATTGATCTGAAGAGGTTCTCTCGGATCGAGAATCATCGCCCTCGAGATCGTGAAGGTCGCTCTTGCGACCCGTGTCCGATGCGAGCTCCAAGCTGCTGACCGGTAGACGGCTCTCCCGGGACCGAGAATCATCGTGTTCGAGACCGTCGCTCTTGCGACGGTCTCGAACCGAGCTTCAAGCGGCTGATCGTTGAGGTTCTCTCGGGGCCGGGAATCGTCGTGCTCGGGACCGTCGCGCCGTGACAACGCCGGACGCGTAGGCTTTTCGTTGGCACGGCGCGAGAGCCGGCTTGCTGCACCGTAGAGAAAGCGGCATCGGCCGGTGCATCTGCAAGCCGGCGTGTCCAGAGCGCGATGATTCCCGGCCCCGAGAGAACCGGAAGCGTGCTTCGAGCGACGCAGATTGCGAGCAGCTCCGGCGCGAACGGGACGCTCTTTCCGATCCGGTGCATCTACAAGCCGGCGCGAGTCCAGAGCGCGATGATTCCCGGCCCGAGAGAACCGGAAGCGTGCCCCGAGCGACGCAGATTGCGAGCGGCTTCCTCCGCCCTGCGGGAACCAACTCACATCGAAGTTCGCGGCACTTCATGAGCGAACGCTTACTAGTTCGCCAGCCGCGACGCGAGCGCTAACTCACCAAGCTACAGCCCCACGCGCCACTACCGAATCGACAACGTTGAACCGTCGAACGTCACACCGATCGGCCTCAACACCACTCGCCTCGGACCCGCTTCCACAACCCCCGCCCGCACCAAATCCCAACCCGCCTGCTCAGCAGCCAGCATCGCGCGCGACGCATCCGACTCCGACACGAACAACGCGTACCCGCCACCCATGTTGAACGTCCCGTACGCCTCTTCGACACTCATCGCCGCAGCCTCAGCCAGCATCGGGAAAATCGCCGGAACCTCCGGCATCTGATCCACCACGTACGACAACTCCTGATCAGCCCGCATCAGCTTCCGCCAGCCGTGACCCGTGATGTGCGCGACGTAGTGCAGATCGAGCTCCGCCCTCTGCAACGCCTCCACCAACGGCCCGTACAACGGAGACGCATCGAGCAACACCTCACCCAAACATCGCCCCTCTGGATCACCCGGCACCAAAGTCTCGTAGCCCTTGGGCAACTCCGCCGCGATCCGCCGCGCCAACGTCAAACCATTCGCGTGAATCCCCGACGACCTCGCGACCAGAATCACGTCGCCCGCGTGCACACGCGATCCCAACAGCAAACGCGACTTCGGCGCGACACTGCCAATCGCCGAACCACCGAGCACCACACAGTCGGGCTCGATCATGTCGGTCAGCACCTGCGTCTCCCCACCACCCCAAGCACAGCCGGCCTCCTTACAAGCAGCACCCCAACCATGCACGAGCGACGAGATACGCAGCTCGTCCTTGAACCATTCCGAATCCCCACTCGCCCAATACGCATTCAGAGCCAGCGGGACACCACCGAGGGTGGCGAGATCATTCAAGATCGTTGCTACCGTATCGCGCGCGATAAGCTCGTAATACGTCTTACCCGTGACACGACGCATCGCATCTGCGACCAAGTTCTTGCTTCCAAGACCCTCAGTCACGAACGTCAGGTATCGATCACCGACATCGAGCGCGTACGCCGACTCGCCTCGACTCGCCTCGACCTCCTCGACACCCCGAACCGTTAAGCTGCCCGCCGTCCCGAGCGCCACCCGCTGCGCGAGCAGCTTGCCGGGATCGACGGCCGCGTAGTCGACCCCCGCCTCGGCATATGCGTCTGGAGAGTCAGCCGACCGCCGAGTCATTCGAACGCCGAAAGGCCCGTGATGTGCTGACCGATGATCAGCGTGTGAATGTCGTGTGTGCCCTCGTACGTGTAGACCGTCTCGAGGTTCAACATGTGCCGCCCGATCGGGTACTCGAACATGATCCCGTTGCCGCCGAGAATATCGCGCGCCATCCGCGCAATCTCGAGCGCATGGAACACGTTGTTCCGCTTCGCCAGCGAGATGTGAACGGGCAACGCCTTCTTCTTCTCCTTCAACCGCATGAGTCGAAGTGACAAGAGCTGGGCCTTCGTGATCTCCGTGACCATGTGCACGAGCTTCTGCTGAACGAGCTGGTAACCAGCGATCGGGCGCGAGAACTGAACGCGGTCCTTCGCATACGAAAGCGCAGTCTCGTAACACGACATGGCCGCACCGATCACACCGAAGGCGATTCCCGAACGCGCCTGGCTCAAGCAGGAGAGCGGGCCCTTCATGCCTTTGACGTTCGGCAAAATCGCATCCTCACCGACTTCACAATCCTCGAGGATCAACTCGCTCGTGACACTGGCACGCAGAGAGAACTTGTCCTCGATCTTCTGGGCCGTGAAGCCGCGCGACTCCGTCGGAACCAAGAAGCCGCGGATGACGCCATCGAGCTTCGCCCACACGATCGCCACCTGCGCCAAGTTGCCGTTGGTGATCCAACGCTTGCGACCATTGAGGCGATAGCCACCGCTCGGGCTGCGCTCTGCCTTCGTGATCATGCCTTCGGGGTTACTGCCGAAGTCGGGCTCGGTCAGACCGAAGCAACCGATGATCTCGCCCTTGGCCATGCCGGGCAGATACTTCTCTTTCTGCTCCTCCGAACCGAACGCCCAGATCGGATACATGCAGAGCGACCCCTGCACCGAGCAAAACGAACGCACACCGGAATCGCCGCGCTCGAGCTCCTGCATGAGGAGGCCGTAGGCAACTTCGCCCATGCCCGCACAGCCGTAGCCCTTGAGGTTCGCACCGAGCAGGCCGAGCTCGGCGAACTTCGGGATCAAATGCATCGGGAACGTGCCCGCCTGAAAATGCTTGCCAATGATCGGCGTGACCTCGGCATCGACGAAGCGGCGCACCGTGTCGCGCGCCAGACGCTCGTCTTCGGTCAACTCGTCATCCAGCAAATAGAAATCGAGACCTTCAAAACCCATGGCAGCTCCCGTTGCTCCCTGAAAGATTCTAGGCATCGCTTCGCACGAGCAAGCGCGCGTGTAAAGCCGTGACCCCAACCGGCGCGCTTGCCATGCATGCGACCCTGTGTATAGTACGCGCCCTGTCGTTCCCAGACCGATGGATCGGGGCTGTAGCTCAGCTGGGAGAGCGCTGCGTTCGCAATGCAGAGGTCAGGGGTTCGATCCCCCTCAGCTCCACCCCTTCACTCCCAGTCGAGCCGCGCCGGCTGGCGCTAGCCAGCAACGAACGGGCACACGCTCAGATCTTGAGCCAACCCGACATCGACACCGACAAGCCGATGCGAAACCCGCTGACGCTGTAGTCGAGGTCTGGCGCGCCGGCTGGAGGACTCGTGGTTCCGCTGCCAATGCGGAATCCGACGACGAGCGCGGGGTCGATGCTGAAGCCGTCGAACAAGAAGCACCGCAAACCGCCGCGCGCGAGCAGCATGAAGCTCGTCTGCGAATCGTCCGTCGACATTCCGGCAGCCGCGAGCGGACTGACGGAGTTGATCTCGACTCCGAGCATGCCACCGACGAAGGGATTGATCTTCGACGTCGGCATGAAGTGGTAGTCGACCTTCGGCGCGAGCAGCAGATCGAATCCGCTCGATTCGATTTTCGCACCAGCCATCTCCGCCTCGGTGCTGCTCGACACCCCACCGAGTTGCACCAATCCACCGATCACCAACTTGTCGGTGATGCCGTAACCACCTTCGATAAACACCGGCGACGTCGTCGAGAAGCCCCAGTTCAAATCAGTGCGAGAGAGATCACCACCGTTGTTGTCCAAGCTCAACGACGTCGACGTGTAACGCACGAAGTACGTACCGAGACTGAGCTGCAACAAGCCTTCCACCGACGTGATCGGAGCTTCCGGCGCGCCGTACATACCCGGATAACCCGCAGCCGCGAGTCCTTGCGGTGGCGGACCATAGCCCGGAGGCACTGCCGCTCCTGGCTGCGGATACGGTTCCGGATACGGACCGGGTTGCGGCTGCGCTTGCGGATACGGTTGCGGGAACGGAGCAGGCTGTTGCGGCTGCTGCTGCTGATAAGCACCAGGCGGATACGTTGGCGCGGGTTGAGCCGCTGCCGGCAACGGGATCGCAAACGCAAATACAAACACAGCCGCTAGGCGATTCAGCATGATACCTCCACGAGAACTCGCCGGCAGTGTAGGGCGCCTCTCAACGCGTGCGAACAAAAACGGACACGAGTCGTGAAACGCTAGCGCGTTATCAAGAAGCTGCGCGCACTGTTTCGGCGAGCAATGGCAACGGACAACGCAACGCGTCACAGACCGCGCGCAGTAGCGTTGTCTCATCGGCACTGACCCGATGATCGGACAACACTGCATGCGCACACGCATCGACGAGTTGATGCGCGAGCTCTGGAGATAGCGCGCGAAGTTCATTCAGTGCAGGGCCAAGACCGCTGATCAAACGTTCGGAAGCGGGCAAAAGCTGCAATTGCACGCCCCGCAAGCGGTGCGCCGCTGACGTGAATGAAATACTCGCTCCCGCACCGTCGACATCACCTGCATGCGCCAATAATGAGAGAACCAACTCGAGCTCTGCGCGTACCGCAGTGAGCCGCTTGTGACGCACCCTCGATCTCGAGCGCGCGTTCGGCTCACCCAGTAAGCGTTCACTGAGCATCCAACCTACGACTTGCTCGAAGATCGACGTGTGGCGATCGGCAAGTGTCAGACTCTCGATCGTTCGCGCGAATCGTAGACGCTGCTCCGCTGAGAATTGTCTCAGAGCAGGGGCGGCTAGCTCGATGAGCGACAACCGTTCGCCTATTTCCAACTTCGCTAACAACGGCGCTAAGCGCTGCGCCTCTGCCCGAAGCTGCGGACCTGAACTGGCTTCGATACGCGCGCACTGTGGTACGGAGAGCTCGGACGCATCGATCAGCCACAAGCCATAGACCATCGCACCTGCTGAAAACGGACTCGCCGCGGCCTCGCGCAACGCCTCAGGTAGCGCGGCGATCTGGCGGCGACTCTCCGCGAGTGCGTCTCGATCCGGACTTCCAATGTGCTGTGCGATGTCGCCTGGGGGTAATGATTGCGCGGGCGACGTTGCCGCAGCCTGCGGTGCAAAACCCATCGCGCCCGACCGCGGAGACTCATTCGGTTCATCGGCGATGCCCTCCGGAACTGGAGCGAACTCTCCACCGAAGCCTGGGTCGAGCCGCGCGATTCGTTCGCTCAACGGCGGATGCGTCGCAAGCCAACTGTGCGCGAACAACCGTTGATAGAGGTCCCCGAAAAACAAATGACTCGCTTCATCCGCCGCCGCTGCAGCAACCCGCGAGCCGCCCGAATAACCACCGATCTTCTTGAGCGCGCCAGCGACGGCCGACGGATCGCGCGTGAACTGGACCGCCGATGCGTCCGCCAAGAACTCGCGCTGGCGACTCACCGCCGCCTTGATCAGCTTGCCCATCAACTCACCGAGCCAACCGACCACGAACACACCGAGCCCGAGCGCGAACAAATGGCCGCCACCCTTGTTCTTCGAACGAAACACGCCCGACGTGTTCGACGCGAGCCGCATCAAGCCACGACCGCACAAGCCAATGCACAACACACCGAACACCGCTCCCATCAAGCGCGTGTTCAACCGCATGTCGCCATTCAACACGTGCGAGAACTCGTGCGCGATCACGCCTTGCAACTCGGAACGCGTGAGTTTCTCGAGCGCTCCTCGCGTGACCGCAACCGCAGCGTCGTCGACCGAGAATCCGGCTGCAAACGCGTTGATGCCGGTCTCTGCCTCCATCACGAAGACTTGCGGCACCGGTACACCCGACGCGATCGCCATTTCCTCGACGACGTTCAACAGGCGCTGCTCCAATAAATCGCGGGGTTGGCCGCTCGCGAGCCGGCCACCCATCATCTCGGCAACGCGCGAGCCACCACCGCGCAGCGAGAGCATTCGATATACGCTCGCACCCGCAACGAACAGCGCACTGCCGAAAACGCAAATCGCAAACAAGCGCGGATGCCAGAGCTCAGACTCGTATCCGAACATGGGCTTCGCCCGCGTGACGGACAGCTCCAGCAACAACAACACCGCATACAGACCCACGCCGGTCGCGAGCACGGACGCGACCATGCCCACGAGCAGCCAGCGCGTATTGCGCCGCGCTTCGGCCTGTTGCTCGAAGAAGGAGCTCATGCGCTCAGGACATCAACTAAACGAAACCTTCGGCGCGCGCCGCTCTTCCGGCGCTTCGATGGCCTCGAGCAAACCGGCCGACCCGAAACCCATCGCACCCGCAAACAGCACGGCCGGAAACACTTCGCGTGCACTGTTATATTCAGTGACCGAATCGTTATAAGCCTGCCGAGCAAACGCGACGCGATTCTCCGTCGATGTTAGTTCCTCGGTGAGCTGGCTCATGTTCGCGCTCGCCTTGAGGTCTGGATAGTTCTCACTGAGCGCAATGATCTTCGACAAACCCTGCGCGAGCGCACTCTCCGCAGTCGCGAGCGACTTGAGCGCACTTGGATCGCCCGGCTGCGCTGCAGCAGCTTGCGCCGCACCGTACGCAGCGTTGCGCGCACGAATCACCGCCTCGAGCGTCTCGCTCTCGTGTTTCATGTAGCCCTTCACGGTTTCGACCAGATTCGGAATCAAGTCGTACCGGCGCTTCAGCTGAACATCGATTTGCGCGTAGGCGTTTTTGAAGCGATTACGCTTGCCGACCAAGCCGTTGTAGCCACCCACGAGCACCAGCGCCGCTAGCACGAACAGCCCGACCACTGCGATCGCAATCCCCATTCTCGCCTCCTCACTCACAACACGGCTAGCCGCCCCAACAAACCGCGCTGCAATCAATCTAGAGTACAACCAGTGTGGACAGATTGGCACACACCGTTAGTACGCCCGGCCGATCTAACGCGCCCCGACGCATCACCGCACGCAACCCGCGCGCGGTTCGCGCGGCCACACCGGGTACTCTCTCCCTACAACTTGGCCGAATGCGGAGACCCTTTGTCATCTCGCAAAAACCCTGCACCATGTAGTGCATGTCAAGCTCGGTGCCGCCTCCCGACGAGTCCACGTACTTCTTGCACATGATTCAGAACCAGCTCGACCGTTCCGCCAGGATCGTGGAACTACCCGAGCACGTTCGCGGAATTCTCTCGCAACCGAAGAACGAGATCATCGTCAACTTCCCCGTCTTAATGGATGACGGCAGCCACAAGTTGTTCAAGGGCTACCGGATCCAACACAACAACGTACTCGGCCCTTACAAGGGTGGGTTGCGCTTTCATCCGGATACTCGGCTCGACGAGTGCAAAGCGCTCGCGATGATCATGACGTTCAAGTGCGCGCTGATGGACATTCCCTTCGGCGGCGGCAAGGGCGGCGTGAAGTGCGATCCGCGCGCGTTGTCGGAAGGCGAGCTTTCCCGCCTGACACGTCGTTTCACCCACGCGCTCGGCGCGAACATCGGGCCCGAGTACGACATCCCGGCGCCGGACGTGGGCACAAACGCAAAGCTCATGGTCTGGATCATGGACACGTACATGAACACGGCCGGCTATACGGAGCGCAACGCGCAGCAACGCGTCGTCACTGGCAAGACGCTCGAGGTCGGTGGCTCGCAAGGTCGCGAGAAGGCGACCGCGCAGGGCCTCGTGCATTGCGTGACGGAGTGGGCGCGCGACAAGGGCATCTCACTCGAGGGCAAAACTGCGCTCGTTCAAGGCTACGGCAACGTCGGCGCGCACAGCGCGATGATCTTGGCGCGGCTCGGCGTGTCGATCATCGGTGTCGGCGACCACAGCGGGTACATGCTGAATCCGGAAGGCTTCAACACGCACCGGATGGCCGACCACGTGCGCAAACACGGCTCGATCGAAGGCTACTCGAAGAACCACGGAGCGAGTCGCGAGGAGTTCTTCGCGCACAAGGCCGACTTCTTCATCCCGGCTGCGCTGCAACACCAGATCGGTGAAAAGGAAGCGAACTTGCTGCAAGTGCAGCTGGTGGCGGAGGGCGCGAATAGCCCGACGACGCCCGACGGCGAGCAGATCCTCCAGCACCGCGGCATCGACGTGATCCCGGACGTACTCGCAAACGCGGGCGGCGTAACCGTCAGCTACTACGAGTGGGTGCAGAACGGGCGCAACGAGTCATGGGATCTGGAGGAAGTGGAGATGCGGCTCGACCGCGCGATGAAGCGCGCGTATCGGCGGGTCGTCGACTTCGCGCAGGACAATCGATGCAGCATGCGGGATGCCGCGTATGCGATCGCGCTGCTGAGGCTGAAGCAGGTCTACTCGCAGCGGCGCATCTTCCCCTGAAGGAAGCGCAGGCGGTGAGGGCAGGCGGGGTTCG
>DASRXR010001084.1:0-12469 GCA_035687405.1 Polyangiales bacterium
GATCGGTAGCGTCGTCGCGTTCGATCGCGCGCGCTGGGATGGCGTGATGCCGGTCCAGCGCAGTCGCGCACTGCCCGGCAGCGCGACGATCGCCGCGTACCTCGCGACCGCAGCACAACTCATCAAGGGCAGCGAGATCGAGCTCGAAAACGCCGGCATCAATCCCTCGCGTTCGGGCGTGCTCGACGTGTTGCGGTCGTGGGGCGCTGACATCGCAGTCCAACCGAACGGCGATGCGTCGCTGCGCGAACCGATCGGCGAAGTGCAGCTGCGCTCGCGCGGTCTTCGCGGCGGCGTCCTGGGCGCAGAAGAGCTCGTACGATCGCGTGACGAAATCGTGGCGCTCGCGGTTGTCGGTGCGGTGAGTCAGCGCGGCGTTCAGCTGTTCGACCTTCGGGCGATCGCGCCGGCGGCCGCACCCCTCTGGACATCGCTACAAGAATTGCTCGGCGCGTTCGGAATTGCGGCCGAGCTCGCGGAAGACAGCCTCCGTATCGCGCCACGACAAAGCCTGAAGCCGGCCCACTACGACGCGCGCGATCACGCCGAGCTTGCGCTCGCTGCAGCGGCGCTGGGGTTGGCAGCTCCCGGTGAGACCGTGCTAGAGCATGCGATCGACGCCCTCGCGCGGACCTATCCCGGGTTCATCGAAGCGGCGGAAGCGCTCGGAGCACAGTTTCAGTCCGCATGACTCGCCCTCGTCCCGTGATCGCGATCGATGGTCCCGCTGGTGCAGGCAAGAGCACGGTCGCGCAACAACTCGCGAAACGACTGGGCTTCGTGCTCGTCGACACCGGAGCTCTCTACCGGGGGCTGGCCCTGATCGCGCGAGAACGTGGGGTGCCTTGGACTGACGGCCCGGCCCTCGGCGAGCTCGCATCGAAGCTCGACCTGCGCTTCGAATCGGTGCCTGACGCCGCGCCGCGGCTTCTCGCTGCCGACCGAGATCTTTCGTCCGACATCCGAACGCCCGAAATCTCGATGGGCGCGAGCGACGTATCCAAACATCCGGAGGTGCGCGATGCGCTCCTCGAGCTGCAGCGCCAGCTCGGTCGCGAAGGCGGCGTCGTCCTCGAAGGGCGCGATATCGGCACGGTCGTATTTCCCGATGCCGAGGCAAAAGTGTTTTTGACCGCGAGTGCGGACGTCCGAGCCCAGCGTCGAGTTCACGACTTGCAGAGTCGTGGCATACCGGCCGATTTCGGTCAGACGCTAGCTGAGATACAGGCCCGCGACGCCCAGGACAGCGGCCGCTCCGTTGCGCCGCTCAAGGCCGCCCCCGACGCTATCGTCCTAGATACGACCAATTTGGACATTGCCGCAGTCGTGGATGAGCTGGCGCGGCTCGCGCTGGGAAAACGCGCGTGATCGTTGGGTTGACACTGGGGGACCTCGGCGTTAAGTTCGCGCGCCCGACAAGGCATTAGCTCGCCTTGCGTTTTCGTGCTCCGATCCCGCGCAGCCATGAGCTCGCGGACCCGGTTCGCGGTTCCTCCCGGCGCTGGCTTACGACTCGCGCTCGCGGATTCGGTTGACAGGTTTTTTCGAGGCGGCAGATTGCCGTTTTTCTCGGCGGCTCCCGCCGCCACGGTTCGAGCTTCAGCTCAGCAGGAAAGGGTTTAGCCACACACATGACGAGCACTCAGGCCACCGTAAGCGGAAACAAGTCCGCGGAGGAGTCATTTGCAGCGTTGTTCGAAGCCTCGCTCACTCAGACCGACTCGCTGAAGGAAGGCGATATCGTTCAGGGAAGTGTCATCAAGGTCAATCGCGACACGGTCGTCGTCGACATCGGTTACAAGTCCGAAGGCGTCATCCCGGCCAGCGAGTTCATCGACACGAGCGGTAAGGTCAATGTCCATCCTGGCGACCGCGTCGACGTGTTGGTCGAAGCCAAGGAAAACGATCAAGGCTTGGTCGCGCTCTCCAAGGAGAAGGCCGACAAGCTGAAGGTGTGGGACGAGATCAGCGCCGCGTGTGAACGCGACGAGCTGATCGAGGGAACGATTACCGCGCGCGTGAAGGGTGGCCTTCAGGTCTCGATCCGCGGCGGCGTGAAAGCATTTTTGCCCGGCTCGCAGGTCGACCTCCGCCCGGTGCGCAATCTCGACAAGCTGATCGGTCAGACGTTCGAGTTCAAAGTCATCAAGTTCAACAAGAAGCGCGGCAACATCGTCCTCAGCCGCCGCGTGCTCCTCGAGAAGGAGCGCAACGAGCTCAAGGCGAAGACCTTGCAGCAGCTCGAAGAGGGCATGGTCGTGCGCGGCACGATCAAGAACATCACCGAATACGGTGCGTTCGTGGACCTCGGCGGTATCGATGGTCTGTTGCACATCACCGACATGAGCTGGGGTCGCGTCAATCACCCGTCCGAGGTCTTCAAGATCGGCGACGAGGTGACGGTGAAGGTCCTTCGCTACAACGCCGAGACGGAGCGCGTCTCACTCGGCTTGAAGCAGACGATGGACGATCCGTGGGAGCACGCGTCCGAGAGCTACCCGATCGGCAAGCGTATTCGCGGCAAGATCGTTTCGATCACCGACTACGGCGCGTTCGTCGAGATGGAGCAGGGCATCGAAGGCCTGATCCACGTCAGCGAGATGAGCTGGGGCAAGCCCAAACATCCGAGCAAAGTCGTGGAAGTCGGCCAGGTCGTGGACTGCCAGGTTCTCGAGGTCGATCCCGAAGCCAAGCGCATCAGCCTCGGCTTGAAGCAACTCGCGCCGGACCCCTGGCACCAGTTCGCCTCGAAGTACAACCCGGGTGACATCATCCGCGGCAAGGTCCGATCGCTCACCGATTACGGTGTGTTCGTCGGAATCGAAGACGGCGTCGACGGCATGGTCCACAAGAGCGACCTCAGCTGGACGCAGCGCATCAACAACCCCGCCGACCTTTACAAAAAGGGCGACGAGGTCGAAGCGATCATCCTGTCGATCAACCATGCCGAGAAGAAGGTTTCGCTCGGTATCAAGCAGCTGTACGAGGATCCGTGGTTGCGTCTGCCGGAGAACTACCCCGTCGGAACGATCCTGGAAGTCCGCGTGAAGTCGGTCGCAGAGTTCGGCGTGTTCGTCGAGATCGAGCGTGGGGTCGAAGGCCTCGTGCACATCTCGGAGCTCCCGATGGACCTCGCGGCTGACCCGGCCGGTCTGCTCAAAGAAGGCACGATCATCAAGGCCGAGATCATCTCGATGGATCCGAACGAACGGCGCATCGCGCTGTCGCTCCGCCGCGTGGCGGAACGCGAAGAGGACGTCGAGGCAATGAAGTTCATGGAAAAGGCGCGCGATGAAGGCGGCCGCAGCAAGGCCGTCGGCCCGAGTGGGTCTTCGGGTGCGACTTTGGGCGACGTGCTCAAGGGCAAGTTGGAGAACCTCACGAAGGAGTAACCTTCGGGGTTCTTGAAACGATGAGCAGCCGCCGCGAGGCGGCTGTTCTCGTTTAACGGGTCGCGCGCTCGAGTTTCGGACGACTCGCGGGGAGGCGTGTTGCCTACTTCTCGACTCATCCCCTCCGTAGGGTGCGCCGCACTTGCGTTGGTCGCCTCGCAAAGACGCCTCAGCGGCAGGCCTTGGATGCTTTCGATCGCTCGAGTGCGCTGTTGTCGCTTTAGGTATTGCGAGCAGCGGCCGAAGCGGCCGCTGCTTGTTCTGGTGTTGCTAGCAGCTGCCGAAGCGGCAGCTGCTTATTCTCTGCTATCTTCAAAACCATGAGCACCGGGCCTGCCGCCCCGATACCTCCGTCATTTCCCGACGATCTACCGGCGTCCGGTCCAGGTTCGAAGACGCGACGCCGTTGGTTCCTCGTCGGCTCACTCGTCGCACTCGCAGCACTGCTCGTCGCTGCCCGCGAAGTGCTGCTTCCATTCCTGCTCGCGATCGTGGTCGCCTACGTCCTGTCACCCGTCGTTCAAGCGGGCCAACGGCTCCGCATCTTCGGCGTTCACCCAAAGCGTTGGGTCGTCGTCATCGTCATGTACCTGCTGCTGATCGGCGGGCTCGTGTCTTTCGTCATGTTCTCCGCACCGCGACTCGCAACCGAGCTCGGCCGGCTCGCACGTGAAGCACCGCGCATCGTCGCACAAGCAAACAACGAATGGTTCCCCGAGCTCGAACGCCGCGTTCGCGAGCTCAGCGATCGCTACCTCGGCACACTCGACGCGAAGTCGCCTGCACCGACCGATCCGAATCTGCATCCGCCGCTCGATGAACGGCACGATCCGACGGCGATCGAAGTGCGCCCGCGCGACGACGGCGGTTACGAGATTGCGCTGCCTCAACACGGCCTGCGCATCGTGCCGGACGGCGAGAACGCCTACCGCATCACGGCTTCACATCCGCCGTCGAGCAACAAGACCGACGTCGCCGGTGCGCTGCAAGAGGTCTTGGGCGGCGCGCTCGAAAGCACCGAACGCTCCGCCGTCACGCTGTTCGTCGCCGCGCGCCGCATCGTCGTCTCACTCTCGCGCGGCATCTTCGGTTTCGTGATGACGCTGATGATCTCGGCGTACATCCTCGTTACGAGCGAGCGCATCTTCGAGTTTTTCCGATCGCTGTACCGGCCGACGCGCCGCCACGAGTTCGACGACTTGGTTCGTCGCCTCGATCGCGGGCTCGCCGGCGTCGTGCGCGGTCAGTTGATCATCTGCCTCGTGAACGGCGTGCTCTCGGGTGTCGGCTTTTACCTGCTCGGGTTGAAGTACTGGGTCTTCTTGACGCTCATCGCGACCGTCATGTCGATCATCCCGATCTTCGGCGCGGTGCTCAGCACGGTTCCAGCCGTGCTCGTCGCGTTGCCGCAAGGTGTCGGGCTCACGTTGCTCGTCGTCGGTTGGATCATCGTCATCCACCAGATCGAAGCGAACTTCCTGAATCCGAAGATCATGGGCGATGCAGCTCGCGTGCACCCCGTACTCGTGATCTTCGCGCTCCTGACCGGCGAGCACTTGGCCGGCATCGTCGGTGCGCTCCTCGCAGTACCGATGCTCAGCGTCTGCCAGACCCTGTTCTTGCAACTTCGTGAGCGCTTCCTCGGAGTGCCGCGTGGGCCTTCGTCGTTTCCGCCGGGTGCCCTGCGTGGAGGCGTGCCGCCGCAAGCTGCACCCACCCTGCCACCGAATCCGAACGATCCGACGTTGCCGTTGTCGCGCAACGAGGGTTGAGCAGTTCCGTTGACGTGGGGAGCGGCTCAGCCGCCTAGGCCTTCAGCTGCACTGCGATCGACGTGATGTTGTCGCGACCGCCGCGCGAGTTCGCTAGATCGATCAAGCGCTGCGTCGCCTCTTCGGGCGTGCGATGCATGCTCTCCAGAATCTCCGCATCACTCAGATATCCGTGTAAGCCGTCGGAGCACAGCAGGAACGCATCGCCCGAACGCACCTGCGCGTAGTTCGTGTCGACCTGCACGTAGTCGCGCGAACCGACCGCACGCGTGATCACGTTCTTCTGCCGCGACATTCGCGCTTCGTCCGGAGTGATCAACCCGCGCTTGAGCTGCCACGCGATCAACGTGTGATCTTCCGTCAGCTGTTCGACGCGACCATCCGTGACGCGATACACGCGGCTGTCGCCGACCTGCGCCGTGAGCGCGAACGCGCCGCGCACGACGAGTACCGAGAGCGTCGTCCCCATGCCGCGCCGCTCGGGGTTATTCTCGCTCAACCCGAACACCATATACGTCGCCGCTTGAATCGCGCTTTCCAGGATTCGCAGCGCGCGATGCATCGTCGGTGGACGGCGACTAGTGCGCGGCCCGGTCTCGATCGGCAGCTCATCGAGGGTCTCGAGGGCCGTGCGATTTTGCAGGACCATGTTGTGTAAAGTCTCGATCGCTTCCGCGCTCGCGATCTCACCCGCGCTGTGCCCGCCCATACCGTCCGCGACGACGTACAACCCCAGGTCGTCGTCGACCAGGAAGGCGTCCTCGTTGACGGCGCGCTGGCGCCCTACGTCCGTCCGACCAAAGCCGATGCGCTGAAACTGCAATGGGTTTCCCTCGCCGGTCCATGTCATTGTACACGCGGGTCGCGTACCGCCAGCAAGCGTTGGTGCACGTGATCCGAGGACGGTGCGACCCGAGGGTCCGGTGTGCGCCGCGCCAAATCCCTGCTATGCCGCCTCGCCGAGCCCGAGCATGCCAGACACGACCGTCGCACAGGTTCTCCCACACGTTTCCGCGGCTATCGAACGCCGTGACATCGCAGGTGCGTTCTCGCTCTTGACTCCGTTCGCAGCACAGCTGACCGAGTCTCGCGACCTCGCACTCAGCTGGCTGACCTTGCTTCGCATCGCACCCAGTCACGAAAACCTCGCGAGCGACGCGTCCCGCATCCTCGAGCGCTGGCCCCACGACCCCGAGCTCGTGATGAACGCGTGTGACGCACTGACGCGGGCAGCGGAGCTGCAAGGCCCAGACGTGCCGCCGGAAGCCGACGGGCCGGCGCAGCGCGCAGCTGCAGCCGCCGACCGCTGCTGGAAGAAACTCAGTGCCGCTCAGCGCGGCGACCCGCGCCTCGGCGGTTACCTCGCGATGAACTGCGCGAATGCGTTGCGTCTGGCCCACCGCTACACAGACGCCGCCGAAGCATTTCGCAATGCACTCGCGACGGACGACACGAACGGCGACTGGTGGTTCAACGTCGGCTTGATGCACAAGGCCGCAGGCGACTTCGAATCCTGTCTCGCCGACAATCAGCGCGCCCGAGCGCTCGTGGGCGACGAAAAGCGCGTGCTGTGGAACATCGCGATCAGCGCGACGGCGCTGGGCAAGGGCGAGCTCGCTGCGGAAGCGATGCGCAAGCTCGGCTTCCCCGCGACCGTACAGCCGAGCGGAATGCCGTTCGTGGCAGACATGCCGTCGATGCAAGTGCGCGTCGCGACGCTCGGCTCCGGACACGGCCTGATGGGGCCGGAGCTCGACCGCAGTGTGGCGTTCGAGCTCGTGTGGGTGAGTCCGGCGAGCCCCGTGCACGGCGTGGTGCAGACGGCCACCTCGCGCGAGGGAGGGGCCGACTACGGGGACCTCGTGCTGTGGGATGGCACGCCCGTCGGCGTCTTCGAGCACGAAGGGCGGCGCGTCCCACGCTTTCCGCTTTTGCAGATTCTGCGAAAAGGCGACGAGCACCGCTTCCGTTTCGTCGCGCTGGAACAAGAAGAAGGGGACGTACTTGCGTTCGGCCAGGAGCTGCCCCAGGGAGCCATACTCTTCGCCCATCACGCGCGCATCGAGATGCTGTGCGCGCGCTGTGCGACTGGCGATCACATGCGCAAGCACGAACATCTGAAAGCCGAACCGCACCGACTCGTGTACGGCAAAATGATCGTCCCCCACGGGGCCGAATTGCCGGAGTTTCAAGCCGCATTGAAGCAGCGGCTCGCCGAACACCCTAAAGTGCAACTGGTGATGCCCGGACTCTTGGAGGCATTGGGTGCGACAGCCGAGGCCGGGAAGGCGCACCAACTCTGGCGCGGGCTCGAGCGCACTGCGCTGAAGGGTGCTGGTACTGCGGGGCGCAAGCCGGATTGAGGGCTGGGATTGAGACCGGATTGAGCATGGATGGAACCGCGCCGGAAGCTTCGAGCACCGCGAAGTCGCATCACACGTTGCGCGACTACATGCGGCCGCATCACGGGATGCTCGTGCAAGCATTCGTGCTGCTCTTGTTCACGAATGCGCTCGATAAGACGATCCCGGTATTCCTGAAGCACGCGATCGACGCGCTCGTCGGCGGCCAGCTCGCGACGGTCGCGAAGAGCGCGCTGTTCGTAGCTGCGCTCGCCCTCGGAATGGGCCTCGTCCGCACGATCTCTCGCACGCGTGCGTTCAACGTCGGCCGCGACGTGGAGTACCAACTGCGCGCGGACTTGCTCGAGCACTTGCACAAGCTCGGCCCGTCGTTCTTCCGGCGCATGCCGACCGGCGAGACGATGAGCCGCGCGATCAACGACTTGTCGCAAGTGCGCGCGATGGTCGGCTTCGGCAGCTTGAACATGCTGAACTCGAGCTTCGCGTACGCGTTTGCGCTCGCGTACATGCTGAGCATGTCACCGGCGTTGACGCTGTGGGCGATCCTGCCGTTCCCACTCTTGATCGTGATCGCGCGCGTGCTCGGCAAGTCGATGTTCCACCGCAGCCAGCAGTCGCAAGAAGCGCTCGGCTGGCTCGCTTCACGCGTCCAAGAATCCCTCGCCGGCATGCGCCTCACGCGGGCATTCGGAGCCGAAGCCGAACAAGAGCAGCTGTTCGAACACGCGAACCAAAACGCGCTCCAGAAGACGATGGCGCTCACGATCATCCGCGGCTTCACCTGGCCGCTTCTGATCGGCGTCGCTTCACTCGGCACCTTGCTCGTGTTGTGGCGCGGCACCTCGATGGTGCGCGCCGGCACGCTCACGATCGGCGAGCTGGTCGCGTTCCTGGCGTACGTCGAGTCGTTGAAGTGGCCGACGATGGGCCTCGGCTACATCCTGGCCGTCTTGCAGCGCGGTCGCGCATCGTTCAATCGCGTGCGCGAGATCCTCGAAGCACCGCCCGACGTGCTCGATGCACCCGACGCGCGGAGCCCGCAACAGCACGGTGGTTTACGAGTCACCGACCTGACCTACGCGTACGGCGACCGGCGCGTGCTCGACGAAGTCGCGTTTGCGGTTCGCGCGCGAAGCTCGCTCGCGATCGTCGGTCGAACCGGATCAGGCAAGAGCACACTTGCGGCGCTGCTCGCGCGGATCCTGCCGACGCCGAGCCAGCGCGTGTTCTTGGACGGCGACGACGTCGTCGACCTCAAGCTCCGCGAGCTTCGCAAGACGGTCGGCTACGCGCAGCAAGAGCCGTTTTTGTTCTCGGACACGATCGCGCGCAACATCGGCTACTCGCTGCCCGAGACCACGTCACCCGAAGCGCGCCGTCGCATGCGTGAAGCTGCGCTCGCGGCGTCGGTGCTGGAGGAGATCGACGAGCTTCCGGATGGTTGGGACACGCTCGTCGGCGAGCGCGGCGTGCAGCTGAGCGGTGGTCAAAAGCAGCGCATTGCGCTCGCGCGAGCACTCCTGTCCGAGCCGCGCGTGTTGATCATGGACGACCCGCTGAGCGCCGTGGACGCGAAGACCGAGGCGCAGATCCTCGACTCGATCGAAGAAGCGGGGAAGGGTCGCACGGTCATTCTCGTGACGCATCGCGTCGCCGCCGCTCAGCGCTGCGCAGATATTTTGGTGCTCGACGGTGGCCGCGTGGTCGAGCACGGGTCGCACGCCGATCTGCTGAAGAACGACGGTGCGTACGCGGAGCTCGCAGCGCGCCAACGCCTCGAACAGGAGCTGTCGACGCTGTGAACGATGTCGCAACAGCACGCGCGCGCCGCAAGCCCGCACTCGGCGGACCGCGGCCTTCGCAGCCACCAGCCGCACCTCCGGTGCGCCCGGCCGAAGAGCACACGCTCGCAGATCTCGGTCTGCTCCGCAGCTTGCTGCCGTATCTGAAACCCCACCGGCTGCTATTGGCGGCAGCGCTGCTGCTCGTGCCAGTGACTTCGCTCGCGACTTTGGTTCAACCGTACCTCGTAAAGCGCGTCGTCGACGCGGTGCTCGCCCATCCCGATCCCAACGAGTGGACGAGGATGGTCGGCCTGTTTGCGATCGCGACGGTGGTGCACTTCTGCGCCGGGTTCGTGCAGACGTACACGATGCAGCTCGCCGGCCAACGCAGCATGGCGGACTTGCGGCGGCAGGTGTTTCGCAAGGCGCAACGCATGGCCGTGAGCTACTACGACAAGACCCCGGTCGGTCGCGTGCTCACGCGCGTGACGAACGACGTCGACGCGCTCTCGGAGTTGTTTGCGTCGGGTGCGGTGATGGCCGTCGCGGACTTGGTCACTCTCACGGGCATCTTGTGCTTCATGCTCGCGCTCGACTACCGATTGACCTTGATCACGTTCCTCGTTCTGCCGCCGCTCGGCGTCGCGGTCGAGTTGATTCGCCGTCGCGCGCGCGAAGCGTTTCGCGACATTCGAGCGCGCGTCTCCGAGCTCAACACGTACTTGTCCGAGCAGGTGCAAGGCGTGCAGATCGTGCAGGCCTACGGGCGTGAGAAAGCCTCGCAGGCCGAATACGACCGGATCAACCAGGACTATCGCGGCGCGAACTACCGCGCGATCTACCTCGACGCGCTGCTCTTTTCGGTCGTCGATACGGTGTCGATCGTCTGTGTCGCGCTCGTGTTGTGGTACGCGAGCGTGCACGCTGGGATCCTGCATGGCACCGCTGGCGAAGCGGCGTACATCGGCACGGTCGTCGCGTTTTATCAGTACATTCAGCAGTTCTTCGTTCCGATCCGCGACTTGTCGACGAAGTACACGATCATTCAATCCGCGATGGCCGCAGCCGAACGCGTGTTTGCGTTCTTGAGCGACACCGAGGTCGAGCCGGAAGACGGCGCGCGGGTACCTGCAGCCGTGCGACCGAGTCGCGTGCCGAATGTGGACGTCGCGATCGAGTTCTCACACGTGCACTTCGGGTATCGGCCCGACGAATCGGTGTTGCACGACGTGAGCTTTCAGGTGAAGCGCGGCGAACACGTGGCGCTCGTCGGTGCGACCGGCGCCGGCAAGAGCACGACGATCTCACTCATCCTACGCTTGTACGAGCTCACGTCCGGCACGATCGAAGTCGACGGGCAAGACATCTACGCCCTCAGCCGCCAAGAGCTGCGACGCCTGTTCGCGGTCGTACCGCAAGACGTGTTCTTGTTCGCGGGTACGGTCGCGCAAAACGTGGCGTTCTCGGCGAACGAAGTCGACGAAACGCGCGTGCGGGACGTGCTCTCACGCGTCGGGGCGCTCGATCTCGTCGAACGCCGCCCGCTCGGCATTCACGCGCGAGTGGACGAGCGCGGCAGCAACTTCAGCGCAGGCGAGCGCCAACTTCTCGCGTTTGCGCGCGCGCTTTACCGCGATGCGCCGTTTCTGATTCTCGACGAGGCGACTGCCAACATCGACAGCGAAACCGAAGCGCGGTTGCAAGCTGCTGTCGTCGAACTCATGCGCGGTCGTACCGCGATCGTGATCGCGCATCGCTTGTCCACGATTCGCGAAGCAGACCGCATCGTCGTGTTCCATCGCGGCCGCGTCGCGGAACAGGGAACACACGCCGAGTTGCTCGCGCTCGGCGAAGTCTATGCCCACCTACATCAGATCCAGTTCGGCCACATGGAAGACATCGCCGACATCGGCTCCTCCACGTAATCCGGATTACGTGCCGCGCGGACCCATGCGACACATGTCGGATACATGTTCTCGATGTAGTTACGCGCAACTGTTGGTTTCCAAACACGCACTGTGGCGTGATCCCACTAGCCCAGGCTGTCTCGATTTCGGCTAAGCTTCCGGCGAACCGTGACGGTTTGAAGGCGGATGGCAGAACCCAGGGGGCCAGTACTCTACGGCAAGTACCAGCTGCTCGAGCAACTCGCTCGCGGTGGTATGGCCGAGGTGTTCAAAGCCAAAGCCCACGGCGTCGAGGGCTT
Source organism: Polyangiales bacterium (assembly GCA_035687405.1). Lineage (GTDB taxonomy): Bacteria > Myxococcota_A > Polyangia > Polyangiales > JAFGIB01 > JADGRF01. Next base: position 11,518 of record DASRXR010001084.1, read on the forward strand.
CGAAAAAATCCTGGTGATCAAACGGATTCTGCCTGAGCTCAGCCAGAATCCGCGCTTCGTCGAGATGTTCATCAACGAAGCGAAGATCGCGGTGACGCTGTCACACGCGAACATCGTTCAGGTATTCGATCTAGGCCAAGCGCAAAACACCTACTTCATTGCCATGGAGTACGTGTCGGGAATGGACCTGGCTACGACGCTGAAGCTCGCGACGAAAGCCGGGCGTCGCTTGAGCCCGGAGCTCGCGGTGTACATCGTGAGCGAGCTCGTGAAGGGCCTCGACTACGCGCACCGGCGGCGCGATGCCGACCAGCGTCCACTGAACTTGGTGCACCGCGACGTGTCGCCGCAAAACGTGCTGCTGAGCAACGAGGGTGAGGTGAAGCTCACCGACTTCGGCATCGCGAAAGCACGTACTGTCGCGCAAGCGGTCACTGACGTGGGCATCGTGAAGGGCAAGTACGCCTACATGGCGCCCGAGCAGATCTTGGGAAAGTCCGTGGACGCGCGTGCCGACGTGTTTGCTGCAGGCGTGCTGCTGTACGAAGCGCTCGCGGGTGTGAACCCGTTTCAAACCGGCTCGAACTACGACACGTTGCAGCGCATTCGCCAGGGCGACGTCGCGCCGATCGAAACACTCGCGAACGTGCCGGCAGAAGTCGCGCGCGTCGTCGCGGGCGCGATGGCGTGGGATGCAGCGCAGCGCTACGCGAGTGCCGGTGCTCTCTACGAAGATCTGATTCAGTACCTGTACGGCACGGGGCGTCGCTTCGGTGCGAAGGATCTCGCCGACTTTTTGTCATCGCTCCGCGCGTCGAGCCAAGAAGATTCGGGTCGCGCCGGTGATGGCCTGAAAGCGACGTTCGAAGTCGAGAGCATCACGGCGTTCGAAGATCAGCTGCCGGATCGCACGCGCGTCGAGCGCGGTCGCAAGATCACCCGGGAGCCTTCG
>DASRXR010001085.1:0-8358 GCA_035687405.1 Polyangiales bacterium
AGGTGCGCGCACGCGCAACTCGCGGCTGCTCGCAGCGACACCGACGATGCTCGAACCGTTTGCGGTGTTGTCGCCGGTGATCGACGCGCTCTGGCAAAACGCCGTCGCAGCATACGAGATGAACTTCGGTGGGCAACCGGCCCGCGCGCGCGACCGAGTGCTCGCCGTGTACGCGCGCCTCGGCGAGCTACAGGGCGAAGACTTGCGGTTCGCTAGTGTGATTCGCAACGCGGTCGCGCTCGCGATTGGAAGTACCGGCCTGTTGATCGGCGAGCCGAGCGCGCCCGAGTGGCTCGCGATCGCTGAAAAAGATCCGATGCAGGCGGTCACAGCAACGTACTTTCGGCGCTTGCGTAGTCTGATGCAACGCGACGTGGAAGAGGCAGAGCGCTTGCGAAGGCACGCGGAAGTCCTCGCGGTCCAGGCGAGCGGACGGCAGATGTTCCCACCGCCACTGCGTTACGAGTTGGGCGAACAAGCGCAGCTCGGAGATCTGGCGGCGGTGAAACACGTGGTCGATCAAATCTCCGACATGGCGGTGGATGAGCCGGGCTGGGAGTCGCAGGCGTGTGTGGCGCGCGGCGTGTACCAGCACATGCGGGGCGACTTGGCTGCCGCCGAGCACGCATACGGACGCTGTCTCGAGCTCTCGGATCCGGCAGGAGACCCGGCTTATCCAGATATGTCGACGTGGGCGCCAGCGGTAGCGAGTTACATGAGCTTGCTCGTCGATCTAGGCCGGCTCGATCGAGCCTACGAGCTTGGCAAACGTGCGATCGAGCAGTGCGAGGAGATGGCGATCGACTTTCCAGCGGTCGATATCGCTCGCGAGCTCGCCCTCGTCGAAGCGAAGCTCGGCCTGCATGCGGCTGCGGCGCGGCGCATCGATGCGCTGATCACGTCGAGGGAAGGCGTCGTGGAGTTTCACCGCACACCCGACTACGAAGTCCGCGCGCGGGTCGCGATCGAGGCCCGAGACTCAGAGACCGCTTTGCATTACGCCAACCTCATGCGGCGCGAGAGCTCGATGCGACCGAACGCGGTGATGGCTACTCGACAAGCGCAATTGTTCGAGCACGCGCGGCGCGCCGGGCTTGAAGTCGACGTGCCTGCGTCGGCATTCGAGTCATCCGTGTTGGGCGATTCACTGCGTCCCGAACGGCAGCTTGCGCTCACGCGTGCGGCGACGCTGCTCTACGACGCGCGCGAGTCGAATGAGCGCGCGCAGCGCTCGCTCGAAGCTTTGTGTCAGATTACGCGTGCTGGCGCAGGCGTGTTGTACGTCGCGCGAGCGTCCGGCTTGCAGCGTGCGGCCGAGTTGAACTTGGCTGTCACGCCGGAGCTCGATGAACGGATCGGTTTGTATTGGCTGCAGCAGCTGCACGGCGGGGACATGACGGCCCTGACAGTCGAAGCTTCCGATGCAGTGCTGCCGGCGACCGAGGTTTTTTGCGACCACAGCGGCCGCGAGTTCCAGTTCATGCTGCTCAAATGCGTACTTCGCGAGACACTGCTGTACGTCGGTGTCGCCGTGCTCGCGACGGAATCGGGCGCGCCGCCTAGAGCGGCAGCGTGGGAGCTGGCAAACGCTTTGAGCTCGCGCTTGCTCGAGCTCGGCGACGTGACTGGCGTGTTCCCGGGTTGATTGCGCGACCCAGGAGTGCGTGCACGGAAGGTCTGCCGCCTGGTCCGCGCGATGACGCGCGGATCGGCGGCGGGTGTTTCACTTCTTCGCGGGATGTGCGCCAGCTGGAGGTGGCTTCAAGCCGTACTTCTCCATCTTGTAGATCAACGCGCGCCTCGAGATTCCGAGCAGCCGCGCGGCATGCGTCTGATTGTAGTTGTTGTCGGCGAGCGCCTTGATGATCGCGTCGCGCTCTACCGAGCCCACGTGATCACGCAACTTGCCTTCACCCGAATCCGTGAGATCGCCCGGCAAGTGCTCCGCGAGAATCTCGCCACCGTCGGCGAGCGCAAGCGCGCGCTCCATCGCGTTCCGCAGCTCGAGCACGTTGCCCGGCCACGTGTACGTACGCATCTTCTCGATCGCACCGAGCGAAAGTTTGATCGGCTTGTCCGGCTTGAACTGCTCCGCGAAGTTCTGCGCGAGCGGCACGATGCTCTCTTGGCGCATGCGAAGTGCAGGCACCTCGATCCGACGCGCGCTGACCTTGTCGTAGAGGTCACGCGAGAACGCGCCGACCGACGACAACGCGACGAGATCGCGGTGCGTCGTTGCGACGATGCCGTAATCCTCGCTGCCTTGCGCGAACAGCTTCAACAACCTGCGCTGACCTTGCAGCGGAAGATCGCCGACGTCGTCGAGAATCAGCGTTCCGCCCTTTGCGGATTCCGCCGTGCAGTTCTCGACGTGCCCGTGCTCATCGCCGAACGCCTTCGTGACCGACTCTTGATCGACCAACCCAGCGCACGGAATTACGACGCACGGTCCACTCGCACGCGGCCCACGCTCGTGGATCAAACGCCCGTACGTGCGTTTGCCCGTGTTCGGCTCACCGATCAGCAGCACCGGCTCATCCGCTTGCGCAGCTTCAGAGAGGTCCTTGATCAGCAGCCGCGTCATCTCGGTGTGCGCAGAAGGTTCCGTGTGCTCGACGTCCGCGACGCCGGTGCGCGTGATCGTGATGTTCAAGCGAATCGAGTTCGCGAGCGCATCGCGCGCAGCGCGCACGAGGACATCTGCGTCGTCGCCATCGACCGGCGCCACTGCCAAACCGACGTGCGCACCTTCCGTCGCCGACGTCTCGAGCAGGCGCTCGACGACCGCTTTTGCGACCTTGGGCGGCGTGTCCGGCAACAAGAACTCGATCTCGTCGTGCGCGTACGTGCCGACGATGTCGCCCGCACGGAACGTGCTGAGGGCTGCATCGGCGAGCCGCGAGCCGTCGCCCGACTTCGACTTCAGCATGACCAAACACGTCACCCGGCCACCGCGACTTCCGCGCGAGAGCTCTTCGTTCAAGCGCTCCGCGAACTCTTGGTGCGTGAGCGAACGGCGGCCCTTGTTGATCGGCGCCACCGTGATGTTCACTACCAGCGTCGCTGGCCCCACGTCGATCTCGTCGCCGGGCTTGATCGCTGTCGCCCCGGAGATGATCTCGCCGTTCAAGTAGACGCCGTCGTCGGCGCCGAACTCGGTCAGCGTGATCTGCTCGCCGTTCCAATACAGCGTGGAGTGCTTGGCTGCGACTTCGGGCACATCCAGACGGATGTCGGAGTCCTGGTCGCTGCCGATGGTCAATTCGTAGTTGGCTAGGAGATCCACAACCCAGCTGCGGCCACCGACGTTCGCCGCTACGAACGCTCGGAGCTCACCGACTGGCCGCGGGGTTTCCCCGCCAACGCCCTTTGATTGCGAACTATTCAACATTTCCAAGAGCCATCAGTATCGCCCGCTCGGGCGGTCAGAAGAAATCCCATGAATCGGGTGTGGGCCGGCCACAGAGGACCGGCCGAGATGTCGTCGGCCACTAGAGCTACCGTTTCTGCGTGCACACACTGGACCAAGGCTGGGACATACATTGTCGAATTCACAGAGCCTAGAGCGTTCAAACGCCTCTGGTGGGGCGTAGCACCTCACTACCGCCAGGCCACGTTTTTTGCGAACCACGACGTATCCGCACCGGGAAAACCCGCGCACAGCTCGCCGTTTTCCCGTCGTTGAACTGCGCGGCTGAGATCCCGAGCTCCGTCGGAGCTCGAACACTCACAGATAGGGTCAGACAATCCGGGTACACCAGCCAACTGCACCAGCACAGCGACATCCACTTCTGCGCCTCGGCGTTGCCATTTCTGGCCACGACACGCCTCGACCGCACGATACCCTGGTTCCATGAGCGTCGAACCGCGGTTCATTCGGCGTCGCGGCGCCTGGGCCGTGAGTCTGGCCTGCACCGCAATCGCCTTTGCAGCCTCGCACGGCCTCTCGCAGGTGCTCGCTTTGGGTCCGCTGGCGGCTTACGCGATCGGTTTCAGCTGTGTCGTGGCCGCGACTCTCGGGGCGGCACTGTTCGCTCCGAGGACAGTGCGCGTCGTCGCTCCGATTGTGATTGCGGTTTTGTGCGCGCTGGCCTGCGCGTACGCGCTCGCAGCGCCCGCGGGGTGGCCGATCGCGCTCGCGATTTCGATCGCGCTCCTCGCGGGAGGCACAGCGCTCGGATCGCTCGTTGGAACACGGATCGAACACGCAGGACATCTGCTCTTCGTAGCGTTGGCATCAGCGCTCGCGGACGTGTTCAGCGTCACTTCACCGGAAGGGCCGAGTGCAGCGATCGCGAAGTCGGACCTTGCGCTTCGGATCGCCGCGGTGTCGTGGCCGATGATCGGCAGCGGGAGCATCGAAGCGTTTCTCGGAGTCGGCGATGTCGTGTTTACGGGGCTTTACATTGCGACCGCGCGGCGACATGAACTACCGCTTCGCCGGACGGTGCTCGCGCTCGCGGCGGGGTATTGCGCGACGATGCTGGCCGTGCTCGTTTTACAGGTCGCCGTACCGGCCCTGCCATTTTTGGGTGGCGCGATGCTCATCGCCCATCCAGAAGCACGGCAGCCGCCCGTTGCGGAAAGACGCCGAGGTTTCGTCGTGCTCTCGGTCATGGCCGCTTTATTCTTGGTATTGCTCTTCCGACCTCGAAATTGATCTGTGTCGGCTCGGACTCCCGTAGTGGATTGGATCGTGCTAACGAGTATGACTTTGCTGTGAGCGTAGGATGAACGAACCGTCAGGCACTTCTGATGAGGACCGCACCGCGCCTGCCCCCGCTGACGAGGAGATGGATGACATCGTCACGGAGGAGCAGCGGGTGCTCGTGCGCGTGCAGAAGCACTTGGCAAATCGGCCGCTTCGTCGCACTGGTCGCATCGATTACGACAGCGAGCTTCTGACGCTGCGCGACCAGATCGCGGAAGCCCGGCTCGAGGACGTGCCCGCTCTCGTCGCGCAGATGGAGCGCTTGCAGCAAGTCGCAGCCCGTCGCGCCGACGTGACCGATGGCGAAGCGGATCCTGCGTCGCCGTACTTCGGCCGCATGGTCCTGCTCGAGGGTCAGCGCAAGCGCGAGGTCTTGATCGGTCGGTCGACGTATCTCGATCAGCGCACCGGCGTTCAGATTGTCGACTGGCGCGATGCGCCGGTGAGCCGCGTCTACTATCGCTACGAAGAAGGCGACGACTACGACGAGGTGTTCGGCGATCGGTTGGTCGAAGGTGAGGTGCTGACGCGCCGAAGCTTGGCGATCTCCGATGGTTCGCTGCGTCGCGTCGGTGCGCCGCAAGGCACGTTCATGCGCCGGCACGATGGGCGCTGGGTTCGCGCAGGTTGGAGCGCGACGCAGTTGCGCGGCGGGCAGGGGACGGCCCCGCGTCCTTCTCATTACAAGCCGGTCGGCAAGCTCGGCGTCGCGCAAAACGGACAGCTGCGCGAAGACAAACACTTGCCCGAGATCGCAGCGCTGATCGACGCGCGGCAGTTCGAGCTGATCACGCGGCCCGAGTCGGGCCTGGTCGTGATTCAAGGTGGCGCAGGTAGCGGCAAGACCACGATCGGTCTGCACCGCATGGCGTACTTGGCGTTTCAGCTGCCGAAGCGCTTCCGCCCTGATCAGATGTTGATCGTCGTCTTCAACGACGCGCTCGCTCGTTACATCTCGCACGTCCTTCCGGCGCTCGGCGTGCCGGGCGTGCCGGTCACGACGTACAACACCTGGGCGCGCAAGGCGCGGGTGCAGCACTTGCCGGAGCTCCCGCGGGAGTACACGGACGAGACGCCCGATGTCGTCGTGCGTTTGAAGAAACACCCGGCGTGGTTGCGCATCATCGACGAGCACATCGCCGAGGTCGCGGAGCGCTTCGTCGAGCGCATGCAGCTGTCAGCGGCGGACCTGCCGGGGCTCGATCGCGCTCTGGAGATTTGGGCGGGGAGTAAGGCCCAAGCATTGCGCAAGCGTTTGATCGCGCTGCGGCGCTGGGCGACTGATGCGGAGCATCCGGTGCCGCTTCCGCTTCGGCATGCGGTGGAACGTGAGACGGCAGAGTTCGAGCAGCAGACGGACGTCGTGGGAGTCTGGAGCGAGCTCTTGACCGATCGCGCGGCGTTGATGGCCGCGTTCGAGAAACACGCGCCCGGTGAGTTCCGCGAGGGCCAGATCACGATGGCGTACCGCTGGTGCGTCGTACGTTGCGGTGACGCGATGGCAGTGCTCGAAGCGGACGACGAGGTCGCTCCGCGCAACGAGGACGGCCGCCGCGAGAAGGGCGATGCACCCGAACGCGAGCAACTCGAGTCGGACTTCGGTATCGATGGCCAGGCTGAGAAGCGCTCGGTCCTGCTCGACTGGGAAGATGACGCGCTTTTGCTTCGCCTGTATCAGCGGCTGCGTGGTCCGCTCTCGCGAAACAAGGAACCGCTGCGCTACGAACACGTCTTCGTCGATGAGGCGCAAGACTTGTCACCGCTCGAGCTCGCCGTCGTGCTCGACACGACGCGCGGCGAGAGCGTCACGCTCGCGGGCGATACCGCGCAGCGTCTGATGCTGGACAACGGCTTTTCGGATTGGCAGGAGGTCCTCGAGCATCTCGGGTTGGCGCACGTCGCGATCGAACCGCTGCGCGTCAGCTATCGGTCTACCGCCGAGATCATGGACTTCTCGAACAGCGTGCTCGGCGCGCTCGCGCCGCCGATGCCCGCCAAGGCGCCGCGCCATGGTGTGCCGGTCGAGTTGTTCGCATTCGCGCACACCGGCGAAGCGGTCGGCCACTTGGCCGAAGGGCTACGTGCGTTGATTCAAAACGAACCGCTCGCATCGGTCGCAGTCATCACGCGCACGCCCGAACAAGCCGTCGAATACGCCCGCGGTCTGCAGAACGCAGAAGTTCCGCACACGCGCTTGATCGCCGAGCAAGACTTTCCGTTCCGTCCCGGCATCGACGTGACCGACGTGCGGCAAGTCAAAGGCCTCGAGTTCGACTACGTCGTGTTGGTCGAAGTCACTGCAACGTCGTATCCCGACACGTCGGAGTCGCGGCACTTGCTCCACATCGCCGCGACGCGCGCAGCCCATCAGCTCTGGATCACGACGTCCGATCGCCCGTCGCCGCTCTTGCCGAAAGAGCTGGTCGATCGCGGCTACTGAGCCCGGGCTTTTGGCTGGGGCATGAGGCGGCGACGTGAGCGAGATGCCGTCTGAAGAGCAGCCGCACTGGGCGGAACATGCGTTTCGCGATCTCGATCCGGTGCGAGTCCTGTACGAGGACGACGATCTGATCGTCGTCGACAAACCAGCGGGCGTTCCGTCTCAAGCCCCGGACGCGACGCGCCCGCACGATTTGCCTTCGCGGCTGAAGAGTTTTCTCGCGACTCGGCGCGGGACGACGCCGGATCAGGTCTATCTCGGCACGCACCAGCGCCTCGATCGCGACAGCTCGGGTGTGATCCTCTACACACTGCGAGAGAGTGCGAACGCGAGCATCGCGGCGCAGTTCGAGTCCCGCACGGTTACGAAGCGTTACCTCGCCGCCGTGAGCGGCAACCCTCCCGCGCGTGGAACTCAGCTCACGCACTGGCTCGCACCGGACCGAGACGGCCGGATGCGGATCTTGCGAGCGAAAGCGCCGAACGCCAAACAGGCTAAATCGACGATTGAAGAGGTGCGTCGCGAAGGCGATCGGAGTTTGGTCCGCGTGCGGATCGACACCGGTCGAACTCACCAGATTCGTGTGCAGCTCGCCGCTCAGGGCTGCGCTCTGGCGGGGGACACGCTTTACGAAGGCAGTCCGGCCTTTCGTTTGATGCTCCATTCGGAGTCGCTGACGTTCGATCATCCAGTGACTGGACTCACGATCGAGATTCGCGCACCGGTCCCGCCGGAGCTCGAGGATTGGCTACATCACGGGCCGCGCGCCGCGTTCCTCGAGCCGGCGCTGTTTCGCAGCGCACTCGAGCACGCGTGCCAGCGACGATTTTCTGAGGGCCGCGCACTCGCGGCCGGAATCACGACGACGTTTCGCTTGTTACATGAGGAGGCGGACGCCGTGCCGGGGTTCGGCGTCGATGTGTACGATCGGTACCTCGTCGTGCGGGAGCGCGCAGACGTGTCTCGCGGCGACGAGGAGCTCTTCCTCGCGGGTCTCGCGCCACTGGCCGTGGCCGGCGTGTATCTAAAACGTCATCCAAAGCAAGCCAACGAGCTGATGCAGGCAGAAGACGATCGCGCGGCCCCGAGTGCGCCGGTGCTGGGAACCGCAGCGCCCGAGACGCTGATCGTCCACGAGAACGGCGTGCCGTACGGAGTGCAGCTTCACGCGGGTCTGCGCACCGGTTTGTTTCTCGATCAGCGGGAC
>DASRXR010001086.1:0-5831 GCA_035687405.1 Polyangiales bacterium
ACTGAGCGTCATCTTGTTACCGCTCATGATCTATCACCCGCTGCAATTGGTCGTGTGCGGTTGGTTCGCATCGCGCTGGGGGCAGCGCGACCTCTCGTTAGAGACTTCAGTCGAACACCACTGACCAGCCGCTGACGGCTGCAACCTCGATCCCTTCCGTCGGGGCTGGGTCGCCGATCGGCCCGATCGGGGGCTGCTCCGGATCATCCGGCTCGTCCGGGGGCTCTTCGCGCGGCGGCTCTCGGGGCGGCGGGTCCTTACGCGGCGCCCTCTCGTCGCTCGGATCGCGCAAAGGTGGATCGGGCATTGGGTCACGCTGTGGCGGATTTGGACCCGGCTCGGGTGGATGAGGGAAGCCTGGACCGGACGACGGCGGCAAAGCTGACATGCCGAACCCTCGAGCAATTGCGGTGCCGGGCCGAAAGTACCGCGTAGGGTCAGATCGGGACTCTGAAGGCACGAGGCTTGCACATGTCTCGAATTTACAATGGAACCCAAGACGCGCACACGCCTGCAAGTTGGGCTCGCCGCGCTGCTCGCGGTCGCCATGCCTGCCGTCTGGATGGTGATCGGCGCGTCTGTCGTGCCGCACTTCGAGTCTGCCCTGCATGCGCTCGGTGCGTGGCGTGAGATCAGTTACGTCGTGATCGGCGCACTCGCGGTCGCAGCCTGCGCGCCCGCGAGCTTGCTCTACATCACGGGTGGCATGGTGTTCGGTGTCTTAGAAGGGACACTTCTCGGTTCGCTCGCCGGTGCGCTCGGTTCGGGACTCGCGTTCGCGATCGCGCGTTCCACGCTTGGCCGCCGCGCCGCGGAGTTTCTGTCGAAGCGCGCGCGCCTCGACCGCTTCGAGCGCGCACTGACCGAGCGTCCACTGCGGATCAGTCTACTGTTGCGCTTGTCACTGCTGTTTCCGATCGGACCTGTCAGCTACGCACTCGGATTGACGCGGATTCCGGCGAAGATGTTTTTAGTCACGAGCCCCGGTTTGATCCCTGCGGTCCTGACCTACGCGTATGCAGGTCACGTCGCGCGGGGTGTCGCCGAAGGTCGGCCGCGCGAACCGTGGGAGTGGGTGCTGCTCGGGATCGGTTTGCTCGCGACGGGTGGTACCGCGTGGCTCGTCGGGCGCGCCGCGACGCGTGCGCTCGGCCGGCAAGCGCCGCCGTCGGCCGCAGGCAAGAAGTACCGACCTTCGCGGCCGACCGACGTTCCGATCGTGACGCTGCCTCCAGTCAGTGTCGATGCGGCGGGCAATCCTCGCACGGTCGGCGTCGAGATCGAGTTTTCGGGGCTGCCGCTGGAGGCCGCGAGCCGTACGCTCATCGAGCTCTACGGGGGCACGGCCGTGCCTGAAAACGAGTACGAGTTGCGCGTCACCGGTACGCGCCTCGGCGACTTTCACGTCGAAGTCGACTCGCACCTGTTGAAGACGCTCGGTAAGAAGAAGCGGCGCGGCAAAGTGCTCGATTGGGTCGAACGCATGCAAGCTGTGATCTTCGGCTCGGTCGCGGGAAGTCTGACGCCGCACGAGATTTCGACTTCGCCAATTCCAATGGCGCGCGTCGGTGAGCTCGACCGGCTCGTCCACGCGCTCGGTCGAGCGGGTGCGGAAGGCACGGACGACTGGGTGTGGAACGTGCTCGGTGTGCACTTCAACCCATCGGTTCCTTCGGATGATCCGGCGGTGCTGCTCGACTACTTGCGCGCGTATTCGTTGATGCATCCCGAGCTCGTAGACGCGCTCAGAGTCGACGCCACGCGCCGCTTCATGCGCTTTGCGACGGCCTATCCCGACGCGTACGTGCGTAAGATCCTCGACCCGGCCTATCAGCCCGACCTGCACCAGCTCATCGGCGACTATCTGGAGCACAACCCGACGCGCAATCGCGCGCTCGACTGCCTGCCTCTGTTCGCCCACTACGACCTCGAACGGGTGCGCGCGGCATGTCAGGATCCTCGCGTCTGGGGTCGGCCGACGTTTCACTTTCGCCTACCGAACTCGGAAGTCAGCGATCAGACCTGGCGCATCAGCGATGAGTGGAAGTTGTGGATCGAAGTCGAGCGTTTGGCCGCGGACCGCGAGCGCATCGCAACGCTGAGTGAGGTAGCGCTCGCTCAGCTCGAAAACCCGATCCCACTCTTTCGCTCGAAGTGGAATGCGCTCGGAGGCTGGATTGCGGAGCATCGATGACGCCGCCGAGCGCTGTCGCAAGGCCGCTCGTCGGCGTGACCGGACCTGCACACGGCGGGCACTCGGGCTGGAGCTTTAGCTGGCTCGCGTTGCGAAGGATGGGCGCGCGCGTGCGGCGCTTGCGGCCTCCGCTCCGGCAATCGCAGCTCGAGGATCTCGACGGAGTCGTGATCGGAGGGGGCGCGCATGTCGAACCGAGTCGCTACGCGCAGCAACCCAGCATCGAATACGTCTACGACGAGCAACGTGACGAGTTCGAGTGGGCAGTCCTCGGGTCGGCGATGGAACGCCGGCTCCCGTTGCTCGGGATTTGTCGCGGCGCGCAGTTGATCAACGTGTTTCGCGGCGGCTCGCTCTATCAGAATTTGCCGGAAGATATTCCAGGGCTTCACCTGAAGCGTCACGTCCTCGCGCGCAAACGGATTCAGATCGAGAACGGAAGTTTGCTCGAGCACGTGATGGAGGTGCATCAAGTTCGCGTGAACAGCCTGCATCGGCAGGGCGTGCGCGAGTTGGGGAAGGGGCTTCGCATCTCCGCGAAAGATGAGTCAGGCATCGTGCAAGCGATCGAGAGCACGGAGCGTGGTGGGCCGTTTCTACTCGGCGTGCAGTGGCACCCGGAGTACTTGCCGGCCCATCCCGCGCATCGCAGGTTGTTTCGCGAGCTGGTGCTAGCGGCGCGCTAGCGCAAGCGTTGTGACTAGCGGCGCGCTAGCGCAAGCGTTGTGACTAGCGGCGCGCTAGCGCAAGCGTTGTGACTAACGACGCGTTAGTGCGAGGTGACTGCGTTCGTGAGTGGGCGCGCTTGCGTCGTCGAACCGGTCGTGTTCGGCATTGCCGTGCCGGGAGGACGCACGGGGACCGGGTTCACTGCAGAGGGCGGCGGCAGGGTGCCATTCACCGACGAACCGGCGCCGGATGGCGCGACGATCGGAACCGGCGTCGCGCCTGCAGCGGACGGCGGCATGGCCATCCCGGCTGGCAACGTGCCATCCGTGCCCGCGGCGAGCAGGGCAGCTTCGCGATCCTTCGCTTCGCGCCGCGCAACTGCTTGCGTCACGCGCTCAGCCTCGTCGCTCTTGTCCGGCGGCCCGATGTTGCGCTCTTGGAAGAAGCCTCGCGCCTTGGTCGAGTTGTGCACGTGCACGACTGGCGCTTGAGTCAGATCGTAGTAGCGCACCGAAGTCCAACCCGGCGGCAGCGTTGGCTCGAGCCAATCGAAGATAGCGTGCGAGTCTTTCGGCGAAAGGTTCACGCAGCCGTGCGACTTGGTGATGCCGAACTTGTCGTGCCAATACGCGCCGTGCAGCGCGTTGTGCGCTTGGAAGAACATCACCCACGGAACCTTGTTCACGTAGTACGGGATGTCGTCGTACTCCTGCGACTTCATCGTGATCGCAGTCGCTTTACCCCAAATCGGATAGTTGCCGAGCGGCGTGTGATTGGGCTCGCGGCCGGATGCCGTCAGCGTCGCATAGACCGGTTTGTCGTTCACGTACGCGACCACGGTTTGCTCGCCGAGATCCACGTCGAACCACTGCTGATGCACGCCCGTGCCCGCGGGACGCGGTGCGAGCCGCACTTCGTTCAGGTCGCGCGCCTTCATCCAGCGGCCTTCGCCGACGCGAACCCAACGCGTCTTACCGACGTTGGCCTCTTCCAAAATATCCAGACGTGCACGGTGCAAGACGTCTTCGATCTTCTTGCCGCCGGGCGCATCGAACACTTGGCCTTTTTGCGGTGTCACCCAACCGAAGGGCAGCGTGATGTCAGTCAGTTGAATGCCCTGCCACTGCGAGTAGTTCTCGACGATCTTCAGGCCCGTCGTCGCGACGACCTTGTCGTCCACCGTGACGTAATAACTCTGGCCTCCGAACTGCTCCATCCGGTCGTCGAGCGCGATCGTGTCGCCGCGCGCGAGTTGCCGCTCTGGTTCGGCGTGCATGCGTAAGTCTTCGACCGAGGCCCACATCGGCACCAACGTTCCCTCTTCGACGAGAACCATGGCGTACCTGTAGGGAAGTGGCGTCGGCTCGATTACTTTCAAGACCGGTTCGCTCGTCTTCGGCTCGTCGGTCACGCGCGTCTCGCTCGAGCAGATGTACCCGAACGGTTCCAGTGCGTAATACAAGCGTGTCGAACAAGTGCGCGAGTTTGGCGTTGGAACTTCGCCGCGTACGCCGATTCGAGCGCCGCGGAGGACGTGGCCGATGAGCGGTGCGACGAACGACGGCCGGGCCAGCACCGTCACGTCCCACTCATCGCTATTTTGCGGTGCGATCTGTACGACCTTCACCGCGCTCGGAACCAGCTCCGGTTCCGGATCCAACTTGGGCGGCACGTACGGGCGAATCACAGTGCCACCGAGCAAGAACAACAGGGCGAACTGGGCAGCCATCAGCGTCAGTTTACACCATCTTTCGCGCAGCTCTAGCGCCGATACACGACCGCTAGAAACTCTCCGTGTTGCGACTGGAAGACCGGCCTGACCGGCATGTCACGTTGCATATATAACTTGTCGACTACCAGGAACCGCACCGGGCGTTGCTCGAGCCGTTCGTAAGGTCGGGTGACGAGCCCGCCGAAGTCGAACGCGGGCAAGTTCGAGTAATAGGCGATCGTGCCGACCTCGACCGACCCGAACCAGTCGCCAGGCTGCGCGTGCTCGGTGAGGTACTTCGCGATTTCGACGTACGTCGCTTGCCGCTGGCCGGTCCAATAGCGGGCGTCGAGATCCCGCGAGACTTCCACAAATCGAACGGCTTGGTTTGCGATCAAGCCCACGCTTACGACCACGACCGCCCAATATCCAACGCGTTTCGTGTGCTGGAGGCTCCATTGCGCGAGGAGCAAGAGCGCAGACCACGACAGCACGCACAGCACGAGCACCCATGGGTAGAGGTGCCATTGGTGAACGGTGAACGGCCTCAGCTGTAAATACGCCAGCGCGTGTGCGATGCCGTAGACCACGAAAGGTGCCAGTCGGCGGGACCGTCGAAGCAAGAGCACGGCTCCGCTGACCGCGAGCGCGAGCATCAGGCTGACTCGGACGGCCGGAGTGATCTCGGGCAGGAACACGCTGCTCGGGTAGGTCAGCTCGTGGAGCAGGTAGTCGAGGAACGTGCTGCGGTGGTACTTCGTCAGCGCGGTTTGTGGCAGCGGGCTGCCGTAGTAGCGGATCGCGAACACGGGCCACGCCATCGCGAGCACGCCGAACAGCGCGCACGGGCCGAGCGCGTGCCGCCGCCGCTCCCAGATGCACCAAGTCCCCAACACCAACGCGGCGAGCCAAGCGTCGGGTCGCATCAGCGTCGCGAGCGCGGCGACGGCAGCGGTTGCGTACCAGCGGCTGCGCTCGGCCGTGACGAACGCGAAGAGCACACATGCCGCGACGATGTTCGTTTCGAGTGGCACCCAGGTGTGCGCCCCGGTCGCCCCGATGCCGACGAGTGCAGCCACGAGTGCTGCGCCGCCGCGGCCCAGTGCCGCCGTCAGCAGCAGGAAGACGGCCCAGACTTGCGCGCTCCACGCGATGCAACCGAGCGTCGCCATGACACTCGGTGTCGCTTGCAGTCCGCAGACTGCGTAGACGAGGCCGGAGAGAAGCATGTGGCCTGGGCTGGTGGACCCGAGCACG
>DASRXR010001087.1:0-8082 GCA_035687405.1 Polyangiales bacterium
CTACCTCACCGATGCCGATTGGCATGACCACTACGACCGCACGTCGGCGCCGGGCAAGACTGCTAGCATCGTGCTCGGTGACAACGTCTGGATCGGCGACAGCGCGCTCGTGTGCAAAGGCGTGACGATCGGTGACAACAGCATCGTCGGTGCGGGCGCAGTCGTGACGCGCGACGTTCCCGCGAACACGGTCGTCGCTGGCAACCCCGCGCGGCCGGTGAAGCAACTCGATCCGGAACAAGCGATCAAGCGGCGTCAGGATCTGTTCGAGACGAGTGAAGACTACGCCGCGTTCTTGGAGCGCTACGACCGCTTCATGTTGTCGGGGAACTCGGTCGTGACGTGGTTGCGCTCACGAGTGTGGCCGTCTCGAGAACATTGACGGCTCCGCTCGATGCACTCAGTCGTCGAAGTGCGGAATCGCCGTTGCGTCTCCGGTTTCGACTGCGATTCGACTCAACTGAGCCGCCGTTTCACCGGGGTATGCGAACGGTTGATCCACCGCTACCGCGAACACCGCCAAACCCGTGATCGCATACCCCGAGTCGACGTAGTGACTCAACAAGACCGGACGAAACGACGCCTCACCAAACGACGTCCACTCCGTTCGAACCTCAGTCTCGACGTCCGAACCCGTCGTAACCTCGTGACCATGCGTCTCGCCCGCGATGTACTCGCGCGCCATCGCAAACAACGCCTCGGTCGGCTCCAACACGCCCACCGACGCAACCCAAATCGGGCCGTCTTCGGTCACGCGATACAACACTCCGTCCGTCGCACCGCTCTGCTCCGAAAGCACCTTCAGCGCAAGCTTCGCCCTCGCTTCCGAATCGGCACACGCACGCAACTTCGACTTCAGGACGGTCACCGCGATGCCTCGCTGCACCGTCGTTTCCATCGGCGCATGCGCCGGCGCAAGCTGATTTTTTTGCGCATCGCGCTTCATTCGCCGCGTCTTTGCGAACAACGCAGGATTGCCGGCCGGTGCAAACGCCTCCTCGCACGCCGCGCTGTACTTGTCCCACGCCGCTTGATCGAGCTGCACGAGCGCGACACGCGCGCGCGCCTCGTAGGCGAGTCCGAGGTTCAGGCCCGTCGTTCCGACCTGCTGCATGATCTCGATCGCACGTTCGGCGTTCCTGACCGCATCCGGATGCCCGACCCTCGCCTGCGCTATGCAGAGCGGCATGAGCACGTAGACCAACCCAAATCCGACATCGCCACGCTCGGCATCTCGCACGTATTCGAGTCCGACTTTCACCGCTTGCGCGCTGTCTCCCGACTCGTCGAGCGTGCGCACGTGCGAACCGGCCAAGTTAGGCCACAACTGATGTTCGCCCGCTTTCGTCATCGCGAGCGTCTCCGCCAATCCCGCACGTGCACTCATGACGTCACCGCGCACGCGCTGATGTTCTGCGCGAGCGAACGCGAGCACAGGATGCCAACCCAGGTTGGCGGCAGCGATCGGCGCGATCTCGTCGAGCGTGCGCTTGAGCCGCGTGAGATCGTCCATCGCTGCGTGCGCCGTCACCTGCCACAGCAGATGCGTGTTCTCGAACGACTGGCGGTTGCTGCTCTGAATGCGCAACCCGTCGTTCTCTGCCTTCATCCGGTCCGCTTCCTGGCTGTTTCCCTGCCAGAGCTGATACAGCATGCGAATCATCATCGCGTTCGCTTGAAACAGCAGATCGGTTTGAATCTTGTCGGCCCAGCCGAGCGACGACGCCAAACCCATGGCGGCTTCCATCATCCCGACACCGTTCATCACGAGCACGTGCACGTACCGGTGATGTGTCGGGTCCATGCCCGCGCGGTCCGGCGCCGACGTGCGCTCGAGCATCGACAGGTAGATCTGACGCGCGAGATCGGACTTCCCGCTCATTCGGGCCACGACACCCTTGTTGAGATCGGACACGACCCCGAGCGCGGGGGAGAGCACTGCCATGGGCTCGAGTGACGGCAGCGCGCGCATGCCTGGGATATCGAGCAGCGGTGCGCACGCTCCTACGAGCGTGATCGTCGCCCGACCCAGCGCTCTCAGCGCCACGATCGGCTCGACCACTCGCTCCGCCTCGGGTAACGCGTTGTACCGCCCTTGCGTCTGTTCGAGCGCCTTGATCAAGCGCGGCATCGGCTCCATCGCGGGATCGAGCTTCTCCCAATCTTCGAGGCCGCACGCGGTCTTGAGCTCCGCGATCAGCAAGGGGATCTGCGGCGTGTCGCGCATCCCCACGACCGCGACCAGGCCCGCGAACCGGCTGCGCACGGCATAGATGTCCGCCGGGCGGCGGTGCCGCTCGACGCACATCTTCAGCACGTCCTCGTAGGTCTGAAGCCAATCCTCCGGCAGCGATCGGATCAGCTTCGTGAATTCTTCCGGGCTGCGATCCGTGACTTCTTGCGAAGAGATCGAGTGCGCGACGAACAGATCGATCGCGCGTTCGCGCTCCCCCGCGCGCAGCAAATGCTGGGCGATCAGGAACTCGTCGCGGCGCGCCTCGAACACTTTCGCCAAGCGCGAGTGCACCGCTACCAGAACATCCGGCGAGAGCGGCTCGAGCAGAAGCTTGCTGAACGCGCGCACGTGAAGCACGTAGCGATCACCGGCTGCGCGCAAAGCGTCGGACTTGGTGAGCTGCTCGAGATCGCGCACGGTCTGCGCCGGATCGTGCCGCTCGCCGAGTGCGGCGCACTCCTCGAACGTGAAGCCATGCTCCGGGCACAACGCAAACGCACAACCGAGCATGCGAGCCGACTCGCTCAGGTCGTCGGCGCGCGCAGCGAGCATCTGCGCGATGCTGCCGGGGAGATCCGCGGGATCGATCCTGCCCGGCACCGACCACGCGCCGGCGCGGTACTGAACGACGCGGCGATCGACGAGGTGTTGCGCCAGGCGCAGGACATCGCGCGGGTTACCTTGCGACAGGACGAACGCGCGGTGTGCGAGCGCATCGAGCTCCGCACTTGCGCCGAACACCGACACGAGCAGCATCTTCACTTCGTTCTCCATCAACGGATGGAGTGGAAGGCGGCTCGCACGCTCGGCGAACAGCCGCAGTGCTGAGGCTGACAGCTGCGGAGACGCGACGTCGACCGTCGCGATGATCAAGATCGAGGTGTGTTTCAGCCGGTTCGCCAAGAGCGCGATGGCTGCGGCAGACGGCTCGTCGAAACGATGCAGGTCATCGGCCGCGATCAAAAGCGGGGTAGAAGCCGATACCGTCAACAGCAGCTCTCGCAGCGCGGTCTGCAATCGCGGGCGCAACTCGGCCGGATCGAGCTCGGACGGCTTTACCTCCGTGTTGGCTGCGAGCTCCGGCACCACATGCAAGAGTAGGGCGAGGTCTGCTGCCGCAGCCTTCTGCGTCGCATCGGGCATCGCGCGCGCGAGCTGGCGCACGATCGCACGCATCGCGCCGTATTCGCCTTCGGCTGCGTCGTCCGCATCCGCACGCAGCACGGTCGCGCCGAGAAGTTTGCCCGCGAGCACGCACGCGTCGAGAAACCGCGTTCGACCCACGCCCGACGTGCCTTCGACGAGCGCCGCGCTTCCACGCTTGCGCATCGCACGCAGCGTCTTGGTGCGCACGCGCGCGAGCTCGGCAGTGTGACCCACAAACGTGGGAGTCGTCAGGTACGACTGCGCGACGACGAGTTGTTCGTCGACCGGCCGGCCTTCGATCGCGGCGAGCCGCTCCATGACCTCGGCGGCGCACGTCGGACGATTCTCCGGATCGAGCTGGAGCAAATCGAGCACGAGCGCATCCAGCGCTTCCGGAATCCCCGCCACGAGCTCGGAAGGCCGAGCCACGCCGAAGCGCCACGCATTCGGCAGCGCCGAAAACTCGCGCACCGGGTACGCGTGATGTCCCGTCAGGGCGTAGTACAGCGTCGCCCCGAGCGCGTAGAGATCCGTCCGCGCATCGAGCGGTTGCATGTTCAACACTTCAGGCGCGCAAAATACGGGCGTTCCGACGAGCTCTTTGGTCGGACCCATCGGCGTCATCGCGCCGAAGTCGATCACCTTCGCGGTGCCGTCGCTGGTGCAGCGGATGTTCCGCGGACTGATGTCGCGGTGCACGATGCGTCGCGAGTGCACGAGCGACAACCCCGAGCACACGTCGCGTGCGATCGCACAGACGCGGCGGTAGTCGGCCGGCACGAGCTGCTGCAAGTCGCCGCCGTCCAGCAGCTCCATCGTGTAGTACGGGCCCTGATCGTCGATCGCGTAGTCGTAGACTTCCACGATGCGTGGATGCGCCAGCTGCGCGAGCGTGTGGTACTCGCGAGCGAACAGCTCGTGCGTCTGCCGGCGCTGATCGACGCTGCCCTTCGACTCGGGGCGTTTCAACGCCAGTCGGCGCCCGGTTTCCTTGTCGCGCACCAAATACACGACGGCCATGCCGCCGCCGCCCAGCCCGGACAGCAGCTCGTAGCGGCCTCCGAATGCGTCTCCCTTCTGCGTCACTGTCGCGTCGGCGGATGGCGGCGGAGGAGGCTCACTCGCGTGCAATTTCACGCCTGAATTCTAACACTTTCTGGCGTGGGAAGCTCGCCCCGAGCTGGCCGATCTGGGTGGTGAGCAGGGCGACCACGCACACCCACGATCGGCGTTGCAGCCCTCAGCGGCAGCAGGTCGCCGGTCGAGCGACTACCCGAGCGCCGCAGCTCTCAGCTGCGAGAGTCTGGAAACCAGCGCGCGCGCAGGTAGCCGAGCAGTGTGTTGCCGGCGAGCCGGCGCGCGTCGAACTGATCTTTGAATGTCTGGTACGGCAGTCCGCCGACGAACAAGGCACGCCGCCGCGTCGTGTGGCCGACTTCGGGAAGCTCGCCGATCGGCTTCGCCGGATTTCCGGCTGCGATCGTGTTCTTCGGAACGTCGCGCGTCACGATCGCACCGGCGCCGATGATGCTGTTCTCGCCGATGCGCACACCCTTGCAGATACGCGCGCCGTCGCACACCCAGACGTTGTCTTCGAGCACGACCGGCTCGCGCTTGCCCGGGTAGATGCGGTGCTGCGGATCGTGCCAGTCCGCATCCGTGATGAACACGTTCTCGGCGAGCATGCAGTCGTCGCCGATCTCGACGTGAATCGCCGATCGAATCCGCACACCCGGTGCGACGATGCAGTAGCTGCCGATGTCGATCGCACCGTCGCCGCCTTCGAACGGATCGACCGCGAACGACACCGGCTGTGTTCGCGTGGCGTACAGGTGGAAGTGATCGCCTGCGCGAATGTTCTCGCCGCGAATGTCCAAGTAGCGCGCGCCGACGAAGCGCGGCTCGACGCCGAGCGCATCGAATTGCGGATGGATGAAGTGTCTATTCCAGCCGAGATGCCAGCGCTCCTCTAACTTCTCGGCCCAATACGGGTGATGCGGTCGACGCACGGGCGAAAGCAGAACGCACCTCGCACGCCAAAGCAACTTTGCTTGGGCCAGCGGCGGCTCAGTACCTCAGCCGGCTTTTTTCGGCCGCGCTCTTAAGCTACTGCGAACACATGGCCGATAACGATTCTCGCAGCGGGGCTCGCTATACGACTCCCGAGATCCTCGCGTTCGTCGATCGCACGCACGCCGCGCACGACGCATCGCTCGCGCGTGCCTTTGCAGCACCCGCGCAACACGGCATGCCGGCGATCCAAGTCGGCATCTCGGAAGGGAAGCTGCTCACGCTGCTGACTCGGCTCGCCGGTGCGCGCAAAGTCGTCGAAGTCGGGACGCTCGCCGGGTATTCGGCGCTGCGCATCGCGCGCGCTTTGCCGACTGACGGGAAACTCTGGACGCTCGAGCTCGATCCGAAGCACGCGCGCATCGCGCAGGACAATCTCGAGGCCGCGGGACTCTGGAATCGCGTGAAGGTGGTGATCGGTCCTGCGCTCGCGTCGCTGAAGACGCTCGAGAACGAAGCACCGTTCGATGTCGTGTTCCTGGACGCCGATAAAGAGGGCTACCTGGACTACGCGCGCTGGGCGCACGTAAATCTTCGGCCGGGCGGCCTGTTACTCGCCGACAACAGCTATTACTTTGGCAAGCTCCTGGACAACTCGCCTGGATCACAGCGCATGCGCGAGTTCCACGCGTTCGTGGGAGAGCATTTCGACAGTGTTTGCATCCCCACTCCCGACGGGTTGGTACTGGGGCTCAAGTGACCCCAGTCACCTCCCTTGACCCACCTTCCGTCAGGGCCGCGAACTCGTCCCAACCCGGGGGATTTCCCTTCGTTGACGCTGGTAGATCGGTCGGTTAGGGTGCGCGGCACGCCTTGGCCGTCCCTCTTTTCAGGGCCTGCTCGCCCTTGCAAACGCTGGTCGAGGCGTTGCGAGAGGCTGGGCGTTTCTCGTAACAGTTTCGGGGTCATACTGCGCCTCTGGTCGGGGTTCTGCTCGCATGGACATCACACCCATTCGTCGTCTGGCCATCGTCAACCGCGGGGAAGCCGCCATGCGCTGCGTGCGCACGGTGAAGAGCTTGCGCGCCTTAGAAGGAACGGACCTGCAGGTCGTCGCGCTGTACACGGACCCTGATCGCGAGGCGCCATTCGTGCGCCACGCGGATCTCGCTGTCCGACTGCCGATCAAGACGACGCCGGTTGCTGCGTACCTCGATCACGACCTGCTGATCGCGACGCTGAAGCAGGTCGGAGCTGATGCGGTGTGGCCCGGCTGGGGCTTCGTCGCGGAGAGTGCAGAGTTCGTCGATCGGTTGCGCGACGAAGGCATTCGGTTCCTCGGTCCGACCGGCGACACGATGCGGCGGCTCGGCGACAAGATCGCTTCGAAGGAGCTGGCCGAGCGCGTGGGCGTGCCGGTGACAGCGTGGAGTGGCGGCGTGTTGCGGGACATTCCCCACGCGCGCGAGGCTGCCGAGAAAGTCGGCGCGCCGCTCGTAGTGAAAGCTTCGGCCGGCGGTGGTGGCCGCGGCATTCGCGTGGTCGAGGATCTGAGCACGCTCGCAGCTGCATTCGAGTCTGCGCGCTCCGAAGCGAAGAGCGCGTTCGGCGACGACCGCTTGTTCCTCGAGAAGATGGTCAAAGGCGGTCGGCACATCGAAGTGCAGATCGTCGCCGACAAGCACGGCTGGGTGAAAGCGCTCGGCACGCGCGACTGCTCGGTGCAGCGTCGCCATCAAAAGGTGATCGAAGAAGCGCCGCCGACGGGCCTGTCGCCGGGCGTGATCGACCGCGTGAAGCGCGCGGCCGAGATGCTCGCGGCCGAGGTCGGTTATTCGGGTGTCGGAACGGTCGAGTTCCTCGTGAAGGACCCCGACTTCTTCTTTCTCGAGATGAACCCACGCTTGCAGGTCGAGCACGGCATCACGGAAGAGATCACGCGCACCGACCTGGTCGAGCTGCAGATCCGCATCGCGCGTGGCGAGAAGCTCTCGGGGCTGAAGCCTCAGGACTTCGGCGTGTGTATCGAGGCGCGTGTCAACGCCGAGGATCCCGACCAAGGCTTCTTGCCTGCACCGGGCCGTATCGCGTTGTTTGATCCAGCACTCGGGCCCCGTGTCCGTATCGATACAGGTGTCGTCGCGGGCAGCACCGTTCCGGCCGCGTTCGACTCGATGGTCGCGAAGGTGATGGCCTTCGGTGATACGCGCGAAGAAGCACGGGCACGGCTCGTGAGCGCGCTGCGCGACTTCGACTTGGTGATCGAGCGCGGGGCGACGAACAAGAGCTATCTGATTCAGCTGCTGGAATCGGCGCCGTATCGCAAGGGCGGCGTCGACACACGTTGGCTCGACCGCTGGAATGACGAGCGCGACAAGCAAGCGCCGCACGCGGTCGAAGGCTTGGTACTCGCCGCGATTCTCTCGTACCGCGCGCAGTGGGGCGCGGAGAGGCGCAACTTCTTTGCTGATACGGGTAGCATCACCCCCGATAAGATCCCGGCGCTGAACGGGCGCGAGCTGGATCTGGAGTATCGCGGCGAGAGTTATCGCGTGCGCGTGTTCTCGGTTGGTGCCTCGCGTTACCGCGTGCATCTCGACGGCCAGACCGTGAGCGCACGCTTCGGCGACCCCGAGGCGCATACCGCGCGCATCGTCATCGCAGGGCGCTACCTGCGCGCCGTGCACGAC
>DASRXR010001088.1:0-3681 GCA_035687405.1 Polyangiales bacterium
GCTTCGATCGCGATCGTTCCCGAGCCAGCCATCGGATCGATGAGCACGTCTTGGCGGGCGTCGTACCGCGCGAGCATCAGCAGCACCGCGGCGAGGTCCTCACGTAGCGGCGCAAGCCCGGCGTCCCGCCGATAGCCGCGCTGGTTCATCGGACGCCCGGCGAGATCGATCGAGACCCGCACCAGGTCATCGTCGCCGCGAACGCTGAACACGACGTCCGGCTTCTCCCCATCGACCGTGACCTCGAAGCCTTTGCGCGACGCGGCCTCGATGAGCGCGTTCTTCACCGTGCCGACGATCTGCCGCTCACCCGCCGCGAAGGACTTCACGTTCAGCGCGTACACACTGATCTTCGCGTCCGGCCAGAGCCAGCGCGCAATCCGAGGTAGCGCCAAACTCACCACGTCGTCGAAGAGCGGCGACAATCGCGGCGCTCGCGTCTCGATCACATCCCAGAGCACCCGCGCGCTCGTGCGGTGGTAGACCGCGGCCAGACGCGCGACCCGCGGGTCGAACGGGTAGACGAGCGCCCCCACGTCCGCCTTGCGCGGCTCGGGAAGCCGTACGTCGTCGAAGGCACGGCGCACGAGCCGCGACAGCTCGCCCGCCATGACCTTGTTCGTGCCGAACGCGCCCAGCAAGCGCAAGTCGTTCAGCTCTCGCGCTGCGGCTCCCGATGACATCGCGCGCAATCTGCCACGTCAGCGCGAGCGACTCAAACCGCCGGCCCCTCGTGGCAATCGATTGCGCCGCCGTCAGTCGATCACGACGCATTCCGTATCATCGTTGTCGGTTCTGCCGTCGCAATCGTTGTCGCGACCGTCGCCGCAAACCTCGAGTGCTTTCGGGTGAATGTTCGCGTCTTGGTCGTTGCAATCCGCGAGCGCCGGATCCGACATGCCGATGCCGAAGCCGTCGCCATCGCGATCGTTCTGCACCGGGCAGGTGCAGATGGAGTTAGCGATGCCGTCCCAACCGTCGCAGTTGCTGTCGATGTTGTCGCAGCACAACTCGTACGGGCTGCCCGGGAAGACGGAAGCGTCGCCGTCGTTGCAGTCCTTCTCGGATGGATAACCATCGCGATCCCAATCGATGTAGCTGTCGCAGAACGGATAGCCGTCGACGACGCCGTCGCAGTCGTTGTCTTGACCGTCGCCGCAGATCTCCGGCGCTTTCGGATAGATCGATGCATCGTAGTCGTTGCAGTCGTAGCTGCCCGGATAGCCGTCGGCGTCGTTGTCCCAGTCGTCGGGTGGGAAGTCGCAGATCGAGCAGTACATCGGTTGGTTGTCGTTGCAATCGAACGACCCAGGACAACCGTCACCGTCCGCATCCAACCGCCGGCAATCCTCGTTCGTCTCGTCGATCACACCATCGCAGTTCTCGTCGCGACCGTTCCAGCAGCGATCGATCGAGCCTGGGTTCACGCCGAAGTCGCGATCGTCACAGTCGCCTTGCGAGATCGTCCAACCATCTCCGTCAAAATCGAACTCGGGCGGAACGCACCTGCACTCCGCGCCGACAGGTGAATCGCGACCATCACAATCGCTGTCGATGCCGTCACAGCAGGCGTCCATCGCGTTCGGGTGGATCGCGTAGTCCCAGTCGTTGCAATCGCCGCCGTACCCGCTCCAGCCGTCGCCGTCCTGGTCCAACGACGGAACCGCTCGGCCGCCGGCGTAACCGCCCCAGCCCGCGGTCCCCTCCGGATAACCGGCCGTGCCTCCCCGGTAGCCAGCCGTTCCTCCCCAAGCGCCCGCGTAACCGCCCCAAACGCCAGCCGCTCCGATGGCACCACTGCCACCCGCGCCGTTCCACGGCCCGCCGGCGATGCCACCAGCGGCGCCACCACCGCGCGCAGCGGTTCCGCCGCGCCCAGCTGCACCGATCACGCTCGGGTCATCGATGCCGATGTCGAGGTTACCGGGAATGGTGATGCCGCAACCGGCGAGCGCGCCGCAGGCGACGACCCAACTCCACGACCAAGCTCGAAGCGAAGCCATACCGCACCTCCGCCAACCGCCCGAAGGCCCCACCCTATGTTCCAGCATACGATCCTGAGTCGTGCGAGGCTGCTCAGACTTTCGCGAGTTTCAGCATACGCGCGCGAGCAAAACGTTGAGCAAGCCACATGCCACGGGAAACTCGAGCAGTTTCCAGTCGGGCGACGTGCCAGCTTGTGCCAGCGCCGCTAGTAGCTGCAAGGCTCGGCCGCCGCGGACAGCTGCAACGAAGTCGACGCGCGCAGAGCGCCGAACATATTGAAACGTCGATGGATCCGCGCGTTTAGCGGGGTGCTGCGGGCCCGCGGGCCGACGAGGCGTAGTTAGCGCTACGTTGAGGAGGTCCGCGGGCCCGCAGTGCCCCGATAAACCGCGGAGGCGCGGCGTTTCAATATGTTCGGCGCTCTAGCTACCGAGCTTCGACGCGCGCTCAGCTACCGAGCTTCGCGGCGACTTCTTCGAGCATGGGAGCGAGCTCGGGCTCCACGTTTTCGAACACGACCGCGACGCGCATCGGCCACGCGCCTTCGGGGTCTTCCGCGTTCGGCTCGATCCGTGACACCGTGCCTTGCAAGACGCGCTCGACGTCACCAGGCGGAAGCCGCAGCGTCACGCGCACGGTTTCACCGACGCGGAGGTCCGTGCCGAGGACCATGAGCATCCCGCCGGCCCCGATGTTGTGCGTCATCGCCATGCGGGCTTGGCCACCCGCCTCGAGCTGCACTGGGAACCAGAGTCGATGGCGAGTGTGCTCGCGACGTTGCTGCACATCCCCAACGTAAACCACTCCGGGCTGCCCTAGCAATGTACGGTCGTGCCCGCGAGTCACTCCGCAGATGCTCGGAACGCGAGCGACGCGATGCGCGCAGTGCGTTGGGCCAAGCGATATGCGAGCGCAGTCCGCGTGTCGTGACGCGGATCGGAGACGCCCCAGCGCATCAACATCGTGAGCGCTTCTTGGTGCATCTCGAGCGCTGCGAGCGTCGACGCCGAACAGCGCGAAGGTTGCTCGCACAACTCACGTTCGACTGCGACTGCAACGCACTTACAGCGCGCCAGCGCGAGCTCCGCAGTGCCGAGCGCGTCCTCGACGCGACCACTCGCTTCGTAGGCTTGTGCGAGGCGGTGCGTGAGTACCGGATCGCGACCTACCTCGGGCGGCGCAGCACGCACGGCCGTGATCGCGAGGCCAGGATGCCCGTACCGCAGGTAAGTCGCTGCGAGGCGTTGCGTGAGCGCGAGGTCGCCGCGAGCTGCCGACGCCGCGTCCTCCAGCTGCGAGAGCTGCACGGCCTCGACGCTGGCAGGGTCGACCAGAGCGGTAGGCCCCGATGCACTGAGCGCCGAGCCCGTCACGACGAGCACGACGAGCAGCACTAAACTCACACGGATTTCCATCCCCACGCTCTCTCGAACAGACGAGTTGCGTCGCAACGCGCTCCCATCCGCCAGGGTCTAGGCAGCATATAGTCTTCGTAGCCAAAGGCACGCCGAAAGTTCCCCGCAATCGGTGGGGAACCCCGTCTGCCAATGTTCCACGATGGGAACGTTTGAGACGCCGGCAGCGCCGACGTCTCCATGCAAGTACGTCGCAGTACGCTTCAGCCGCGCAAGCTGAGCTCGCCGCCGCGCTTGCTCGACTTGGCCGCCTTCGGCGCCTTCTTGCCGCCAGCCTTAC
>DASRXR010001089.1:0-2140 GCA_035687405.1 Polyangiales bacterium
GGTATGCCGGGCAGCCGCTCGGCGATGCGCGCGCCTACGTGCGGCTCACCGGCAAGCAAGATCCCTGGGTGCAGGAAGCGCTGAAGTGGCCGGAGCACGAGCCGCCTGCCGATGCGGTGTGCCCGCACGCGCGTGAAGGCCTCGCCCGAGGCGTTTGGCCGGAAGATCCGCCGATTCGCACCTCGGAAGGTTTGATCCCCGCGCTCGACGCCCCGATGGCGTTTTTGGTGTGTGGCGAAGGTTTCAACGAGCGGCTCTCGTTCGATCTCACGATCGGTCGCACCAGCAGCTATCCGCTGCGGGGCCAGCTGCGCTTCGACAAGTTTCAGTTCGCAAAGCTCATCCCGTCGCAGCGCAAAGAAAAAGATGCGGCTATGACCGGAACGTTGTCCGGGCTCCTGCGTTTGACCGGTGGCGCGATGATGACGCCGACGACGCTCGAAGGCGATCTCACGATCGATAAAGTGAAGTTCGGTCAGTCCGGAGTGATCCTCGAAAACTCGGGTCCGATTCGCGCGCAGTTCGCACGCGGTGAGTTCACGCTCGAGCCCGCGACATTGGTCGGGCCGTCGACGAAGCTGGAAGTCGCGGGCGGCGCATCGTTACTCGGCGGGCTCGCGTTCGAGCTGAACGGCAACCTGGATCTATCGATCCTGCCGAGCTTCACGCCGCTGCTGAAGAGCGCGAGTGGCCGGCTGAGCGCGCAAGTAAAGCTGACAGGTCGGCTAGACCAGCCCTCGGTGTTCGGGCAGGCGCGGCTCGAAGCCGGCAAGCTGCGTCTCGCATCTCTGTCGTTTCCGATCGAAGGGCTGGATGGCTCGGCCACGTTCAGCGAGCAGCGCCTGTTGATCGATCGCGTCAACGCGCAGCTTCTCGGTGGCAACGTGCAACTGTCGGGGCTCGCGACGTTGCAAGGCCGCACGATCGATAGCGTGCGCGTCGAGCTCGCGGGTCAGCGCGTTGCGATCAGTCCGCGCGACGACGTGGATCTCGTCATCGGCGGAAACGGCGCCGTGTCTTGGCACCACGGCGATCGCTTGCCGAAACTCACCGGCACGCTGCGGCTCGATCGCGCGCTCTACAAACGGCCGATCACGATGGGCCGCACGCTGCGCGACATGACGAAGGCGGCACGCGCCGACGTCGATAGCTACAACCCGGACGCGGATCTGCTGTCGGTGGACCTCCGCGTCGTGCAGAGCGAGCCGATGCGCGTCGAGAACAACCTGATCGAGGCCGAGATGAGCATCGACGACTCGAAAGACGCGTTTCGCTTGATCGGCACCGATCAGCGCTTCGGCGTGCTCGGGCGCATGAACATCCGGCGCGGCACCGTGCGCCTGCGCAACACGGCGTTCGTGATCCGGCAAGGCGAGATCACGTTCGACAACGCGCAACGGGTGGAGCCGAGCTTCGACGTCCACGCGGAGACCGAGGTGCGTCACAACACGAGCACCGGCGTGGTGAACTGGCAGATCGGCGCGCACGCGTGGGGCACCCCCGATTCGTTTCGATTCTCGTTGAACAGCACGCCGTATCTCTCCGAAGACGACATCACGCTGCTCTTGGCGGTGGGCGTCACCCAAACGGAGCTCGCGACCTTGCGCAACGACGTGACGGGCACTGCAGCGCTGGAGGCGCTCGCGACCGTGACCGGCGTCGACAAGGAAGTGCAGCGCGCGCTTCCAGCCATCGACGAGGTACGCATCGCGAGCGAGTACTCCCAGCGCTCGCAACGGACCGAGCCTCAGCTTCACCTCGGCAAGCGCATCGCGGACCGGGTCCGGCTCGATGCCGCGACGGGCTTGTCCGAGTCGCGAGATTTCAGCACCGGCGTGGAGTATCAGATCTCTGACAAAACCAGCGTCGGTGCTGCGTACAACAATCAGACGACTACGAGTGCCTCACAGTTGGGTGACGTCGGCGTCGATTTGAAGTGGCGTTTGGAATTCGATTAGGGCGTCGTCGGAGGCGTGCCTGCTGCGCCGGCAGCACCGCCAGCGCCACCCGCACCACCAGCTCCGGCCGCTGCAGCCATCGGCGGCGGCGGTGGCGGATCGCACACTGGAGGCAACACGCCGCACTCGTCGGGTTGCATCCGATCGATCCAAGCCTCCACTTTCGCGAGGCCGGTGAAGTC
>DASRXR010001090.1:0-7040 GCA_035687405.1 Polyangiales bacterium
GCAGCTGTCAGCTTCGATGCCTCAGCAGCGCCCGATGCGGGTGCGTCGACACCGGACGCTTCAATGGACCCCGATGCGGGTGCGTCAGGTGTTGCCGAAGCGTCCGGTGTCGACGCACCCGCATCGGGGTCCGTTGAAGCGTCCGGTGTCGACGCACCCGCATCGGGCGCTGCTGAGGCATCGAAGCTGACAGCTGCATCGGGCGTAACACCTGAAGCATCGGCCATCGTGGCGCCATCGGGCTGGGCGCTCGCGTCAGTTGCGGCCGCATCGTGCATGTTCAATCCGCCGCCATCAGCTGCCGGCATCAGACGTTCGTTGTATCCGAAGCGCAGGCATCCCGAGAGTCCGATCAGACTCACAGCAAGCAGCGCACGATGGCCAGCGCAGCAGCGCATCGGTATCCATGTTCGCGCAGCACGGCGGCGAGCGCAGTGGAGGCGTACGATGTAAGCGTACACGCCCGCTGGGGCAGAATGAAGTGACCTTGACAAACATCGCGAATGCTAACGCGGTCGCCAGTCAGTTTTAGTCGTCGGTTCGCCGGGTTTGCGTGCCGCCGCCTTCAGCTGCGCCGGTGTGCGAACATCCCGCGCCGACGCAGCGCGCCCTGTTAGACCACGAGGCTCAAGCCGAGAATTAGAACCAGCCCAACCACGGATAAGATGGTCTCCATGACAGACCAAGTCTTGATGGTTTCCCCGACACTCATCCCGAAATACTCCTTCACCAACCAGCAGCCCGCATCATTGACGTGGGGCCAAACTGCTGCCGAGTAAGGCGCTGACTTTCTCCTTGGAGAAACCGCGCACGTAACCGAACGTGAACATCGCAACGATCACTGCGAGGAGGAGCGCCATCAGAGGGTCGCCGATGAAATCGATCCACGACCTCGCGATGTTGTCTTTCGCCAGCAGCACGTCGGCGACGGCTTTGCCGAGCATCAGGACCACCGGCAGCAAAACGGTGCTGAGCGTCACGCCAAAGCTGGGCGCGCTCGCGAGGGGTTCGACGTCGCGCTTCGTAAACTCCGCCACCAGGCGCTCCGGCGGTTGCGCGATCACGCGCTTCCCGATCCACGCGCCGAACAAAGGACCGGCGACGATCACGGTCGGGACCGCAATCAGCAGCCCGAATGCCATGGTTTGGCCCAGATCGGCGTTCAACGCGTCGACCGCGACGAGCGGTCCTGGATGGGGTGGTACCCAAGCAACTTGCCGAGCATGGTGCCGAGCGCCACGAGAATACCGACGCCGCCGAGCGTGCTTCCGAAGCCAGTTTGGAATTGTTTTATGACCTCCGGAGCCTTGAGACCGGAGGCGAGGCCGACGAAACCCGATCCGAGGACGAGCGCGATGAACGCGTGGACCTTGAAGTAACTGATCAGGACGACGATGGCCGCGATACCCGCGACGGCACAGACGACGAGCCAGGTTTCGTGACTGGTCCAGTTCACGGCTCGACGTCCGTCGCCGCAGTGATCAGATCGACAATCTCGGCTGGAGTCCCGCCGATAGGCACAGTGATCACGTGCTCGTCTGCCGAAGGCTCCTGCAGGGCAGCGAACTGACTGTCGAGCATGCCTGGCTTGAAGAAGTGGCCTTGGCGAGCAACCAAGCGCTCTTCGATCTGCGTTGGCGAGCCACGCAGGTACACGAAGGTCACCTCGGGCCTGCGCAATAGGTCCCGATATCTCCGCTTGAGAGCCGAGCAGCTTACGACGCCCGACTCGCCCTTCGTTACGCGCTCGTCGATCCAAGCGCGAATCGCCAGCAACCACGGGACGCGATCACCGTCGTTGAGCGGGTGGCCCGCAGCCATCTTCGCGACATTGGCGGCAGGGTGAAAAGAGTCCGCATCGGCATAGGGCCACTTCAGCCTGCCCGCGAGGAGCGCGCCAACGGTGCTCTTTCCACTGCCTGATACACCCATCAGGAGCAAGACTTTGGTTTTCATGGCGACGTCTCGATCGCTTGTGCAACGCGAATGCCAAGAGCGAAGGCCGAGGAAACCAGAGTATGCCGCTGCGCGCAGTTCGCTCAACGCGCCCGGCGCCAGAAGGCGCGCGGTCGAGGTGATCGATGATCAAAAACGTCCCGCGGTGCAGTGTCAGCAATGCAAGGACGCTGCCGATAGCGAGCTTGCACACGTCCGGTATATATTCGATGGCGGCCGGATAGTGAGCCTCAGACCGAGCCGAGCCGATTCGTTCGCATTCCGAGCAACGCTGCTTGCCCGCTCAGCCGCACTTCGTCGTTCACCAGAGGCAGGCGTACATCGGATAGGTGTCTGAACCCTGCGTGACGCGCGCCACGATCCGGAGCTTCTCGAACGTTCCGGGGGATTCGATTAGAGCGTCGAGGCCACAATATCCTGTCTGAGAATCCGGGCCGGGTTCGAAGCCTGCAGTGTTCGATGCGAACGCGAGCAGCGACCATTCCCGGTCCTTGTATCCCCAGTATTCCGCTTCCAAGGCGCGTTCGGGGCACCGGCTTTCGCTGAACACATCCGAGCTCGACATGGATTCTCCACTGGCTTGAACCCATGCGCCACGCAGTGGCTCGTCTTCTGGGTTGTCGAACTCGAAGATGACTCCAGCGCAATGCTCCGAACCGTACGCTTGGGGTTGAGATGGATCGACCGGTTCGACCGAGGACAGAATGGATATGACATCTCCGGTCACGTTCGCCGGGACCGCAGCGCACTCGAGTTCGAGCGCGCCACTCCACACTCCGACGTTGCTCGTATCGAGCTCTCCGGCCGCGCAGCCCGATAGAAGTGACACTCCGAGTACGAGTCGGAAGTGGCGGGCGTGACGATTACAGTTGAATGACATCGTGACTCTCCTTGTGGAAAGTCATCGGCGGACGAGACTTCGAGTTGCGTGCTCGCTCGCTCTCGATCTCGTCCGCGAGTGCCCGGGCCCAAATGGGCTGCCCGACTTTGCCGCGGCACTAGCCGTATGGATACTTGCGCACGTCTCATCGCGCGTATCTCGATCAGTGCTGCACGGAACATCCAGCTAAACGGAGGCCGTATGACAACGCGAATGAAGCTCATCCTTGGGATCACGGCGATCGCCGCGTCGCTTGCGGTTTCAGCCTCGCGCGCGATAGCTGGACCGACGGTGCCAGCGACGCCCCCGAAGCTCAGTGATTTCCAACTCGTCCCCTCCAAGTCCAATTCCAGCGCAGACGACCCCGCGCCTGACAGCTTCTTCGACCGAGTCGCGAAACTGGATAAACGACTTCCCAAGCTGGGCGTACAGAAAATACTTGGTCAGGCGAACCGACCAGCGACATTCGGCGACAAGTGCGACTCACCGGCCTTCAAGGGCATGGAACCGCCTGCGCAGCGCATTTGCTTCCACCCCTCCGATTCGGGGTCGGGCGATCCAAAAAACCTCGAGTGGATGCCGCAAGGTGTGACCACTGTGGCGGACGCTCAGAAGGACGCGCAGTGGGGAGACAAACAAGCGATCCTCGTGAGCTGGTACGACAAGAAGGCTGGTTCAGCAAAAGGCGTGCGCGTCTCGTTCTTGGACATCGACACCAAGCAGTACCAACACGTGTTGTTAGTCTATCCGTACCTCCAAGCGGACGGAGATCCGTCCTATGAGATCCTGAGTAGCCCGCAGGAGGGCGACCACGCCGGAATTCACGCAGGTGGTATCGCCTGGTACGGCAACTATCTCTACGTAGTCGACACAAATCGCGGCATCCGTGCGTTCGACATGCGCAGAATCTTCGATCTCGAAGCCGCGGGTGACAAAGCCGACCTAAAAGAGAAAAACAAAGTCGGGCTTCGAGACGGAAAATACACATCGTTCGGTTATCGCTACGTCATGCCTCAGGTCGCAGCATGGGAGAACCCCGGAGGCCTAGTGGACTTTCCACCGAAGCACGCGTGTGCGGGAGACGGCACGCCGAAGTACTCGTTCGTAGCCATCGATCGCAGTGGCGCAGACGCGTTGATCACCGGCGAATATTGCGCGACCGGCGCGACACCGGACAACAACGGCCGAGTCGCGCGTTGGCCGCTCGATCCCAACTCGGGTCTTCCGAAACTCACGGGCGGCATATGGCAAGCGGAAGAAGCGCTCCGGTTGCCAACGCCGAACGTGCAGGGTGCGTTGAGTTATGAAGGCACCTGGTATCTGAGTCGCACTGGAGGCGGCGAGCGTGCAAATGCAACGCTGATCGAAGCGACGCCGTCCGCGGCCACACCCGGTGTGTTGACAGTTCAGAAAGAGCGCAAGGCGGCGATCGGCGCCGAGGATCTGTCGTATTGGCCCGGGCGCAATGAGCTTTGGACGGTCACTGAACATCCGGGCAAACGCGTGCTGTATGCCACGCCGCGCTGAGGGCTCCACACGCATTACTGGCGTTTCCAAGCGCACGTCGGTGCATATATTGCACGGTGGCCCGAGACGTTAGTCCAAACCCAACCGAGAAGATTATTTCGCGCCCCAGCAGCTCGCGGCTGCCGAGCGTCCGTGCGCTCGGTGGGTTCAAGCCGCACCGCGCCTCGCTGGTCGTGTTCATCCTGGGCACGGTCATTTCCCTCAACTTGTTCGCGACGCTGCGTGCCCGCGCGCGGTCACGAGAGCATCTGGAGTTCCAACGGCGCGTCGACGACGTCGCTTCCAGCTTGCGCTCGCAGCTCGAGCGGCCGCTCGAAGTGCTGGAATCCGTCTGCGCGTTGTTCGACGCGTCAGTCGACGTGGGCCGCGAAGAGTTCGCGCGCTTCGCGCGGCCAGCGCTCGCACGGCATCCGAGTATCCGTGCGTTGGAATGGATTCCGCTCGTCAACGCCGCAGAACGACCGACGTACGAACAAGCCGCGCGCAAAGACGGCTTACCTGCATTCGAGTTCCGAGAGGTCGGCGCCGATGGAAGATTGGTGCGGGCAAATGTTCGAACAGAGCACTTGCCGATCTACTACATGGAACCGGCGGATGACCGCGTACTCGGTTTCGATCTCACCGCAGACACAGCACGCCGCGCACCCATCGATCGCGCCCAGACAAGCCGTGCAACCGTGGCTTCTGAACGCATCCGTTTGATCGAAGACCCGCCCACCTCGTATTCGATCGCCGCGTTTTGTCCAGTGTTCATGCCGGGACCGCTGAGCGAGCCCGCACGGCTGCGCGGCGTAGGCGCCGAGGTGTTTCGCATGCACGAGGTGGTGTGGCCGGCGATCACCAGCGTGGTGAAGCTCGGCATGCAACTCGTCGTGATCGATCACGCCGCACCTGCCGAGACGCGCATCCTGTTCGAGAGCTCGCCTGGGCTCGCCGATCACGGACAAGACAGGACGAGGGATCCACTCCGGGTAAGAATAGACTTCGCCGATCGGCAGTGGTCGCTTTCGTTCTCGCGGGGTCCGTCCTACCGGAGCCAAGGGGACGAGCCTCTCTGGGGCGTGCTGTTTACGGGCATCATGCTCAGCGCGTCGTTCGCGCTGGCGCTCTCGGCGGCCCGCATCATTCTGCACCTTCGCGGGCAAGTACGCGCGGCACAACGACTCGGTCAATACACGCTGATTCGGAAGCTCGGGGAAGGAGGCATGGGCATGGTGTGGGAAGCCCGGCATGCACTACTGCGTCGACCGACTGCGATCAAGTTGTTGCGGCCCGAGCAAGTCGGCGCCGAGGCCATCGCTCGCTTCGAGCGTGAAGTTCAACTGACAAGTCAACTAACACACCCCAACACGGTCGCGATCTACGACTACGGGCGCACCGCCGGAGGCGTCTTTTACTACGTGATGGAATACCTCGACGGGCTCGACCTCCAGCGTTTAGTCGGCTTCGATGGGCCGCAACAACCGGCCCGCGTCGTCCACATTCTCAAGCAGGTCGCGAGCGCACTTGCGGAAGCGCACGGCCGCGGTCTCGTGCATCGAGACGTCAAGCCGGCAAACATCGTGTTGTGCGAACGCGGCGGGTTACACGATGTCGCGAAAGTCGTCGACTTCGGGTTGGTGAAGCGAGCGGCGCAGCAAGACTCCAGCCTGAGCAGGGACCAGGTGATTCTCGGTACGCCGCTCTTCCTCGCGCCTGAAGCCATCGTCGACCCCGAACACGTCGATGGTCGAAGTGATCTGTATGCCTGTGGTGCGGTCGGCTACTTCTTACTCACTGGTCAGCCGGTCTTCGACGGGGCCACGCTCGTCGAGATCTGCAGTCACCACGTGTACACGCAGCCGCAACCGCCCTCGGCGCGTCTCGGTCACGCGTTACCCGCGCTACTCGAGCAACTCGTGCTGCGATGTTTGGCGAAGCGACCCGACGATCGTTTCGAGAGTGCAGCAGCACTACTCGCGGCGTTAGGTGAGTGCGGAGTTCCCGTGTGGACCGACGCGGAAGCAAAGCTAGCCTGGCAGCGCGTCGCAGGGCATCGCGACGCGCTGACGGCAACTGCGAGAACGATCCCGATCGATTCGCCATCCGCATTGGCGATCGACCTCGGCCGAAGATCGACTCCCGAGCAACACAGTCAGTGAATCGACAACTCTGCTTCGCGCTTAGTTGTAGTTTCTCACGTACCTAAACGCGACCCGAGCGACTTGACTTGTAGCCGAAGCCGCACCTCGCAATACGAGGCGCCGATCAGTCATAGTCACTCGATGGCCAGTCAGCGACCCTCCTCCGGTAGCGAGAGTAGCGAGGAGGAGCGCGCCTTCCTCCAGACCCGGGTGGCCCTGTTCTGGAAGGTGATGTTCTGGATTGTTCTGCTCGGCAGCGCCCTGGGTGCCGTTGGGGCGGTAACGAATCCCGGTGCGGACTTTCGGCTTACCCTGACTTCGGCAGCTCAAGCGGGTGTCTTCTGGTGGCTCTGCCGGCGTGGCGTGCGGTCCATCCGCTTTTCCCGAAGGATGGAGAGCGGTGGTCTGCTCCTCAACTCGGTTCTCAGCGCGCTGACTGGGCGCTACATCTTCGCCGGGTTCGCCCGCGATCATGCGGTGGCGGCTGGACAGGCAGCTCTGCTTGCCGACGGCTACGTGTCGCTCATGCAGCTGGGTGGAATGGCGATGCTGCT
>DASRXR010001091.1:0-21194 GCA_035687405.1 Polyangiales bacterium
ATCTCGGTGTCGGTGTCGCTGACGATCTTCGAGCCCTCTTTGATCAGCCGCGCGCGCAGCGCCAAGTGGTTCTCGATGATGCCGTTGTGGATGACCGCGACTTCACCCGCGACGTGCGGGTGCGCGTTCGTTTCGGACACACGGCCGTGTGTGGCCCAGCGCGTGTGCCCGATGCCGGTCGTGCCGGTGAGCGGCGTGCCGATGAGCGCTTCTTCGAGGTTGCGGAGCTTGCCGACTGCGCGCACCACCTGAATCTTTTGGCCGTCGTGTACGGCCAGGCCCGCGCTGTCGTAACCGCGGTATTCGAGGCGACGCAGTCCGTCGACCAAGATCGGGGCGCTATTCTTGTGGCCTACGTAGCCGACGATTCCGCACACGTGTGACTCTCCTGGTTCAGGGCTTCGGCGCGGCGCTCGCGGGAGCGGGAGCCGGTGCGGCGCCTGCAGCTGACGGCGGCGGAGGCGCTGCCGCTGGCTTCGGCGCCGGGCCTGCCGCTGGAGGCGGCGCGGCCGGTGCTGCTGCAGCCGGTGCCGGTGCAGCCGGTGCTGCCGGACCAGAGTGCGGTGCCTTCGGCGGCGAAGCAACAGGCGCTGCAGCCGCACTTGGGGGCACCTTTGGCTGCTCTGCCTTCACGTCTTCGACGACGACTTTGCCTTCGGTATCGAGCACCTTCACCGGACCATAGGGGTCCAGGAACGGTTTGACTGCCGCGGCTTTACCGACGACGACGATCAGCGCCTTGCTCGGCTGGATGTACTTCTTCGCGGCGGCGAGCGCTTGTTCCGGCGTTACCGCTTGGATCTCGGTACGGAAACCATCCCAGTAGTTGTCGGGAAAGCCGTAGGTGCGCAGCTCGGACACGAGCGCCGCGATCTCCCCGGGCGTCTCGATGTGGAGCGGGAACGAATCGATCAGCAAGCGCTTCGCATCGGCGAGCTCGCTCGCGGGCACGAGCTCACTCGTGATTCGTTCGAGGTGATTCACGAACGCCTTCATCGCCTGCGCGGTGACTTCGTTGCGCACAGCCGCGAACGCACGGAACGGCACGGGGACGAGGCCTTCGTCGACGTCGCTGTAGGCGCCGTAGGTGAGGCTTTGCCGCTCGCGCAGGTCCATGAACATGCGCGATGCCGCCGAGCCGCCCAGCACTTGGTTTGCGACCAAGAGCGGAACGTAGTCGGGGTCACGCCGGGCGAGCGCGAGGTTACCGACGTAGATCACCGACTGGACCGACTCGGGCCGATCGACGAGCACGACTTCACGCGCACTGCGCGCTGGCGGCTGCGGATACTCCGCGCCGGGCACCGGCTTGGCTGCAAAAGCCTTGAATGCTTTGCTCGCTTGATCGACGACGTCGTTCGACGCGACGTCTCCGACGACGACGAGGTACGCGTTCGTGGCCGTGAAGTACTTTTGATGCCACTTCTGAAGGTCGGCGCGCTTGATCTTCGCGACCGCGTCCTTCGTGGTGTCGACGTGCGAGTACGGATGCGAGCCGTAGAGCGCCTTCCAAAACTCCCGACGTGCCAGGAAGTTCGGGCTCTGGCTCGAGAGCGACAGCCGATCGAGCTCGCGCTTCTTCAGCTTCTTCAGCTCGCCTTCGTCGAACGTCGGCGTCGTCGCGAGCTCCGCCACGAGATCGAGCACCTGCGGCAACTGATCCGACAACGCTTGAATGTTGATCGAGATCTGCTCTTCGTCGCTGCTGACGCCGAACCGTGCACCGAGGAAGTCGACTGTCTCCGCGATCTTCGCGCTGTTCTTCTTCGCCGTGCCTTCTTTCAGCATCTCGGCGACGAACTGCGCCACGCCCGGCAGGTCCGCCGGATCGGCCGCGCTACCGGTGCGGATCACGAGCTTCACCTGCACGACGGGCACGCCTCGCAGCGCGACCGTGTTCACCTCGAGCCCGGTCGCCGTGTTCGCACGCGCGATCGGCGGGAAGTGAATGTCGGCCGCGGTGCCGCTCGGCGGAGGCGCTTCCTTCTTCGCCGCGGCTGCAGCAGCGCCTTCGGGCGGTTGCGGCGTCGATGGTTGGGCCGGGGTCGTGGACGCCGCCGGGGGCAATGTGCTGCTGCCGCCACACGCAGCGAGCGCGAGCGCGCCGCCCATAGCTGCAGCGGCGATCACTGAAGACCGAGAGAAAAGCAAAGACGTCATCGCGCGGGCTCCTGATTCGGATCGTGGAATTGAGCTTGGGGCTTCGGCGGTGTGGCGGGAGCCGCGGCGGGCTTTGCAGGCGCAGCGGCGGCGGGAGCAGGTTTTGCAGGAGCCGCGGGTGCAGGTTTTGGGTGCGCTGCCGCAGCCGGTGCGGGCTTGGCCGTCGCCGTCGCCGCCGCTTTGGCAGGCCCAACTGGCGCGCTGGGTGCAGCCTTGGGCTGTGCAGCCTTGCCCGCGCCGGCCACTTCCTTCGTCGCCTTGGGCGGAAGGACATCGAGCACGGTGCGGTTGGTCGGCACGAAGTACTGGGCGGCCACGCGCTTCACGTCGTCCGCCGTGACCTTTTGATACCTATCGAGCTCTGTGAGCAGGAGTTTCGCGTCGCCGTGAAAAGTTTCGAACTCGGCGAGACGGCTCGCGCGCGAGAGGTTGCTCTCGAGCCCGAACACGAACTCGGCACGCATGCGGTTCTTCGCTTTTTCGAGCTCACGCGGCGTGATGCCTTGCGTCGCAACGAGCTTGAGCTCGTCGAGAATCAGCTTGCGTGCGGCTTCGGGCTCTTTGCCTTCCGCGACGATCGCCCAGAACGAAAACAGATCCGGGCCGCGACGGCCGTCGGTGCTGACCTGGATCTCTCCGAGGATTTCCTTCTGCTTCACGAGCTTCTGGTACAGGCGCGAGCTCTCGCCGTCGCCGAGCACCGAAGCCAACATCTCGAGCGGGTAGTGATCGGGCTCGCGATCCTTCGGGATGTGAAACGAGATGTGGAACGCGGGCAGCTCCGCGAGCGGATCGATCATGCTCTCGCGCCGCTCTGCCGTTTGCGGCGCAGGGTCAGGCACGTTGAACGGCTTCACGGTGCCGGGCTTGATGTCGCCGAAGTACTGCTGCACGAGCTTCAGCGCGGCTTCGGGCTCGAAGTCGCCCGCGATGCTGACCACGGCGTTGTTCGGTACGTAATAGGTGTTGAAGAACTCCTGCACGGCCGTGAGCGGCGCGTTGCGGAGGTCTTGCATGTCGCCGATGGTGGAGTGCGCGTACGGGAAGTAGTCGCCGAACGCGAGCTCGTTGATGCGCAACATCGACTGCATGTACGGCCGGTTGTCGTAGCTCTGACGCCGCTCTTCCATGACGGTCTGGCGCTGGTTCTCGAAATTTTCTTGCGTGATCGCGAGCGACTTCATGCGATCGGCTTCGAGCCACAACCCGAGAGCGAGTTCGTGGCTCGGCAACGTCTCGAAGTAGTTCGTGCGGTCGTCGCTGGTCGTTCCGTTGACCGAGCCACCGCGATTCATGACCAGTTGAAAGTGCTCGCCCTTGCCGACGTTCTTCGAGCCCTGAAACATCATGTGCTCGAACAGGTGCGCGAAGCCGGAGCGACCGCGCTCTTCATTGCGCGAGCCGATGTCGTAATAGACGGCTACGGCAACGGTCGGAACCGTGCGATCCGGGTTCATGACGACGCGCAGGCCATTCGGCAGCTTCTGCTGCACGACCTGGAGCTCGACCTGCTTTGCCGGGGCGCCCGGATTTGTGGCCGGAGAGGTCACATTTGCGGTGACCGGGGTCGGTGTCGGTGCCGCGGGGGCGACCGACGGGGAGATGGTTTTAGCTGCCGGAGGGACGGCGATAGCGCCGCCTTTGTCCTGCGCCGCGATCGGGCTGGTACCCACCAGCAGCGCCGCTGCAGAGACGAGCAAAAACGTTTTCGGCATTGAATCCTCGCTTCGCGGGGCGCCAAGCCTAGATGATGCTTGACGATTGCGACACCTGCACATACGCTCAGTCCACTTATGAGCGCTGCTGTCGTAGCTATTGGAACGGAGTTGACCCGCGGAGAGCTGGTCAACGGAAATGCACGTTGGTTGAGTGAGCGCCTCACTGAGTTGGGCTTCTCGGTCACCTCACATGTGACCGTTGCAGACGACGCCGAGCGCATCCGCGGGACCCTCCTACACCTAGGCCAGGAAACGAAGGTAATCGTCTGCACGGGGGGCTTAGGTCCTACCTCGGACGACCTCACGACCCAGGCCGTCGCGGATGCGCTCGGTGTAACGCTCGAGCGAGACGCGGACTCGTTCTCGAAGATCGAGGCGCGGTTTCGCGCACGTAATCGCGTGATGAGTCCTAGCAACGCCAAGCAGGCTGACTTTCCGCAAGGCGCGCAGATCTTGTCGAACAGTGTCGGCACTGCGCCGGGGTTCGCGGTGACGATCGGCAATGCGCGTGCGTTCTTCATGCCGGGTGTGCCGCGTGAGATGCAGGCGATCTTCGATGAGCAGATCGCGAAGCAGATCGCGCCGCTCGCAGAGCGCAACTCGTATCAAGTGCACGTTCGCTCGTACGGCCTGTACGAGTCCGCCGTGGCGCAGCGTTTGAGCGATCTGGATCTCGGCGGTGCTCTGCATGACGAGCGGGTAACGATCGGCTACCGAGTCACATTCCCCGAGGTCGAAGTCAAAGTTCTCGCGGAATCTAAGCCAGGTGAGATTGGTGAGGCTGCGGCCAGTGCCCGCGCACTTGCGGAGCAGGTCGCCGGTCAAGTGCGAGAGCGCTTGGGGGAGTACGCGTTCGGCGGCAAGGAAGAGACGTATCCGCGATACGTCGCCGGTTTGCTGAAGCGAGCGGGGATCAAGGTTGCGCTCGCGGAGTCGTGCACGGGCGGGCTCGTGGCCAAGTTGCTGACCGATCTGGCGGGCAGCTCGGAGTACGTGATCGGCGGCGCGGTTTCCTACGCGAACACGGCGAAGACGGTGTTGCTCGGCGTGAGTGAAGCGTTGTTGCGCGAGCAAGGTGCGGTGAGTGAGCCCGTCGCCGGTGCGATGGCTGAAGGAATCCTCAAATCACTCGGTGCAGACCTCGCGGTAGGCATCACCGGGATCGCCGGTCCGACCGGTGGCACCCCCACCAAGCCGGTGGGTACGGTGTGTTTTGGTTTGGCGCGTAAGAACGGTGCAACTCTAACGAGCACCGAGCTTTTTCCGGGTGAGCGTGAGGGCATTCGAACGCTCGCCGCCTACCACGCGCTTCGACTGTTTGCGACTGCGACGAAGGAAATTCTTGACGGTCCGTAGTGACATACCCACGGAATCGCCTTCGGCGTTCCGTGGTGACATACCCACGGAATCGCCTTCGGCGTTCCGTGGAGAGCGGGCGCTGAACCTGCATCGTGAATGATGTTCGGCGAAATCGCCTTCGGGCGTTTCGCGTAATGACACACCCGGCGAATCGCCTTCGGCGTTTCGCGTAGCGCGATGACCAACACGAGAGACCACGAGAGACGACGACGCAAATGACTAAGGAGAGCGGAATGAACGAGACGAACAAAGGCAAGGCGCTGGAGTTGGCAGTCGCGTCGATCGAGAAGGCGTACGGCAAGGGCTCCATCATGCGCTTGGGGGAGCACGACATCGTGCCCGCCGAAGTCACTCCGACTGGCGCGTTATCGCTCGATCTCGCGCTCGGCGTCGGTGGTTATCCGAAGGGCCGTATCATCGAGATCTACGGTCCGGAGTCGAGTGGTAAGACGACTCTGACGCTGCATGCCATCGCTGAGGCTCAGAAGCTCGGCGGCGTGTGTGCGTTCATCGATGCCGAGCACGCGCTCGATGTCGGGTACGCGCGTAAGCTCGGCGTGAACACCGAAGAGTTGTTGGTCGCGCAGCCGGACTACGGCGAGCAGGCGCTCGAGATCGCCGACACACTCGTGCGTTCGGGTGCGGTCGACGTGATCGTGGTGGATTCGGTTGCTGCGCTCGTGCCGAAGGCGGAGATCGAGGGCGAGATGGGCGACAGCCACGTCGGTTTGCAAGCGCGGCTCATGAGCCAGGCGCTGCGTAAGTTGACGGGCAACGTGCACCGTTCGAACGTGACGTTGTTCTTCATCAACCAGATCCGCATGAAGATCGGCGTGATGTTCGGTTCGCCGGAGACGACGACGGGTGGTAACGCGCTCAAGTTCTACTCGAGCATGCGTCTAGACATTCGGCGTGTCGGTGCGATCAAGGTCGGTGAGGTATCAGTCGGCAATCGGACGCGCGTGAAGGTCGTGAAGAACAAGCTCGCGCCGCCGTTTACCGAGACTGAGTTCGACGTGTTGTTCGGTGAAGGTATCAGCAAGAGCGGCGATCTGATCGACTTGGCCGTGGCGGACAACATTCTCGAGAAGTCGGGAGCGTGGTTCTCGTACGGTGGAGAGCGTGTCGGTCAAGGCCGCGAGAATGCGCGTAACTACTTGCAGGAGCGGCCGAAGCTGTTGGCGGAGATCGAGGCAAAGATCTTGCTGAAGCACGGTTTGTCGCGAGGTGGTGCAGCAGCGGAACCTGCGAAGGCAAACGGCGAGGCGAAGCCAAAGGCTGATGCAAAGCCGGAAGCAAAGGCTGAAGCGAAGCCGGAAGCGAAGGCTGAAGCGAAAA
Organism: Polyangiales bacterium; assembly: GCA_035687405.1. Taxonomy (GTDB): domain Bacteria; phylum Myxococcota_A; class Polyangia; order Polyangiales; family JAFGIB01; genus JADGRF01. The sequence goes on from DASRXR010001091.1 coordinate 6,576, forward strand.
GCGACAGCAAGGCCGATGCGAAGCCAGTGGATGCCAAGCACAACGACGTGAAGGCAAACAACGACAAGGCAGCAGCGCGCCCAAGAGCGTGACCGCATGACCGAGCAACGTTGAAGTCGAGCGCGCATCAAAGGCGCGCTCGCTTCATTTAAAAGGCAGCTCAATCACCATCAGCAAAGTGGCTGCAAGCCGCTCTCAGGCCAAAAGCCAGCGCGAAGCAGTGCTTAACAGTGCGCGCGTGTAGTGCGTTGCGGGAGTCACCGAACAGTGCTACTGTACTAGATGCTTCGGCGCGTGGCCCTTCTGTCCCGCGCCCCCTATGCTTTCAGATGGCAATTAGCCTGGAGTGAGTCATGGGAGGAGTCACAGTGTCTCAGTCTCAGTCTCAGACGTTCAAGGTCGGCGATAACGCTGTTTACCCGGCACACGGTGTTGCTCAGATCACCGCCATTGAGAGCCGCGAGATCGCAGGACGCAAGAAGGACTTCTACATCCTGAAAATTCTCGACAGTGGAATGAAGCTCATGATTCCGACGGACGGCGCTACGCGCGCCGGCCTGCGCGATGTGATTTCGAAGCGGGACGTCAAGAAAGTCATGGACATCTTGAAGGACCCACGCATCGCTGTGACGGTTCAGCCGTGGAACAAGCGGTTCCGTGAGTATACGGAGATGTTGACCAGCGGGTCCGCATTTGAAGTCGCGAAGGTCCTGCGCGATCTGCATCGTGTAAAGAATGAGAAGGAGTTGTCGTTCAGCGAGCGCCGTCTGCTCGAGCAGGCGAGGAACTTGGTCGTGACCGAGCTCGCCCTCGCAAAGAACTGCGACGTAGATCGCGTTCAACGCGAGCTAGATGCCGTGCTCGGCTGATCCAATAACCACCTGAGAGCTGCCGTATCGCGCGCCTGAGCTATGCTGGGCGCGCGATGGCGTTTTCAGACCTCAAGTTCGATTCGGCGGGACTCGTTACCGTCGTCGTTCAAGACCAGAACACCGGCGAGATTCGCATGCTCGCCCATGCGAACGAGGCCGCAATTCAAGCGACGCTCGAGTCCGGCTTCGCACACTTTTTCAGCCGATCGCGCGGCAAGCTTTGGCGGAAAGGTGAGTCTAGCGGCCACGGGCTGCGCGTATCGCAGGTCTGGGTCGACTGCGATGGCGATGCGCTCGTGTACCTCGCGACTCCGGAAGGCCCGTCGTGTCACACGCTGCGAGAGACGTGCTTCTTTAAGCAGCTGGGTGCAGACGGCGAGATGATCGAAGACGCCGAACACCACGCGCAGAGCACGTTGCCGCGCCTGTGGACCGAGCTCGATGGGCGAAGGCGTTCGACTGCAACGAAGAGCTATACGAAGTCGTTGCTCGAAGCCGGCCCGGCAAAAATAAACGAAAAGATCGAAGAAGAGGCGGGCGAGCTAGCGAAGGCGATAGCGAGCGAGACGCCAGAGCGAGTCATCTCGGAAGCGGCGGACGTCCTGTATCACGTCCTCGTAGGCCTACTGGCGAGAGACGTAACACTGACCGACGTAGAGGCGGAGCTATCAAAGCGCTTCCACCAAAGTGGTCTCGCAGAGAAAGCAGCACGTAAATAACGCTCGCCTTCTCGATCTCGCAACGCCGAGAGCAGCGACGGCGCTTCACGCGATGAGATTTGCGAGGATTTCGGTCTGAGAGCGTGCGCGCCCGGAAGGCCGAGCGAGCCGCACTTCCTGTGCGGCGCAGCGAAGGCCTGAGGACGAAAGCCGCTCTCAGGCCGAAAGCCGAAGCAAATCGCCCTAGTTTTCGCCGCCCATTAGGGCATCGATCGTCTCTGTCAGCTTCTGAACATCGGGGCGTTGAACGAACGCCGATGCTCCCGCTTCCAAAGCACGAGCCTTCTTGTCATCGCGTCCCGAATACACGACGAGCCGCACATGCCTCGTCGCCTCGGATGCTTTCAATCGCGCGATACACGAAAGCCCGTCGATCTTGACACCCCCTACATCGAGCACGACCACATCGGGTGTTTCACTCCCGATTGCGATCAAAGCATCGACTGGGTCACCGAATCCGGTCACATCGAAGCGCTGACCGAGCGCCTTTTTTAGGTTTTCGAGTTGCCCATTATCTTCCTCAACGAGGTGCACAGTGGGTTTCCCTTGCCGGAGAATTTCCGGCACGGGGTAACCGTACTTGCGTAGAAAATCGAGCACGTCCACACGTCGGAAACGCAGATGCCGTCCCGGCGTTCGGAAATGCCTGATCTCTCCCCGGTCCGACCAGTTGTGAATCGTTTTAAGATCCACTTGGCAGAACCGAGCGACCTCGGAGGCCGTAAACAACTCTTTGGCCTGTTGGCGTCGTGCCATCAATTCAAATTCATAACGTTCTGCGGTTCCACTGTCTAGAGAAAAATCCAGTTTACCCAAGATTGAAGGGTAACGTGGTTGTTCCGACTACCGCCAAGACTGAAGTGTCCTACATTCTCGGAGGCCCGGCAAAAGACTCCAAACCCGTTAGGACGGGCCTGAGACGGCGTCTCTTCTAGGAAGTTCCGGATCTCCAGAAAATGGGATCAGGTATTTCCATATTTGATTCGCTCGGCCCCGGGAAAAAAAAGTTGCGAGAGTGATGCACGCAGGGCGACCTGATCGCGTTTACGCCAAGCGCGATACCGCCGGAGCGACCCCGAAGTGGTGGATCGCGAACCTGATGCGCGCCGAAGTCGGCGGATCGCTCGCGACGCGCTCCCAACCCCGACTCTCGCGGGCGAACGATGCGCCCGCAGCCGGGCGACTATCAACAACGCTCACGCGACCGTGCGCCAAAGATCAGCGCAAGCCACTGCGACTATTGACCAACTCTCACTTACCGGAGAGCACGACGGTCGTCGGTACGCCAATCGCCGATGCGAGTCGCGCGAGTGTCTCGAGCGACGGCGTGTGCCGGCCCGCTTCGACGCGCGCGATGTTCGGACGGTGAATTCCCGTACGCCGCGCCAGCTCCGCCTGCGTTAGCCCCGCGGCCAACCGCAACTCGCGAAGCCGCGCACCCAAGCGCGCGCCATCGACCGCGTTCACACCGTTGGCACCGTTTCCGTTGCCGAAGTGATCCACGTGATCGCCTGAGTCTTTGTTCGAGTCGCACACCGCACCCGCGCGCAGCGTGAGCTCACGCCCGCTTCCGAGCTTGAGCGTTGCGCTCTGCGCGTCCGGGCCGAGCTCGATGCTCGACACTTCACTACCGTCGTCATCTTCTGCGACCGGACGCGGAACCAACACGACGGTTCCATCCCCGAGCAGGGCGAGAAGCTCGTTCGCACGCGGCGAGACCGTCAGGTACTCGAAACGGCGCGGACGACCGGCATCCGCACGACGCCCGAGCGTGCTCGCAAGCCGCTGAATGTCGGTGCCATTTCGGACGACAAGGCCCGGGCACATGTCCTCGAGCAGATCTTCGATGCCCGAGAAACCATTGCCCTCGGGAAGCGAGACCGCGCAAGTTGCCCCGACTGCACGCGCCAGACCGACAGCCGTGAGGAGTTCGTCCTCATCGTAGCCGGTGGCAGCACCATCGATCACGAACACGCGCCCTGGGGCGACATCCGTAGCGAAGGCAGTCGGATGCATGCTGCGAGGGGCGAGTCCCGAGGCAGTGAGCGCATCTCGCCACGAGTGCTCGAATACGGAACGGTCTGTTACGAGGTGGATCGTGGCTGACATACACCCTCCGCGCGCTGCGGGAAGCCCCTTATGACAGACTCGATCCGACCGCTCAAGCCCTTTGCGCATCAAATACGGAACACAAATTTGCCGGATTTTTTGAGGATATCGTGACCGGAGGCCCACTGTGGCCGGCCTCACGAGTCTCGAACCTCTGGACTTAGCCTGGGGCCGAACGGGTCCTCTCTCGAGGCCGGCCAGGTTCTTCAGAAATCGCACGGCTCGGCTCGTCCGAGAGCGGTACGAACGCCCGCGTCCTCAACCCGACGCGGATCTGAGCGACTAGCCACATCGCGAGAACCAGCGCGAGAGTCCCGATCGCCCACGGCGTGTAACTGAGCGAACGCGTGAACGAGCTACTCGCAGCACCGAACGCGAACTCGAGATGTACCCAGTACAAGAGAAGGGATGCGCGCCCGATCGTCTCGATCGGTGCAACCACGATCGGGATCCATGCGCGCGCTGCAGCACACACACCGCCGAGCACGAGCACCCACGCCACACGTTGTGCAACGCGCACCGGTTGTGTCAGCCACGCCGCGCGTTCGAGCAGCTGGTGCATCAGGTTCGTGGACTCTCGTGTGGCCAGCGCAACGCACAACGCACCGACCGCGAGCCACAACAAGTTGCGCGTGAGTCTTTCGCTCGGCGTGCGTGCCCACGCCAAGCCGTACGCCGTCCCCGCGAACGCGTACGCGCACCACGGGAACAATGGAAATAACCCCACTACGGATTTACCCGGTTCAGCCGGCCATTGTCCGAGATATCCCGCGATCGCAGGCGGCAGCGGTCCGGGAACCCAGGTTCGGGTCCAGGCCGCGATGAACGCCGCGATCACCGCGGCGATCGCGTAGTAACGACGCACTCGAAACCCGCGTCGATGCGCAGCGGCGACACCGATGACGATCACCAGCGAAGCGCCGATGCACTGCAACACGTCGACGCGCAGCAGACCCGTCATGCGATCGGGCGCGTGACGTGACACTTGAAACAAACCCAAGCCGAACAAGCCAGCGGCGACGCCGAATGCGGCTAGCGCCGTTGAATGTAAACGCGATTGCGCGAGCGCGAAGTACGCGACGCCGTAGGCCGCGAGCAGACACGCTTGAGCGAGGTACGCGTCGGGGCGCGCGAAGCCGCCCGCATCGATGAACCACATCTGCAGGCGCAGCAGATATCCCAGCACGATCAACTGAAGCGCGCGCCGTAGCTCCTGCCCGTAATCAGGGAGTTGTCCGCGTGCGTGCGCCCGGGCCATCCGTAAACCGAGCGAAACGCCCGCCAGCATCAGAAAAATCGGGGCTGCCAACCCGCCCCAGAATTGCGTGGCACTCCAGAGCCCGCCGGAGCGCAATTCCGGCCGGACCCAGCCATGTGAGGTGTGGAGCTGGATCATGAGCACCACGCCCACACCCCGGAGCACATCGATGAACGACAGGCGTGACGCCGCCTGTGCTTTGGTTGACACTAAGTACTCCGTTTGCTAGCGATCCGCGGCCCTGCGGGCCGGAACCCGCGGACATGACGCGACCACTAGGGCGAGACGGTTAGCCAGGACCGATTCGATGTTCAAGTCGATCAGCATCTTTTCCGGAACCTCCAATCCGGAGCTCACGAAGGCGATTGCCGCCTCGCTCGAGTTGCCAGTGGGCAAAGCGGAGATCAACCGATTCTCGGATGGTGAGGTCTTCGCCCGCATCCAAGAGAACGTGCGTGGTGTCGACGTGTACCTGGTCCAGTCGACCTGTACACCGGTGAACGACCACATCATGGAGCTTCTGGTGTTTTGCGATGCGCTCAAGCGCGCTTCGGCCGGCTCCATCACCGCCGTCATCCCGTATTACGGGTATGGCCGCCAGGATCGCAAAGCCGCCCCACGCACTCCGATCACGGCTAAGTTGATCGCCGACCTCCTGACGACGGCCGGCATCTCGCGCGTCGTCGCGATCGATCTGCACGCCGGTCAGATTCAGGGCTTCTTCAACGTCCCGTTCGATCACTTGTTCGCCAACAAGGTCTTCCTCGACTACCTGCGTCCGAAGTTCGCACAAGAAATACCCGTGCTCGTGTCACCGGATGCCGGCGGCGTCGAGCGCACGCGCGCGTACGCAAAACGCATGGACGCGGACCTCGCCATCATCGACAAACGTCGCGAGAAGGCGAACGTCAGCGAAGTCATGAACATCATCGGCGACGTCGCCGATCGCGACTGCATCATCATCGACGACATGATCGACACCGCCGGCACGCTCTGCAACGCGGCCAAGGCGCTCAAGGATCATGGCGCCCGGCGCGTCTTCGCTGCGGCTACGCACGCGGTGTTGTCGGGCCCGGCGATCGAGCGGATCGTCGCCTCGCCACTCGAGGAAGTCGTCGTCACCGACACGATTCCGCTGCAGCCCGCCGCGGTCGAAAGCGGAAAGTTCAAAGTGTTGACCGTGGCCCGCTTGCTCGGCGAAGCCATCAAGCGCATCCATCACAGCGATTCGGTGAGCTCGCTCTTCGACTGAACCCGAATCCGCGACCATAATGCCGGCCCCGCTATTTCCGCGGGGCCCCTAGGAACCGAACAGACCCGTCATGCAAACTCATACGTTGACCACTGAAGCCCGCGACCTCACAGGGAAGAGTGCAGCACGCCAGCTGCGCGCACGCGGCCTCGTTCCAGCCGTGTTTTACGGGCGTGAGACGAAGCCGGCCGGTATCGCGATTTCGCCGAAGGAATTGACTGCTGCGCTGTCGACGCCGTACGGGCGCAACGCGCTGATCACGATCAAGGTCGGCGGCCAGGATCAGCTCGCGATGGTTCAGGACCTGCAGGTCCACCCCGTCACGCGCAAGCCGGTCCACGTCGACTTCTACCGGATCGACGCTTCATTGCAGATCGTCCGCAAGGTGCCGTTCATCGTCGAAGGTAAGGCGAAGGGCGTCGTCGCTGGCGGCGAGCTCGTCGTGATCTATCGCGACCTCGAGCTTCGCGCGAAGCCGGAGCAGTTTCCGGCGAGCATCAAGGCCGACGTGACGCCACTCGACATCGGTGATCACATCAAGGTGAAAGATCTGGCGTTGCCCGAGGGCGTCCAGCTCGTGTTGCCGCCCGAGCGCACCGTCGTGTCGTGCATCACGATGCGCAAGCGTAAGGAAGACGAAGAAGCAGCAGCGGCAGCAGTGCCGGGTGCTCCGGGTGCCCCCGCAGCAGGCGCTTCGCCGTCGAAGGCTCCTTCCAAAGCCCCTCCCGCGAAGTAGAGCGATTTGCTTCGGCTTTCGCGCTGAGAGCGGCTTACCTCCTCGGTCCCTCCCTGCGCCGCACAGGAAGTGCGGCTCAGTCGGGCCCTGCGGGGGCGCTCGCTCTCAGCACGAAATCCTCGCAAATCTCATCGCGTGGATCGCCCCAGCTGCACTCGGCGTTGCGAGAATAAGAGCCGATCTCGTACATCTCGTCGCTCAGAAGGTGGGACGTGAAGCTCGTCGTCGGTTTAGGCAATCCTGGCAGCAAGTACTCCGGCCATCGCCACAATGTTGGCTTCATGGTCGTTGACGAGCTTGCCCGCCGCTGGCGCGCCGACCCTTTTCGCGAAAAGTTCAAAGCCGAGCTTTCTCGCGCTCGGCACGGCAGCGACGAAGCCATCCTGCTCAAGCCTCAGACGTACATGAACCTGAGCGGCGAGTCGGTGCAGAAGGCCCTCGCTTTCTACAAGCTCGGCCTCTCCGACCTCGTGGTCATCCACGACGAGCTCGATCTGGCCTTCGGCACACTCAAGCTGAAGCTCGGCGGCGGCCTGGCCGGCCATAACGGCCTCAAATCCATCGTGCAGCACGCTGGCGGGCCGGATTTCGTAAGGGTCCGGGTGGGCGTCGGCCGACCTCCGCAGAAGGGCGCCGATCATGTTTTGTCGGATTTCAGTAAGCAGGAGTGCTCTGAGCTGCCGGCCGTGCTAGAACGCGCCTCCATCGCCGTGGCCGACATCCTCGAACTCGGAGTGTCCGCCGCGATGAATCGCCACAATCAGACCGGTAAAGACTGATCCCGTCGTTCGTGAGCGAGCCACGCCCTGCCAAGGGGTTGCTCGCAGCAAGCGCGGGTGCTGAGACGAGCTTGGTTCGCATGGTGCGAATCGCTCGAACCCTGCTCCGAAATACTTCGGGGCCGTCGTCCAAAGGGCAATGACATGAGCACAGCTGTAGCCTTGTCTCAAAACCCGCGCCGATTGCGCGAGTACGAGACCATTTACATCCTCGAACCGAACATCGACCCCGATGAAGCCGACCGCGTCGCGACGCGTTTGAAGGACATCATCGTGGGCCGCAGCGGACACCTGCTGAAGATCGACAACTGGGGCAAGCGCAAGCTTGCGTACCCGATCCGCAAGTCGAGCCGCGGCGTGTTCGTGTTCGTCAAATACCTCGGCTTCGAAGACATGGTCGCTGAAGTCGAGCGCAACCTGCGCTTGCTCGACGCAGTCGTTCGCTTTCAGACCGTGGTCATGAAGCGCGACGTGAAGCCGGAGGACTACCAGATCGATCCTGCCGATCTCGAGTTCCGCCGCCTCGAAGCGACCGAAGAAGCCGAAGAAGAGTTGGGCATCGCGCAGCGTCTCGGTCTCGTCGATGCACCGCGTCCACCGCGGATCGAACAGGGCTACGGCGACGAGCCGTTGGATGACGACTACGGCGCGCCCGAGCTGAACGAAGTTCCGTTCCAGCGTGAAGACGAGGAGGCGTGATGAGCTACTCGCAATACAAAGACGACGACATGGGCGGCGGCGGCAAGAATGGCCGCGGCGAGAACGATCCGTTTGGCCTGCGCCGTCGATCCGGTAAGCGCAAAGTCTGCCGCTTCTGCGCGGACTCCGAGTTGGTCATCGACTACAAAGATGCCAACCAGCTGAAGTACTTCATCAGCGATCGCGGCAAGATTGTGCCGCGTCGCATCAGCGGAAACTGCGCGCTTCACCAGCGCGCCGTCACCACGGCGATCAAGCGCGCACGCAACATCGCGCTCATGCCGTACACGTCGGGAGGCTGATCATGGCAACTCACGTGCATGTGATTTTGCGTCGCGACGTCGATAAGCTCGGTCATGCTGGCGAGCTCGTGCGTGTGAAGCCGGGCTACGCGCGCAACTACTTGCTGCCGCGCTCGCTCGCGGTCGTGGCCACCGACGACAACGTCAGGCATGTGGAGCACGAGCGTAAGGTCGCGGTCGCAGCTGCTGCGAAGCAGAAGGGCCAGGCCGAAGGCATCGCTGCCCAAATCAACGGGCTCACCCTGGAGATCGCGGCGCAAGCGGGCGAGGGCGACAAGCTCTTCGGTTCCGTGACCGTGCGCGACGTCGCCGAGGCGTTGCACAAGAAGGGTATCGAGCTCGATCGCAAACACATCGAGTTGCCCACGCCGATCAAGGCGCTCGGCGAGTACGAAGTAATTGCGAAGCTCGGTGCCGGCGTTTCGACCAAGTTCAAAGTCGTCGTAAAGGCGAGCTGAACGCTCAAAGCTGGACCCCGCGCTACGACCCGTAGCGCGGTTGATCCGCGCGTACGGTGTGGCGGTGATCTTCCCGCGCGATGTGTTCCTCGCGTGGGAAGTTACCCACCTTGCGTTGCCGGGTTCGTGTAACGGATAACAGGCGTGTTTCCTGAGGGAGCACGCCTGTTTGCAATTCTTCCCCCACAACTGATCCCCAGCTTCGGCGAGTTTCTAAGAAGTTAGTCACCGGGCTATCCACACCCATTCCCCAACGGGTCGTGCGATGGTCCGCGACCGCTTCGCATGCGATCGCGAGCAACTCATGAGTGATGGAAGACCCCCGAGCACAAGTCGTGTCCCGCCCAATGATTTGGGCGCAGAGCGTGCCGTGCTCGGCGGCATCCTGCTCGAGAACGACGCGCTGAACACGGTGCTCGAGCTGCCGCTGTCGGCGGAGGACTTCTACAGCGACTCGCACGCGCGCATCTACGAGTCGATGCAGCAGCTGTTCGCGGCGGGCCAACCGGTCGACACCGTGACCCTGCGTGAGCGCCTCGCGACCGGCAACAAGCTGCACGCGATCGGCGGTGACGAATATCTGCTCGGGCTCACGAACACGATCCCGACCGTGTCGAACATCGAGGCGCACGCGAAGATCGTTCGAGAGAAGGCGATCATCCGCCGCTTGATCCACGCCTGCCACGAGACTGCGGCACGGGGCTACGGCGACTACGGCTCGATGGAGGAGTTTCTCGACGAGGCGGAGCGCGCGGTGTTCGCGGTCGCGAAGCACCGCCTGCGCAGCCCGTACGAGCACATCACCGACGTCGTCGTGCGTACCTTCGAGGCGATCACGCGCGCGGCCGAGCTGAAGCAGCACATCACCGGCTTGCCGACCGGGTTCGACCGGCTGGACAAGATGACGGCCGGAATGCACCCGGGCGATCTGATCATCATCGCCGGTCGCCCCGGTATGGGTAAAACCGCGTTCGCGCTGAACGTCGCGCTCAACGCCTGCCGCGCGCGAAAGGCCCCGGCGGTGTTCTTCTCCCTGGAAATGCCGAAAGAGCAGCTCGCGAATCGCTTGTTGTGCAGCGAGGCGCGCGTGGATGCAGGAAAGCTCCGCACCGGGTACCTGGGTCGCGACGACTGGCCCAAGCTGACTGCGGCGGCAGGCACCCTCAGCGACTTGCCGATCTGGCTCGACGACACACCCGGCCTCACGCTCATGGAAGTGCGAGCAAAGACGCGCCGGCTCAAGGCCGAGCACGGCCTCGCGCTGATCGTGATCGACTACCTGCAGCTGATGCGTGCCGGCGTGAAGACCGACAGCCGCGAGCAAGAGATCAGCGAGATCAGCCGTTCGCTCAAAGGCATGGCCAAAGAGCTCGAGTTGCCGGTTGTGGCGCTGTCACAGCTGAATCGCGGTGTGGAAAGCCGCGGCAACAAGGACAAACGACCGCAGCTCTCCGATCTGCGTGAGTCAGGCGCGATCGAACAGGACGCCGACACAATCATCTTCATTTATCGAGACGAGGTCTACAATCCGGAGACCACCGATCGAAACATGGCCGAGATCATTGTTGGCAAACAACGTGCGGGTCCTACCGGCATGGTGAAATGCCTGTTCGCGCGCGAGTTCACCCGGTTTGACAACTACGACGACTCGCACGGCGAAGGTGGTGGGGACGCATTCGGTTTGTAATGCGAGCCCTGCCAAGTCCCTAACTGGGCTAAAGGTAGGTGAACACGAGATCCGACCTCTCGTGCTGTGCACTCGCTGCTAAACGGTCTAAACACTTCCCTAGTTACGGCTAGTAATAGTAGGCTCGCCCCGCATTTTAGTGGGAGGAGAGATGCATGCTTCGCATTGTCACTCTGGTGTCGGCCATCTTACTCGCGATCTCGGCGGTTCCCGTCCCTGCAGCTGCTGGCGGCGCCGAGTTCCCGGCGGGTGGTGCGCGCGGCATCGGGCGAGGCAGCGCTAACTTCGCGCGTGCAGACGATCCGAGCGTAATGGTGCGCAACCCCGCCCTCTTGGCGGATCTGTGGAACGACATGGCGCTTGCGGGCGCGAACGTTCTGCTCGCGGACTCGTGCTTTCAAGCGACCGGCACCTACGGTAATCCGTTCGGCTATCGCCTGCTGGGCGACGACGTCGTGAACTTCGGCGGCGGCGACGTGTTCATCAATCCGCCTGTCGGAGCGACGGACCTCGACGGCGATCCGCTGCCGCGCGTGCAAGACGAAGTGCTTCCCCAGGTGTGTTACAGCGGGCCGGTTCCAATCCTGCCGCACATCGGCTTGTCGATGAAGCTGTCGCCGCGGTTGGGCATCGGTCTCGGATTTTTCCCTCCGGACCTCGCGGCGCTCAATCAGTTCGGCAATCGCGACGGCACGGTCGATACGCCGGCCGGTCTGCGCTCGAGCCCCACGCGTTGGTTCCGCGCGCACCAGAATACGTCGTACTTCAGCGCACTCGGTGCCGTCGGCTATCGGCTCGCAGACTGGCTGACGATCGGTGCGGGTTTCCAGTGGCAGCTCGTCGTGTACAGCACGACGACGTTCAGCCGCGTCAATACGAGCTTGTCGACTCGCGACGACGTGCGGAGCGAGGTCTTCGGCCGCGACTTGTTCATTCCGGGTTTGATCGCGTCGGCGCAGATCACGCCGATCGACGCGCTAGACATCGCGATCGGCTTCAAGTGGTCCGATCGCGTCGAGTCGATCGCCAAGGTCGATGCGACGCCGGGTGCATTCGGTACTGGTGGGCTATATGCCTGGCGCGACATGAGCGGGATGGAGCGCAGTTCGGGCTCTTTCATACCGACGACCACGCAGAACATTCGCGGCACCGTGTCGGCGCCGCCGATCTGGGCGCCACAGCTGTCGTTGGGCATTCGCTTCGCGGATCGGCTGAAGCCGCGCGTGAAAGTGAAGGACTCCGAGTCCGCGCACCTCGCGGCCGGCAAAGACGTCGAAGACTCGATGCTCAACGAGCGCTGGGACATCGAAGCCGACGCGATCATGTACTTCAACTCGGTCAGCGACTTCCGCAAGTTCTCGAACCCAGGTCGGCTCGTGTCGCTGGTCGGCGTCAATCCAAACGGCATGCCTGTGACCACCTCTACCTTGGTCGGCGCGTGCACGAGGTACCGCAACAACGATCCGATGGGTGAGTGCTTGCAGGCGGAGTCTCCCGCGATCTTGCACGGCAAGAATCAGCTCTCGTTGCGTCTCGGCGGCGACTACAACGTGCTCCCCGGCGTGCTGACGTTTCGGGCCGGCCTGTCATACGAAACCGACGGCGCCGACGTCCGCTACAACGACATCACGAACTACATGCTCGGCCGCACCGGGATTCACGTGGGTGCGACGCTGCGCGTCGCGAAGCGGACCGACATCACGGTGGGCTACGTGCACTTCATTCAGAAGGACGTGCGCCTGACGCCGAACCTGGGCGAGGCGCCGGTTCCCAACGCGTGGACGATGGACCCCGGCAAGTACCACCTCGTGACGGGCAAAAACGACGGCGTGGCCGGCTTCCCGATCACCGACTCGGCGACCTCGGCAGAAGGCCCGCTGTACGCCAACGCGGGTGAGTACTTCTACCACTTGGACGTCGTGTCGGTAGATTTCGCGCAGCACTTCTGAGCCTTGCCGCCGCCTCTGGCGACGCCGTGCTGCAGCTGGCAGCTGCGGGCGATGCGTGCGTGTGAATACATCGGGCGACTTCTCCCGCCAGAAAAACTTGCGCACCAACGCACTTAGTTGCGTGTGACGTGGATTGGCTGCAGGCGCTGATTTGCCGCTGAATTCGCCGCTGGAGGCTGCGAACGGTTCCGGTACAAGGCTTGCAAAACTCCGCTGGTGATGAAGCGCACGCGCTCCACCGCAGGTTACACGCTCCTCGAGCTGATGATCGTCGTGCTCATCATGGGCGCGATGGCGGCGATGATCGCGCCAGGCTTGGGCGAGTTCATGGCGGATGCACGTGCATCTGCGGCGAGCGAGGAGCTCATCCGACTCAATCGGGTGATTCGCGCGCGTGTGAACCAAACCGGTCTCGCGCACTTGATGCTGTTTCAAGCATCGGACGACGCAGCGGGCAGTAACGGCCTCGGTCGCATTCGCGTCTGGGAAGGCATGAACAACCGCTGCAGCCAGACGCCTTGGATGCAGGCGATCAACGGCACAGCCGCAAACGGCTTCCAGCCGATCGAAACGGTGGACATGGGCGACACCGCCTACAACTTGTCGACGGGCTCGACCGCGGCGACCGCGAGCGACACGAGCCGCCAAGTCATTCGCATCGCAGCGAGCACGAACCCGAAGCTCGCAGTCCTGTGCTTCGAGCCAGGCGGCAACACGTTCCGCGGCGCGAGCGCGGGTGACGCACCTGCGATCGGATACAACTTCACGCCGCAGACTTCGGCCGAGACGTTCTCCGTGATCCGCAGCTTGTCGCGTGGCGGCACGATGGAAGAGCGCGGCGTGACTCGCGACGTGATCTTCCCTGCCGGTGGCAACGGAAGGATGCGCTTCTGATGTCTCGAAAACAGTCGGGCTTCACGTTGGTGGAAGTGATGGTCTCGCTCGGGATCATGACGATCGGCGCGATGGCGGTGCTCGCGATGCAGCAGCAGATCATCCGCGGCAACGTCCACGCGCGCGAGCTCACGACCGCGACGCAGATCGCTCAAAACGTGATCGAGCGTTTGAAGATCGACGCCATCACGTGGAACGCGCCGGGTGTGCCGGGCGGAAGCCGCTACTTGGGCGGCGTCACGCCGGGTGCGATCGGAGCGTTCACGACCTTGCCCTTCATCACCACGTCGAACGGCGGCATCACACGCCTGCAGTCGAATGCGTTCGACTACTACGGCGACGACCTCGACACGCAGAACGGCAGCCCCGCCAACTTGTACTACTGCGCGTCCTACCGGTTGACCTTCGTCTACACGAACAACCGCATCATCCGCTCGGACGTGCGCGTGTGGTGGGCGCGCGAGGGCATTGGCGCGATTCGCACTGACTTTCCCGTGTGCGTGGACGACAACGCGAGGCTCAGCCCAGGTGGCGCTCTGATCGAGAACTACCACCTCGTTTATCTCTCCACCGTGTTGCGGGCGAACTGACATGAGAACTCGCAAGCCTCGCAGTCAGTTTGGTTTCACCGTCGTCGAGCTGATGGTCTCGCTGTGCGTCGGTGGGATCGCGATCAGTTCTCTGTACGCGGTCGGTGCTGCATCGACGCGTCACTTTCGCGAGCAACAACGCATCTCGACGACGCAGAGCTCACTGCGCTCCGCGATGAACCAGATCAAACGCGACTTCGCGCGTGCGGGGTACTTGGCTACTCCCAACGTCGCGGCGAACGGGGAATCTTGCGGTGTGGCGCCGACTGCGCCGGTCAACGATTCGAGCAATGCGCTCGGGCGCGGCAAACTCGC
>DASRXR010001092.1:0-11615 GCA_035687405.1 Polyangiales bacterium
TCGCTTTGCGCCTTCTGCAGGCCCTTGGCTTGATTCTGGTTTGCGTCGTTGCGCGCCTTCTCCTGGCGCTGCTGCCACTGCATCGTGTTCGCCTCGACTTCGGCGCGCTCTGCTCGGCGCAGCGCGATGTACGCTTCGTCGCGCGTCGCATCCGAGTCCGGGTCGTTGTTGAACGCGGCTTCAGCTTTGTCGAGCTCGACCTTGGCTTCATGCAGCGCGGCAGGGTTGTACTCGCGCGCTTTGCCGTGCTCGCTGCGCTGGTACGCTTCGCGTGCGTCGACGAGCTCCTTGGGAGGTTGGCTCGTCGCGCAGCCCGCGGCCGTCAGCGTCGTCGCGAGCAAAAGTCCTTGTCCGATGCGGGTAATGTTCAGGCTCGAGAATGTCATGTCGTCCTCCGTAATAAGCACTGACTACTGGTTAGTCGCCTGCATGTTGGATGGCTGACTGGCGGCTTGCGGACCGAGCGCGGCTTCCGCAGCTTCGGCCTGTTTTTGGCTCTCGTTTTCGCGCGCGAGCGCGACGGCGAGCTCTGCATCGGCAGTGGCACGACGCAACACCAGCTCGGCGCGGTCGTTGTCACCATCCTCGATCATTTTCTGGGCTTGCGTGACCTGCTCTTCCGCGAGCTGCGCGTGCAGCTGAGCTTGCGGAACTTCCTTCGCGCCGACTTCCTTTGCCGCGCGCACGGCCGCTTGAGCGGTCGCCAAACGTTCGGTGGGTTGTGGGGCGCTGCCGCAAGCAAGCGCCATCAATCCAATGCCAGCTACAACACTCGTGGTTAGGATTTTCATGAGATCCTCTCGATCGGGACGTCGCGGAGCCGGCTCGCGTCATCCATTGTTTGTTTTACTCGCCCGCCGGGCGGCCTCACACAAACGACAACCGGTCCATGCACCGCGTGTAAGTTTGCCCGCCGCTGACAGCCGCAGCGCTTTTTGAACTCCCGACACCTAAGACGCCGACCAAGGCTGTCCAGGTGTGTCCCGATCCGATCGGCTCACGCGGTGGCCAATACGAACTCGATCGAAAGCGTTCGCTTCGATCAGGGACTTCCGAGTCGATTCATTTCACTGCCGCTTGGAGCGGCGTAATCCGTTGACCGGGAATTCAACACTCGTGGGACGTCGCAGTTGCAAGGCGTGAGCCAAGCGTGAGACTTGCGCTGAAGTCGCGTTGACCGACGCGCATCATCGCAAACCAGTCACATCATGCAACAGTGCCCCAGCATCGCTGACACGGTCAAACTAGCTTCAAAACAGCCTGCGCTGGCTATGGCAATGAATGTGATGCTTTTCGCCAGTCCCCATTCGAGCGCAAGGCAGCCACGCAGCCGTTCGCGGCAGGCGTGCAATCGCACGGAGTGTGGCTCGGTCGCACTGTGTGCCTACAGGCACTCACCTGAGGCATCTCGGTAGGCTGGGCAAACTCGGGTTCGGCCTCGTGAGTAGTCAACCAAGTTTCGGCCTGCCGCTGATGGCTGCGGCCGCACTCGACCCATGATCAACCGGTCGCGTGTGTGAAGGTTCAACTGCATAAAAAGCCCGCGTGTGCGCGGAGCGATCGCGGGCGGTAAGCTCTCCGGCATGAACGAGACCGAGATCATTTCGCTGATTCGCTTGGCCAAAACGATCGGAGTCGTCGGGATGCAAGACGAGGCACATGCCGATCGCCCCGCATTCGCGATTCCGCAGCAGCTTGCGCAGCGCGGATACGAGGTGTTCCCGATCAACCCGAAGATCCAGGCGTCGCTCGGACGGCCGTCGGTCTCGAGCTTGAGCGAGCTTCCGGTGCAAGTGGACATCCTCGACGTGTTCCGTCGCGCCGAACACATCCCGGCACTCACCGCCGAAATCCTTGCGCTGCCATCGGACAAGCGCCCGAAAGCCGTCTGGCTGCAGAGCGGCATCACCGAGCCAGAGTCCGAGGCCAAGCTCGCGGCGGCGGGAATGACGGTCGTTTCCGATCGGTGCTTGGGCGTGTACGCTGCGTACGCGAGCCGCACCTAAGAATGCCGAACGAACACGCGACCCACGGGACGATTGCAACGATTGCGACGATTGCCGCGAAGTACTGTGGACCGCCGCAGTCCGCCAACGGAGGCTACACCGCCGGTTTACTCGCAAAGCTCATCGACGGACCGTGCAGCGTCACTCTGCGCGCACCGCCTCCGCTCGAACGCGCGCTGCAACTATCGCGTTCGGAAGACGGGATTGTGTCGCTGCATGATCGGAAAACTCTTCTCGCCGACGCCAGACCAACCACGATCGATCTCGCGCTGCCGGAGCCAGTGAGCTTCGCTCAAGCCGAGCGTGCCACGTTGAGTTACCCCGGGTCGCACCCGCATCCTTATCCGGGCTGCTTCGTGTGCGGGCCTGATCGGCCGCACGGGGACGGACTGGCACTGTATCCCGGCCCAGTCGAAGGCCGCAGCGTCGTGGCGTCGCCATGGGTGCCGACAAGCGAGCTCTGTAGCGATGGTAACCTGGTCGACGACAAGTTCATTTGGGCCGCGCTCGATTGCCCGGGTTTGTTCGGTTACTCGATGTTCGTGCCCGAGATGCCGCCGGTGTTACTCGGTCGCTTGGCCGCCGAGATCAAGTCGAGACCCGAGCGCGACGCGCGTTACGTCGTCGTCGGTTGGAACATCGGTCGTGAAGGACGACGCATCGAGTGCGGTTCGATGTTGCTCGACGCGACAGGCGGCGACTGCCTCGCGTTTGCGCACTCGACTTGGGTGGCGTTGAAGCAACCGCTCGTGCAGCCGTGAACCGTGGCCCCCGCTAGTCAGCTTCGGTTGACGAACATGGATGTACGAAGATGATCGGAACGCACGTGATGTTCCGTGAAATGCAAAGGCTCCGTGTCCAATCACGGGGATGCCGATTGGTGGCGCTTCGCGAACGCTACACAGCGCCCAAATTGCCCCGAAAACGTGGAGCAATTCGTGCTAGTGCGGCTAGCACGCGTCGTAAGACGGCACAGGAGCGGGCGGTATGCGCGGTATCGGAAGCACGTCACGATTCCTCGAGCACGGAGCGAGCACATGAGCTCGGGGCCCGAAGCTTCGGGTGCAGAATCGCGTGAGTCCGAAGTCGAGCACGTCGAAGAGCTCGAAGAGCGCGTCACTCGCGAGACTGCGGCGAGCTCGTCTCCCGACCTGGTCCCGATCCTAGGCGCGAACTTGCGCCGATTGCGGGTGAAGCGCGGATTATCGCTCGAGCGACTCTCGAAGTTGTCAGGCGTGAGCCGCGCGATGTTGAGCCAAGTCGAGCTCGCGTACAGCGCTCCGACGATCAACGTGATCTGGCGAATCGCGAGTGCGCTCGGCGTACCGTTCGGTGCGCTGCTCACCACTCAAGAAGTGCACACGACGCAAGTGTTGCGTAAGTCACACGCGAAGACGCTCACGAGTCACGACGGCGCGTTCAGCTCGCGCGCACTGTTTCCGCCGAACGTCCCGCGTCGCAGTGAGTTTTACGAGTTGCGGCTCCGCCCACACGGCGTCGAGCACGCGACGGCACACGCGCCCGGTACGACGGAAAACCTCGTGGTCACGCAGGGAAAGCTCGCGATACACGTCGCCGGAGACTACGCGCAACTCGACACCGGTGACGCGATTCTCTTCAACGCAGACGTGCCGCATACGTACGAAAACCTCGCTGAAAGCGAGAGTATCGTCTACCTCGTGATGACCTACGCCGAAGAGTTGGGCGCGTAATCGCGTCGATTCCTCCGCTCGAACGGAGGAACCGATCTCGGCAGCGAACGCTTCTCTGCTTCAGCGGAGGAATCGGTCTGTGTCGGTGCGATGTCCCTAGCGACGCGCTGCAGCTGCGCGCTACATCCGCTCGGCATTCGTTATCTGAGAACCCCCCGAGGAGCACTTCATGACTGACTCTGGCCACCAGGCACTTGGCGCGACCGGCGCCCGCAAGTTAGCGAACACGACGAAGACGCCCGTCCAGATGCCGGCGATCACGCCGCGCTGGCTAGTCACGTTCTTGCAGTGGAAGCCCCTCGAATCCGGCACCCTCCGCGTGAATCGTGTGAAGACGGATGACCCGGTCGAAGTCGCGTGTAGCCAGCAGGATGAAGGCGACCTTCCGGAGGACTACGTCGACTACGAAGAGAATCCGCGCGAATACACGCTGAGCGCGATCTCGACGATCTTGAACATTCAAACGCGCGTCTCGGACCTGTTCTCGAGCCCGTTCGACCAGATTCGCGAGCAGCTCCGCTTGACGATCGAGAGTGTGAAAGAGCGGCAGGAGAGCGAGCTCGTCAACAACGCCGACTACGGCTTGTTGAACAGCATCGCGCCGTTCATGCGCGTGCAGCCGCGCAAAGCAGCGCCGACGCCGGACGACATGGACGAGCTGATCTCGCGCGTGTGGAAAGAGCCCGCGTTCTTCTTGGCGCATCCACTCGCGATCGCAGCGTTCGGACGCGAGTGCACGCGTCGCGGCGTTCCGCCGGCGACTGTCACGTTGTTCGGCTCGCCGTTCCTCACCTGGCGCGGTCTTCCGATCGTGCCGTGCGACAAGCTCTACGTCGAAGAAGGCAAGTCGAACATCTTGCTGTTGCGGACGGGCGAGAAGAAACAAGGCGTCGTCGGGCTCTTTCAGCCGGGGCTCGCCGGCGAGCAGTCGCCGGGCCTGTCGGTGCGCTTCATGGGCATTCAGACGAACGCGGTCGCGCAGTACTTGATCGCGCTGTATTGCTCGGCGGCCGTGCTCGTGCCGGATGCGCTCGGCGTGCTCGAGAACGTGGATGTGGGGCTCTACCATGAGTACAAGTGAACCGAAGGCCGACGGCACTGCGCCGTTGCCTTACGCGTTCGATGGCCCGCGTGAGTCTCCGTTTGCGACGCCGGTTGCGGCACAGTCGGGTTTGAAAGCGGGTTATCCGTCGGAAGCCGCCGGCCCCGGCCTGCCGCCGACGGCTGCAGGCGTGCCACAAAGTTACGGTGCGGTGCCGGCGCTGTCCATGACACCGACCTACGGTGTGATGCCTACGGGCGCCGGCGTTCCACTCGAAACGTCAGGCGCGAGCGCCGGCCCGGCGCTGGGTGCCGCATCCGGCGCGGGTGCTCCAGTTCGTGCAGCTCCGGCGCAGATGCCGAGCGCACCGGCTGCCCCCGCGATGCCGGCGTCGGCGTTCGGTTTGCCCGACCTGCAGCTGATGGCTGCGTGGGCGAACGAGTTCTTCAAAGGTCCCGGCGCAGCGGCCACGGATCCCGCCGCACTCGCGCCGCTCTCGGGCGCTTCGGTGCCGCGCGAGCCTCCAGCTTTGTCCGCAGCCCCCGCAGCTGGTAGCGGCAGTCCACAACTGCCGTTCGCAGCCGAACACCCGGGTTTCCACGTGCCGGCGCAGCTGCCGGTCGCGTCGCCGATTCCGCAGGCCCCCCCGATCGGGCCCGACCCGAGCCAAGCGGGTTTCTACTTTCTCGATCAGACACAAGGGCGCCAGTTCGTCCCGGTGAATCCCGAGCCGTATACCCGGCCGTTGACGATGACGACTGGCCCCGTGCCGAAAGCGGGCGCATTTTTCGCGCAGCCGATGACGGCACCGTCGGGGGTGCCGCCGACAGCTGCAGCACTTGCGCACGGCGTACCGCTCGCGGCGAACTCGGGCGCACTGCCGATCATGGCTGGCTCGGCCGAGCCAGCTTGGTCCGTTGCGCAACCAGCGCTCGGCGAAGCGTTCCCGATCGGTCCGCTCGGCACACCGATGCCGGGGATCGGTGCGGGCGTACCGGCCTCGCCGTACGGTGGTGCAGGGATGCCCAACATGTCGGGAGCCGACTTCGCGGGGCTCTCGGGTGGAGGGTTTCCGATTTCGCTGCCCGGCTTCGGGAGCGACTTCGGTGCCGCTCCGCAGACTGGCTTCGGGCTTCCAGCGACGGCTGGCGGGACCGCGCCGCCATCCGCTGCAAGCCGCGCCGAGCCGTCGAGTGCGCTCGGTGCTCCGGCGTATCCGAACGGTGGGTTCGGCGCGCCGACCGGCGTGCCGACGGCTGCTGCGACCGTACCGAACGTGCCAGCCGGCGGCTCGGTGCCCGAAAACTCGGAGCGCGTCGCGGCGCAGTCCGGCGCGCGAATCTACGAATTCCAGCCGACTTTCTTGCCGGAAGAGCAAGGTCGGCGGCTGTACGACGTGGATTCGATCCGCCGTGACTTTCCGATCCTTCGCGAGTTCGTGCACGGGAAGCCGCTCGTTTGGCTCGACAACGCGGCGACGACGCAAAAACCTCAAAGTGTCATCGATCGCATCTCGTTCTTTTACGAGCACGAGAACTCCAACATTCATCGCGCGGCACACTCGCTCGCTGCGCGCTCGACCGACGCGTACGAGAACGCACGCGAAGCATCGCGCCGATTTTTGAACGCACCGTCGGCGCAAGACATCATCTTCGTTCGCGGAACGACCGAAGCGGTCAACTTGGTCGCGCAGAGCTGGGGCAAACGTAACCTCCAGGCCGGCGACGAAATCGTCATCACATGGGTGGAGCACCACTCGAACATCGTGCCGTGGCAGCAGCTGTGCGCGGAGACGGGCGCTCGGCTCAAGGTCGCTCCGGTCGACGACGACGGACAGATCCTGTTGAACGAGTACGAGCGGCTGTTCAGCTCACGCACGAAGCTCGCGTCCTTCACGCAGGTGTCGAACGCACTCGGTACGATTCTGCCGGTGAAGGAGATGACCGAGATCGCACATCGCCACGGTGCGCGCGTGATGGTGGACGGCGCTCAAGCCGTGTCTCATATGCGCGTCGACGTACAAGCGCTCGATTGCGACTTCTACGCGTTTTCCGGTCACAAGGTGTTCGGCCCGACCGGGATCGGCGTGTTGTACGGCAAGTCGGATCTGCTGCAATCCATGCCGCCGTGGCAAGGCGGCGGCAGCATGATCGTGGACGTCATGTTCGACAAGACCGTCTACGCACAACCGCCGACGCGGTTCGAAGCGGGAACCGGCAACATCGCGGATGCGGTGGGGTTGGGCGCTGCGATCGAATACGTCGAGCGCATCGGCATGGACAACATCGCGCGCCACGAGCACGAGTTGCTCGAGTACGGCACGGCGAAGCTTCTGACGGTGCCGCGCTTGCGGTTGATCGGCACCGCGAAGGAGAAGGCCGGCGTGATGGGGTTCGTGATCGACGGCGTGCCGACTGAATCGGTCGGTGCGGCGTTGTCGAAGGAAGGCATCGCCGTGCGGGCGGGCCACCACTGCGCGCAGCCGGCGCTGCGGCGCTTCGGGCTCGAGTCGACGGTGCGGCCTTCGCTCGCGCTGTACAACAACAAAGCCGACGTCGATAAACTCGTCGCGACGCTGCTGACTCTTCAGAGCAACTATCGCTGACTCAGCCGTAGCGAGAAGCGGCGGTTGAACGAAAGTTCGGCCGCCGTTTTTTTATGGCTTCACGAGTTCGGGCAGGTTGCCGAGCGCGCGTAACCAGTACACGTCGACCGCGACCGCAGCATTTCGATCCGGTTCTCCCGCGCGCGTTGCGACCAGCTTCGCGTTTCCACCGGCGAGGTCGTCGAGCACACCTCGATACGGCGCGTCGTACTCGGCGCGCCAGTACATCTCGAGCTTGCACACGGACTGCCGGCAGACGATCGACTTCAACGCGCTCGCAGGCAACTTCGTCGTGCGAATGAACGTCCGCAACGCAGTTTCGGTCGCACCCGCCTCGCGGTCGCGCGTGTCTTGATCATAGCGACCCTGAATCGCATCGACGAACCCGCGCGTGTCGGGCGGGATCGGGCCGAGCTCGGGCTTCGATTCAGCGGCGGCCGGGGGAAGGGCAACCGGAGTCAGCTTTGCGGTGACGACCGGCGCATTCGTTCGATGCTGTGCAGTCAGCGCCGTCGTGGCCGGCTGGACGGCAGTGGCCGGCTGGACGGCAGTGGCCGGCTGGAGCATCAATTGTGCCTCGCGTTCGTCTCTCGCGAACGCGTTCTCGGCTTCGTCGGGCGAGGCGAGTGCCATCCACCACAACAGCAGTCCGCAGACGACCAACGTCGCGAGCCACACGTTCGAGCTGGACTTCCTGCGGTGCACCGACGGGAGCCTACGAGAGCGCGAAACTCTGTCCAGCGAATTAGATCACGATTTGCGCGAGGCGTAGCTCGCCTGCTGGGCCGACGCTCACTCCCGGCGTCACCGCCGTTCCTGCAGGAGGCTCCGGTAGCGCTGTTCCACTTCGCGGATGTGCTCGTCCGTCAACGGCTTCGGCCGCGGGTACACCCGCACTTCGCCGTTTTGCAGGAACACGTTCGGCTGGAACTCGCGAATGTATTCGATCGGCGGCTTACGGTCGTGCCCGAGGTAGCCGAGCTTGCTCGGCGTGCGCGCAATCACGTAATCGGCGAGCCCGCGCAGGTCGAGGATCGCACACCCAGGCAACGTCCAACTCGCGACGCCGATCGTCGCGCTGGCCGTAACCGGATGATCGACCGCGGCGCACAACTCGGCGCCTCGCTCGCGCGAAGGGTAGAAGCGCAGCTGGCGCAACCAAAACGCGCGGTGTTCGTAGTGGCGAATGCCGATGCCGTGGGGGATCAGCCAGTCTTCGAGCTCATCGAAACCGGCTGCGATGGGTCGCAGCACAGCTGGAACGTCGTTCGCGATCCGGATTACGGCGGGTTCCGCCGGCCAGCGATACAGTGCGTTCGTTCGGACGAAGATCGTCCACGGCAACACGGCCGAGATCGCGCTGAAGAGGACGAGCACGCCTGCACCGACGCTCGCGGAAAGCCGCAGCGCGAAGCAGCCGTACGCCATCGCGAGCGCGAGGAGGGGACACAAAAAACTCAGCGCGCGATATTCGAAGTGATCGCCGCCGGCGATGAGCACTTCGAAGCCGAGCAGCGCGAGCACAGTCGCGAGCACTCCGGCCTGCGCGAGCGCTCTCGCGAGCGCGCGCCGGCGCGGCGCGCCGCCGTCCGCTGCAGTGACGCGTCGTTTGGAATCACGGCTCCAAGCCCAGGCCGCGATCGACCAGAACGGTACCGCGACGTAGTACGCGTACTCCAAGCCGAATGCTGCGAGATAACGCGCCCCGGCTTCGGGCCAAGACTCGACCACTTTTGCGTAATATGTGTTCGGTAACCATTCGCGGTAAAACGACTGACGCCAGAGCAGGTGCGCCGCTACGAGCAGCAGTGGCGACGCGCACGCCAGCGCGACTCGCCAGCGAACCACGCCGAGTGCCCAACACACGAGCACGATCGCAACGCTGCTCGCGACCGGCACCAGCCCATCCGGCCGCGTCAGCTCGATCGCGCTCGCGAGCGCGCACAGACCGGCGAGCGTACGCGGCCGAAGTGAATCGGTTGTGAACCCGAACAGCGCTGACAACACCCAACTCTGCAACAGCAGGTTGAACAGCGCCGTTTCGAGTCCGCCGCTCGCCCACACCAGAAAGGTTCGATTCGAGACGGTTGCGAGCAACACCGCGGCCGTTGCGAGGGTCGCACCGAGCGCAGTGCTCCCGCGCAGTGCGCACAACCGCTGGGTCGCCCAGGCCGTGAGCCCGAGCGTCAGGAACGCGCAGACGAGCGAGAGATTGTTGACGACCGCGGGCGGCTCGATCCCGAACACGCTCCAAATCGCATCCAGCAGGAGAACCCAGCCGAACGACGTGTACCCCTCGACCGGAAGAAACGGCGGCGGATTCCACGTGTAGCCAAACCCGAGTCGTCGGTTGTCGATGAACCGAAAAGCGATGAACGCGTCGTCGGTCAGAAACCAATGTAACCGCCAACCCCAATACAGACCGGCCGCCGCTAGCAGCAGCACGACACTCGCGCCGGCGCGTTGCGCGCCCGCACCGTGTGGGGCATTCCCAAGGGTGGCTGACCACTTACGGCTCACGGCAGCTCGTCAGGCGTCGGAGCTTGCCAGCGCCCGGCGTCGGGCTGCGAGAGAAATACGCCCTGGGTTTACCAATGGCGCTTAAGTGCGCTATGGGAGCGCCGTGACCGAAGGGGACGACGACGAGGCCCCGCCCGCTGGCGGGCTGCCGGAGCTGCGGACGAAGCTCGACGCGGTGGATCGCCGCGTACTCGAAGCGCTCGCGGAGCGCATGCGGATCGTCACTGAGGTCGCGAGGTTCAAGCGTAACGAGCGCGTCGAGATCCGGGACCACGAACGCGAGCGGCAAGTGCTCGATGCCCGCCGCAACTTGGCCCGCGAGCTCGGCCTCGATCCGGCGCCGGTCGAAGCGATCTACCGGCAGATCTTGAACGCGAGCCGCGACTATCAAGCCGCGCTCGGTGCCTCGGTGTACGAGCGGGCCGAACCGAAGGACATCGCGATCATCGGCGGCGCTGGTGCGATGGGTGGCGTGCTCGAGCGGCTGTTTCGAGATCTCGGCCACCGCGTGGAGATCGCGGATCTCAACACGGCGCTGACGCCTGAAGCTGCAGCAGCCCGCGCGGACGTGGTCGTGATCAGCGTGCCGATCCTCGCGACCGAAGCGCTGATCCGGAAGCTGGGTCCGAGCGTGCGCAAAGACGCGCTGCTCGTGGACGTGACCTCGATCAAGAGCGTGCCGCTGCGTGCGATGCTGGACTCGACCGAGGCGAGCGTGGTGGGCACGCATCCCATGTTCGGTCCGGGCACCCAGTCCTTACAGGGCCAACGTGTCGTCGTCTGCAAAGGCCGCGGCGAGAGCTGGCACACTTGGTTGCTCGCAAACCTGCGCGCGCGTGGGTTGGTCGTGACCGAGGCCGACGCGGACCAGCACGATCGTGCGATGGCCCTCGTGCAGGTTCTCACGCATTTTCAGACTCAGGTGTTCGGCTGGGCGCTCGCGCGCTCGGGCATCTCGCTGACCGAGTCGCGCAAGTTCACCTCGCCGGCGTATCTGATGGAGCTGTACGTCGCGGCGCGACACTTCGCGCAGGCGTCGGATCTCTACGGTCCGATCGAAATGCTCAACCCGGAAACCAGCCGTGTCGTCGCCGTGTTCCAGCAGGCCGCGGCGGAGCTCGGCGCGATTTTGAGCGCGCGCGATCAGCCCCGGTTCGACGCGATGTTCCAGGAGGTCCGCGATTTCTTCGGCGAGTTCGCGAAGGAAGCGACCGAGCAGTCGAGTTACCTCATCGATCATCTAGTCGAACGCACCAGCTAGAGCTGCGGCTCCTGCTAGCCGCGCGCGGCGAAGCGTGCCAATCTCTCCCCGAAATCGGAGAAATGTGCGCATGGGCATGTTCGAAGGGGCTTTGACGGCACTAGTGACGCCGTTTCGAAACGGGCACGTGGACGAGTCCGCGTTGCGCTCGATCGTCTCGGAGCAGATCGCTGGTGGAATCGATGGACTCGTGCCCTGCGGCACGACCGGCGAGGGGTTCAACCTCACGGACGCCGAGTTCTCGAAGGTCGTCGAGGTCGTGGTCGACGAAGCCCGCGGTAAGGTACCGGTCATCGCCGGAGTCGGAACTGCTTCGACGAGGCACACGATCGAGCTCGCCGAGATCTCGCAGCGGCTCAAGGCCGATGGCGTGTTGGTGGTGAGTCCGTATTACTGCAAGCCGACCCAAGACGGCCTATTCGGGCACTTCACTGCGATCGCGCGCGCCGTACCGCTGCCGATCTTGCTC
>DASRXR010001093.1:0-5613 GCA_035687405.1 Polyangiales bacterium
TCGTGCCGGCGGTCGTCGTCTCGGCTCGCCGCAGCCAGCCAAGCGCTGCGCTCACACGCCCGACTGCCGCAACCGCTACGATCGAAATGCCGGCGGTGCGTGAGCCGGCGCGACGCTGGAAGCCTTCCGCGTCGCTCTTACTCGCGTGCAGCGCGCTCGCGATCGCCGCCGCCGTAGTGCTGCCCGACTTGAAGCTTCGCGAACCCGACGTGGACATGATCGTTCGTGCGGAGCCAGGTGAGCTCGCGCCTCTCGAAGAGCCGGCAGAGCTGCCTCCGATCGAATTGCCCGTGCGGAAACTCGCGCCGGTTGCAGAGGTTGCTGCGGTGGCAGAAGCGGCTCGAGTTGCCGTGCTTCCGAAAGCGCCGATCGTGAACGCCAAACCGCTCGCGCGGCCCGTAGCGGCAAAGCCGGCGCTCGCGCCGACGGTGACTCCTACACCGAGTGCCACTGAACCGCGTCGCGCAGAGCCCGCGCGTGTGCGCGTTCGCAACATCGAAAAGAGTGTAGTCGCCGCTGACTCGAGTGAAGGTGCGACGGCACATGCGCCGATTGCGATGGCGATGGTGACCGGCACGGACGTGTCCGCAAACGCCGTTGCGAACCCGCATGCGACGCTTCCCGTGGTCGAGGTCGAGCCGATTGCGGCCGAGCCCGAGGCGGTGCCAGAGTCGGAGCCGCAGCCCATAGCTGCAGCCCCCGCCGCCGCTCCGGCTGCTCCCGTTGAACCTGCGAGCGCACCCGCAGACAGCTTGCCCCGGCCGGTCGTTCTCGCGACCACTGCGCCGAAGGCAGCTGGCCCGAGTTCGGTCCCACGCGATGTGACCGTGGCGATCGGCGACGTGACGTCGTCTCACGGTGCAGTGTCGAAGGCTGCTCTGCGCAGCGCGTTCAATCAGTCGGCGCTCTCGCGCTGCTATCGCGATGCAGTGCAGGGCGGCGAACAGCCGGCGCGCTCGGTGAACGTCGAGCTCGAGTTCAGTACGAACATGGCCGGTCGCATCACTGCTGCCCGCGTCTCGGGCGGAAGCCTGCCCCCGAACCTCTCGCGCTGTGTCGAAGAAGCTGCGCGGCTCGGCCGCGTACGCGAAGCTGATACCGGTGAGCTGCGCGCAACGGTGGGTCTGACCTTCATTCTGCGCTGATCGGGCTGGGCCCGCACAGCCGGGCACACGCGGCCAGATTCGCAGATATTCTGGTTTGCGTTCGAACGCGCGAGACTAGCGATCCACGCAGCCAGCGTGGCGAGCCCAGGCAGTCTCATGACCCGATTGAAAGCTCTGAGCGTGCTTCAATGCCGCGAGTTCGTGCTGGAGACGCACGGGCCGGACGGCATCGAACGCGTGAAGGCCGCGATGAATCAAGCAGCGCGGACCGCGGTGTACGCGGACGAGCTTCTCCCGACCGACTGGATCGAAGTCGAATACGGCGTCGATCACGCGCGCGCGTACGACAAGGTTTTTGGGATCGGAGACGGCGATGCGGCCGCACACATGGTCAGTGAGCTCACGTCGCGACACGCGACCACGCTGTACAAGGCGGTGCTCGTCGGCAGCTCGCCCCGCACCGTGATCGAACGCTCGAGCCGACTGTGGTCGCGATACTACGACCAGGGCGAGACGCTCGTGGAGTTCGTCGGTGAGACGACGGCGATCAAGCGCATCGTCGGTTGTCCGGACTTGCCGCTGTACCACGACTGGTTGACCAGCCCGTACTACGCGGCTGTGCTGCGGCACTCGAATGCGAGGGACGTCACGGTCAAGCACATCAAGTGCGTCGCGACAGGCGCGGACTGTTGTGAGACCGAGCTGCGCTGGAAGTTAGACCGAGGCAGCGGTTTCCCGTTCGACCCGTGATGCGTGATGCGTGATGCGTGGTGCGTGGTGCGTGGTGCGTAGTCAGGGTGGGCACTGCGCGACGCGCTCGAGCACCCGGCGCACCGCACTACTGGGATCTTCCCGATCCAAGAGCTGTTGGGCGAGCTCGGGCGTCAGCGCTCCAGCACGGGTGAGCGCGTTTGCGGCGGCGAGCCGTACGAGCGGCAGGAAGTATCCACTCGTGTCCTGTAGCAGTGGCAGGAGGTACTCAGTCGCAGTCGTGCGCTTGCGATCGGCGACGACTGCAATCGCGGCGATGCTCACTTCCGCATCCATGTCGCGAATCAATGCCGTCACGGGCGCGAGCTCGGTGTCTGCCAGCATGCGACCGAGCGCGGCGATCGCGGCGACGCGCGTGACCGGGCTGAAGAAACCATCCTGATTGTCGAGCACGACGCGCAGCGCATCGAGCGAGGCGCGATCCTGCCGGCGTGCGAGTGCGTCGATCGCTGCGATCGCAACCTCGACGCTCGTGTCGCGCAATGCTCGCGTCAGCGCTTGGAGCACGCCGTCGCCATCCATCAGTGCGAGCGCTTCCGCTGCATTGACCCGGGTCTGCCAGCTCGGTGCGGCCACGAGCTCCACGACCAGCATTTCGAGCGCCGCCTCATCGAGCGGGCCCTTGCTGCCGTTCGTGACGCCGTTCGACTTCGGAGCGCGGCGGCGCCGGATCGCCTGCGTCGGTTCAGTCACCAAGTCCGCGATCGCGGGCCAGCGATGGAGCAACCGCCCAAAGGCGCGCTCACCGAGCCGCTGAACCTGGCCGCCCACGCGTTCGAGTTCGCCGGGCAGCTGCCCACCCCGAACCTTGGCGATGAACTCGAGCGCATGCGCGGGATCGAGCCACGGCGACGCGGCGGTGGTCCCGGCCTGAGCGCGCGCTCGTTCCAACCAATGGCTCGCGCGTTCCCGAACCTTCGCGCGAAGGCCACCAAACACTGTACGCAGCATCGGTAAAGGTGCGTTCACGGCTCTGAAAGTTAGGCGCCTCGTGCGACCGGCGTGTGTCGGTAGCATTTCATCACTGCGAGGCCAACCGTGCTCGAGCGCGAAACGGTTCTCGATCGCGGTGTTCGCGCGTTCCGGCCGCAGAAACGGGCAAGGCGATACACACACACGTCACTTTTTTGGCGTGACGCCGGTCCGTGCGGCCGCGAGTCGGCCGTCTTCAACCGTGATCAGTTGTGAGGCAGATCGCGTTCGTGCCGCGATCAGAGCGAAGAAAGCTCGAGCTGCGGGATCAGGTTGCGCTCGATGACCGTGCCCCAAGCGTAATTGCGCGCGGTCGTAGCGCCAGCGCGCCGAATCTCGCGAGCTTCGAGCGGCCGCAATTGAAGCCGCTCGATCTGCGCGACGGCTTCGCTCGGCGCGTGCGTCTGCAGCACGATCGCGTTGTGGCCCGGCACGGCGTAGTCCTCACCGGAGATGCCGGTGCACGCGATACCGTGCGCGGCCATCGCTTCGAGCCCGACCAAGCCGAATGGTTCCCGCGAGCTGTTGGCGAGCACTGCCGATGCGCAGCGGAACAGCATGCGGCGCGCCTCGGGATCGAGGTGCGAGCGCAAGTGCAGAATGTCGATGTTGTCGATGTGTTGCAGCGCCGAGATCAGGCCCTTCACGCCCGGCTTCGCGTTTCGCTCCCCGATCGACAAGCCGAGCTCGCGAGCGCGCGCGAGAACTTCACGGCCGTGCGCTTCCATGCCGCCGCGCGCGATCAGCAGCGGACGCGCGCCGCGTTGCTTCAGCTCGGCCACGATCTCGACCGTCGCGAGCCAACGCTTGTCCGGATCGAACCGGGCAACCTTTGCCAAAACTAAACGTGGCGCGATCGTGTTGGCGAACTGTTCGACCGCTTCCGGCGCGACGGGATCGAACGCGGTTGGTTCGAGGCCGTTCGGAATCACGACCGGGTCGACGCCGAACGGATGCATCGCGTGCTTCATGTAGCGACTGACCGTCGTCAGCGTCGCGGCCTCGGACATGCGGTTCCAATCCACGTGCTCCAAGCCGAACATGTTGTTCGCGTTCCACAAGATCCGCACGCGATGGCGAAGGCCGTGACGCCGAAGCAGCTCGTCCAAGTGCAGGACGGCCGGAGCGGTATGCCACTCCTCGGCGAGGAACGTGACCGGCGTGTCGTTGCGCAGCGCCTTCATCACTAGGTGGAGCAGGAATGGGGGCAACGACTCGCTGTAGTCGTAGCGTTTGCCGTGCTCGCCGTCGTAGACGCCGCCCGGGTGGTGATTGCTGATCCACTGACACCAGCGGTGAAGGTGCAACTTGTCTCGTGATTCGTGGCCCGGAAGCCGCGGGTCGCCGACGAACCAGAGATGCGTTTCCTGCCCCAATGCCGCGAGTTGAGCACTGAGCCCGGTTACGCGAGAAGCGAGGCCACCAGCTCGGGAGTAAGCGTCGGGACCTTCAAAGGACAGAATATGAAATTGCATGATTTGAGAGTGATCCTCAGCAGGCACTACGTCGGCCGGGACACAACGTTTCGAACATATACGCACGGACCCAGTGTCAATCAGACCACGCAGTCAATGCGGCTGAGGCAATTGTGTCGAGCAGGCGAGCGCAAGACACGAATGCCACGTGCGATACAGCGCTAAAACCCGATACAGAGTGGCGATCGACGCTGCAGAACGCAAGAGCTCAATGACGGATGAACGGACGCCGATGCGGACATTTGTGCCGCCATCAGCAGCAGCGATGGATGAGCCCGGATGACGCGCGAAAATGTGTCGCGCACTTCGGCAGACGTGCGGACACGGTGTGACGACCGATTACGGGCTACCGTCGAGACGCAAGCCGCGCGCGAGTGCCCCGACTACGTCGCGTACGGCGCGATCGCGCGCAGGGCCCGGCTTTCGGCCCAATGCATGCCAGAAGAACGCGTTCCCCGCGACGTAGCCGACGACCATCGACCACACGGATACCAGCAACGCTTCGGCCTGCTCTCGTGTCGGCGCGCCGCCCGGATTGTCGCTGAACACGTATTCGGTTGCGGCCGCTATCAGCTTCATCTGCGGCATCAGCTGTTTGACGTAGGTCGATGTCGCGTCGCGATCGTTGAAAAACGCCCAGCTGACCAAACGGCCGTACCAAGGCTCGAGCGCGATGTCCAAGTAGAGCTGCACCAGCATATCCGGGGTCGGTTTCTGCAGCTTCATCATGCGCGCAATCAGCCGCTCGCGAAGTTGGCCCATCGCTTCGCCGACTGCAGCTTCGACGAGCGCTTCGTACGTGCCGAAGTAATGCGTGATCAGCGCGTGACTAGTGCCGGCCTCTGCCGCGACATCCTTCAGCGTGCAGGACGCGGGGCCGTGCTTCGACAACGTTCGAACCGCGGATTCGAGGATGTGCTGGCGCGCGTGTTCGGGACTTCGCCGCACGCGCTTCTTCTTCACCGGAGCCGGCCGTTTCGCCATGGGCCGTTTGTAACACGGCGGCCGACGAGAATTCTTATTGACGGGTCTGACAATAGCGCTATTGTCGGGAGTGAAAATAAGGAGGGAGTCATGTTGACCCAGATCTTGAGCGGTCCTCGGGACGAAGCCGAAGCGATGCAAGTTGCGCTCACCGGCAGTCGGTTCGAACGCACGCGGTTGGGCATCCGGTCGGGCATCGCGCTGGCGCTGGACACGACCGACACGCAACAGGTGTTTTACCTCGCGATCACAGTCGATCGAGAGACGCTACCGCGCCTGGCTGAACGCCTCGCTGCGGATCCGAG
>DASRXR010001094.1:0-9382 GCA_035687405.1 Polyangiales bacterium
GTGAGATAGAAGTAGTCGCGCGGATCTTGGCCGAGGTAGCGCGGAAAACGTAGCGGCGTCATCGTCGTCACGGCCAAACGCGCGCGGAATCGCAAGCCACCCATCTCCAAGCCGGAGCCTTCGAACTCGGTCGGCTTCAACGCGCGACCGAGCGCCGGTGGCGTCGTCGCATACGGCCGATAGAACTCGAGGCCGGTGTGCTTGCCGTTCATGTCGAGGTGCATGCCACGAACGCAGCGCGTCGCGAGCATCGCTTTGCCGAGCTCTTCGGGGCCCATCGACTCGCCCCAGAAGTACGCGAGGTAGCCTTCGCGCGTGAGACACAAACCCGATCGCGGAATGAACGTTTGCTCTTCGGCCCAGGTCGGCGCAGCGCCCCACCACCAGCGCTTCCACGGATTCCACACGTCGCCTTCGACGACGCTCGTCAGGTTCTGCCGCATCGCGACCATGCCCGCGGGGATCTGACTGTTTGCAAACGTCTCATCCCACGCGTGCCGGCCAGGACCCGGCCACGATCCGAGACCGGCGCGGCCATCGCTGAAGACTGCGACGGTTGCAGCGTACGGCTTCGGCGGAAGATACACGCGACGCTCGGCCATCATGCCGAACTCGCCATGGGTGGCTTGAAAGCCACCGTTGAAACCCGCGACGAGGTGCGAGAGCACGTACGGATCACGCGGGATCATTCCGTTGCCGGTTTCGCCCGTCGCGCTCTCGGGCTCTTTCGTGCCCATCACGATGCCGAGTTGTACCTGGCGCGGATCCCACATCGTCACGTAGACGCGCGTGAAGTCGCGCGCGGAATCGACGCGAATGAAGGTCTGCTGAAACAACGACGGCGCGTTGGGATTGCTCCCGACGAACGAATCCTCTTGGACCGCGAGCCACACGCCTTCGCCTTCGATCTTGTCAGCCAAGAGCGGCGTCAGCTGCGCGGGTGGCCAGTTGATCTGCTCTTCGGGTCGCGACGGCGGTGGCGCAGGGTCTTTCGGCAAAGTCGGCACTGCCAGCGCTTCTTTGACTTCTGCGGCAGTGTCCGTCTGCACGACTTCGTGGTACGCGCGATTCGCGCGATCGGTGATCCCGAAGACGGTGTGTTCGAGCCACTCGACCGGGCCGCGTCCGATCCACGGCACGCGACGGACCGTATCGACGACCCACGTGATCAAGCCCGGCTGCCCCTTCTCGACGTCTTCCGCTTCGAGTGCATCCGCACCGACGAGCGGCGTCGCGCGTTCGGGATCGAGCACGAGATCACGACCGTCGGCTTTTGCGTACAAGCGCCGCTCGTGCGCGGCGAGGTTCAAGTGCTCGACCGGTTGAACGAAGTTGTAGCGCCGAACGCCGAACGCACGAACGCGGCCGGTGTCTTGCAAGTTGGAGACCGCGTTCTGCAGCTTCGCGTACCACGGCCAACCGCGGGTCAACTTGGGCGGTTCACCGCGCGCGTCGAGCACGACGAGCGCATCGTAGGCAGAGCCGACGCGCGCGGCGAAGACTGCGTGCGGGCCCACGCCCACGAGTTGATCTTCATCCGCGCTCGAAGTGCGCGTGGTGTTCGTGAGGTTGTGCACGTCGGCGACGGCAGCACCGGTCACGCGAACGTCTGCGTAGTAGACGTCGTGCAGCTCGGAGCTGCGGTTCGCGATGAACAGAGCCGGCCGCAAGCCGAGCATGTTGGGACTCGAGCTCAGCCACACGACGCGATCCGGAGCGACGCTGAGACCGCGCCGAGCGAGGTAGTGCGCGAGCGAGTACTCGAGCGTCGCACCGCGCGTCGTCGCGCCTGCAAACGCTTGCCACAACGCGAGCAGGCCGACCACGCTCACGAGCGCAGTGAGCAGCCGGCCGCGAGACGCGAAGGCGCGGCCGACGCTGTCGTTGCCAGCCGTTTCGGGCTCGACCCAACGCGGGCGCTTGATCCGCGCGGTGTCGTCCTCGCGCGGGGTGCGCGCGCGGCGGCCCGCGTACGAGTCGCGCGGATGCAGCCTGAGTTGGGCAGCCGGTGGCCTGGACGAGATGCGACCGGTCGTCGCGAGCTGATTCGCGACGCCGTCGCGCACGAACACGCGATCGGCCGCGGAGATGCGGTCGGGTGCGGACGGTCGGTCGGATACGCGCCCCGGAGTCGAGATGCGTTCGGGAGCGGAAACACGGTCCCCTGCCGCTACTGGCTGCAGGACGACGCCGCTAGTCGGTTCGTCGCCCACTGCGCCACTTTGGCTGGGTGGTGCTGCGTTCGGTTCGAGCTCGATCACGTGACTGTTCTCGGCTGCGACGGTTCGGTACTCCGTTCCAACCTGCGGCTGCGACCTGCGTTGTTTCCCACGCCTCTTTCGCGACTTCGACTCGCGTTTCGCCACGCCTGCACCACCCGTTCGATCAGCGTAACAGAACGAGGCGCGAGCCGTTCGAGCCGGTTCACGAGTATCACGTGTTGGGCGAAAGGGCAGAGAAATGGCAGAGTCCGAAAGATGAGTGCTCGGACCATCCACTACAGGGGCACCGTTTTGCGCACAGCTATTTTTCTGTTCGTGCTGCTGATGGCAGTGCAGGTGAACGCGAGAGACCGCGCGTTGTACCTGCAGCTACCAGATGCGACCGAGGACGCCTTGCCGGGCCTGCTCGAGCGGATGGCGGCTTCGAAGCCGGACGGTGAAGCTCGCGTGGCATCGACGCAGGCCGTGGCGAAACTGCTCGAGCGCGGTCACACGGACGCGGTCACGGATCGAGCGCTCGAAACGTTGGGTGCGATTGGCACGCCCGCTGCGGGGCCGGTGCTCGGGCAGTACGCGCATCACCGTCGAGTTGCAGCTCGGGCGCGTGCGTTTACGGCGCTCGGACGTGTCGCGGGGTCGGACCGCGCGCTTCGCGAGTTGGTTGCGAACGGGTTGCGCGATAGTGCGCCCGAAGTGCGCGCGGCCGCCGCGCGTTCGCTCGAAACATTGAAGGCCACGGAAGCGACGCCGGTGCTCTTGAAAGCGCTCGGTCGCGGGGTGCCCGAAGCTGCGGTGACCCTGGGGGCGATTGGGGATGCGAGTAGCCTCGCGGGGTACCACACGTACCTCCGGAAGCAGCCGCTCGACGTGATGTTAACCGGGTACGAGCGATACGTGTTGCGGCCGGATTTGAGTGAGAAGGCGAAGCTGGACGTGATCGCGAGGCTGGAAGACGTCTCGGGCCCGGCCGTGTTGCGGTTCACGTCCGCGCTGGCGAGGCGGCCGCAGCTGCCAGCGGCGGTGCAACAGGCAGCAGCGGCGGCGATGCTTCGAATCGCAAAGGCGCAGAGCCAAGCGGCGGGTGGTGCGACCGCGCCGGCGCCCGCGCCGGGCAAACAACCGGCGGCGGCCAATCCGCAACCGAATGGAGCGAAGCCATGATGGCCGGTCGCGTGAATCGTTTGGGTTCGGGGTTGCGCGTCGCTGGGTTGTGCCTGAGCGCACTCGGCCTCGCAGCCTGCGCTGGCAGCACTCGTGGGCCGGAAGCTCCGGTGATCGTCGCCGGCAGCGTCTGCAGCGGAGTTCGCGGGCTTGGCGCGGAGAGCTTGGGCGGAGCCGGCGGTGCTTCGCCTACGCAAGCAGGACTCATCGCCGTTCTCGGCGAGCCGGCGGTCAAAGATGGGCCCGCCGAGCTGCTCGTGATGGAGCTGGGTTCGCAACGCTTGCTCTGGAAGAAGCCAGTGAAAGCGAGCGCTCGGCCTCAGATTCTAGAAAATGTCGTGGTTACGTCCAGCGGCGAAGAGCTCGTCGCATTCGATCTCACGACGGGCAACGAGCGGTTCCGAAGTGCTCTCGGGCGGCCGCTCTTGATCGGCGCCGCTCAGAGCGGCGAGACCGTGTTGATCACGACGGGCACCTCATCCTGGGACCCGAAGCAACGCGGCTCGAGCCTGATCGCGCTCGACGCTCACAGCGGCGACGAACGCTGGCGCCGCGACGTGCCCTACTCGCTCAGCGCGCCGGCGATTCGCGCGCAGCGTGCGCTCGTGGTGTCGGACCACGCCGACTTGTGGACGCTCGACCTCGAGCGCGGCTCGGACACGGGCTGCGGACCGCTCGGCGGCAACACCGTCGAGTGGTTGGATGCCGCACCTTCGGGTTTGCTGTTCGGCGCGGCTGAAGCGCGCCAACTCGGTCCCGACGCGCGCGAAGCCGCGGGGTCACTCGAGCTCGCGCGGCGAGACTTGCCCGGGCGCCCGTTCATTCGCGGTTCGAGTTATCTGCCAGTGCCGGCTGCGCGGTCCGCACATGGACGTGTCGCTGCTATCGCACCTTTACGCACCAGCGAGGGCGGACCGGCCTTGGCGGGGGACATGTTCTACTTCGTGTTCTACCGCGACGTGTTTGGCTTCCGTGCCGACGGGAGCCTCGCCTGGGCGCAGCTCGTCGATGCGGACGTCGCGAGGGCTCGAGCGTCCGAGACGGGCCTCTGGCTCGTCACGGAGGCGGGAATCCTGTTGCAGTTGGATGCGGCGACCGGAGAGCCGAGTAACGCGCAGTCGTTGGGCGTACGAGTGGCGAGTGCAGAGCTGAGGCCCGCGACGGCTGCAGTACAGCCTTCCGCACCGCCGCTGTCGGCTGCAGCTCCGGCCACGGAGCAGCCGGCCGCTCCGCCGGCGAGTGCGCCGTCGCAGCCGGCCTCACCGCAGCTGGCAGCTGCAGCGCCTGCGAATCCGGCCGCGTGGCAGCCGCCCAAACCCTACACCCCGACGCCCGAAGCGCTCGCTCGGCTTCAAGCGAGTCTGCGCCGCGTAGCTGACGACACTGACGCGCGCCTCCTGCCCGCTCGTTCACTCGCGGTGGACGAGATCGCCGCGCTCGAGACTCCGAGTGCAACCGGCGACTTGCTCGCGATCTACGCCGCGCCGAATACACCGAGCCAGCTGCGCGAGCGCATCGCGAAGCGCATTCGTGAACGCACGAGCGGTTCGGAGCATCTCGTCGCAGCGCTCGCGCAACATCAAGATTTTCTCGAGGAGCGCCCCGCGCCACCGCTGCGCGCGATCGTGCCGGGCGTCGTCACGCAACACGATACGAACGCGGTGCCGGGTCTGATCGATCAGCTCTTCGATCCAAACACGCCAGTCTCCGACTTGGGTCTCGTCGTCTCGGCGATCGACGCGCTCAGCGGCGACCAAGGCCGCGAGCCGCTGCGTCGGTTCTTTGCGATGTACCGAGCCGACTCGGCGTTCGCACACGACCCGAGCGCGCTCGTGCTCACGGCGCAGGCATTGCTCGCGCGCAACGACGCGTCCAGCCGATCTCTGCTCGAAGCGACACGAGACAGCGCGCTGGCGTCTCCGGCGCTGCGTGAGGAGCTCAGCAGCTTGCTCGCGCCGCCACCAGCTGCAGCGCCGCCGGAACAGGTCGCGGTCGTCGCTGCTGCGCCGGAGGCTGGGCCGCCGCCTCCGATCGAGTTGCGAACATTGTTGGAAGCGGCTCGTCCGCAACTGGCGCCATGTGTCGATGCAGCGCAAGCGCGTAGCCCCAAACTGACGACAGTGCGCCTGTGGTTCGTGGCGTTGCCGGACGGTTCGGTCAGAGACGTGCGCGTGATGCCGATCGACAAGCAGCTCGCGAGTTGCCTCGAGCAAAAGCTCGCTGAGATGCGACTGCCAAACGACCGAAAGCAACTGGTGGGTTTTCAACTGGCGGTCACGCCGGCGGCGGCGAGCGCGTCGTCGGAAGCAGCAGCGACGAGCGACGATTTTTGGGCGATGGCGCAACTGAGAGCGTCGAAGCACACGAGGTCGCCGCAGACACCGCCGTGGTGGCAAGACAAAAATCCGCTGTTCGTAGTGATGGATGCAACGACAGGACTGAGAGCAGCGCAGCAGCCAGCCGAACCGCAAACCGCTGCGCAGCAGCCAGTCGCGGCCCCAACCAAATCGACAGAACCAAAGCAGCCGCAGCCGAAGCGGTCCGACACTCGAACCCGCAGCGCGCAGCCCGAGCCATCGCAGCCGCCACCAGCGGCGAGCGGTCCAAAGCCCGCGGCCGCAGAGCCGCCGCAGCCGGGGTCGGAAGATGCCTGGTGGTTGCCGCAAGAAGGTAAGCGCTGACCAGCGCAACGCGCGCCGGTGTCGCGAGCGTCTCAGGGAAAACCCTTACCGCCGATGGGGCACAGTCGGCTTACTGCGCCGACTGCAACATCGACGCGGCTCTCGTCAACGCCTGCATCACCTCGGTCGATAACGTTCTGGCTGACTCCGGCGCGTCGGGTCCCAGACGGTCCGGATGCAGATGCATCGCCAGACGACGCAATGCTCGTCTCGGCGCATCCTTCTCGACGTAGGTATCGGGCGGGATGTCCAACAACTCTCTCGCGTTTGCAGAGCGCCGCAGCTGCGCTCGCTTTCGAAGCAACAACGTGTAATGCACGCGCGTCTCGGCCTTCGTCACCACAGCTCCGAACGCGCGCAACGCACACCACGTCCGATAGACCTTCTCGCCGCTGTGAGCTGCAGCGAACAGTTCGGGAGCGGTCGCTCCCCGCTGCAAAACATCCGCGAGCGAGCGTTCCGCCTCACTCATCGAACCCGCGTCGAGCAAACTGCGTCCCCAAGCTGTGAGCTCGGTCCCGCGCATCGCGAGCTCCGGCTCGAAACCCGGTTGATTCGAGACTGCCGCACGCATGCCGCTCAACACGAGTGGCTCGGTCGCGAGTGGTTCTCGCAACCAATACACACCCACTTCGGCCGGCCCCGCATCGAATCTCAGTTCGTGTCGCGGCCAACGAAACGCGGCGCGGACGCGTTCGCGAAGCTGCTCGCGAAGTGCATGCGACACGGCTTCGCGACTCGCAAGTCCGCGTTCGACGAGCCATGCACCGGCAGGTGGCTGAAACTCGGCGTGCTCGAATGCAGCTGCCAGCGTCTGCGGATCACAACCTAGACTCTGAACCAGCACGTCACCGAGTGAAGGTTGGGGCACATTCGAAACAGCCGCGCGCAGCGCCCCGTCGACGAAAGCGAACCGGCCGATCGCTGGATCCGAGCGCACGCTCAGCACGCCAGTAGCTCGAGAGCGACTGAGTGAAAGCATGGAGCGAGCAAGGGTCACAGCCGAAGCCGGCACGTGCATTGCATCCAACAAGTAACCCGCCCAGGGAAAATTTGCGAATTCCCAACGCCGGACATTCCCACGCTGCTGCCATCAGCTGCAGAGACCTCTCGCTCTTACGAGCAGCCAACATGCTCGAAGGTGTGAGATTTGCGAGGATTTTGTCGTGAGAGCGAGTGCGCCCGGAGGGCGCAGGGAGGGACCGAGGACGTAAGCCGCTCTCACGGCAAAAGCCGACGCAAATCGCTAATGGACTTCGGTCGACAGGTAGCGGGGGTCGCCCGGCTCTAGCGACAACACGTTCCGAATCTCGTCGTACCGCAGCCCGATCGAACGCGCTGCGACCCCGTACCTTCGCGCGAGCCGCGCCTGCGTCACATTCGAACCATCGAGCTTCGCGAGCGCGTACTCGACCGCAGCGGCGTACACAGCTGGCTTGGTCGACCGCACCGCACGACGCCCACAGAAATCGCCCCACAGGGCCCGCGCACGCGCCAAACGCTGCGCCGGCTCACCCGCATTCAACATGCTGTTCTCGATCAACGCCAGCACCGCATCCGTGGGCTGGGTCTTCTCCTGCACGTTGAAACGATTGGTCGGCTTCTTGTTGACCCGGCTCGTGGGCGTCCCATTCGACGGCGCACCCTCGTCGATCCAATCGAGCAACGCCCGATGCTCACGATTTTTCGGCGACCGCGTCAGCGCCAAATCCGCCATGCGCCGGGCCTCGACGAGCTGACCGAGCCGGGCTAGGCAATGCGCGAGTGACGCCGCAATCTCATCTTCGTCTGGCTCGATACGGTGCGCGACACGCAAGTGATCGAGCGCCGTCGTAGAATCGGACAACCCGACATCGAGCAGATGTCCAAGGTTGTGATGGTACCAAGGGTTGCGCGGCGCGAGCTTGACCGCTTTGCGATACGCCGACACCGCGACGCGATAGTTGCCGAGCAACGCTTGCGACAGACCCATCAACGCGTGCGCGCTGTCATCTGCCGCACCCGCCTCGATCACGCGGCGCAGATGCAATGCTGCGCGCCACGGCGAACCTGCGAGCTGCAACTCCGCGAGATGACGATGCGCGAACAATGCGTGCGCGCTTCCATCCGGCGCTTCACGCGTCATCGTCTCGAGTACTGACAGCACTTCGCCGCCGCGCCGACCGCTCGCAAGTGCACGCTCTGCGCGCTCACGCAAACGACTCAAACGCGTGTCCATCGTTTCCGGCATGAGCGTCTTGGGTCCTATATCTCGCACCCGAGTCGGCGGCAAGTCAACCCGCGTTGCGTTTCCGAAGAATAGCGATGAGGAAGCCGCCGAAGTAGCGTAACGGAGAATCGAGCGCGAGCTGTTCGGCGAGACCGAGCGTTCGTGCCACCCAAGGGAACTTGTGTACAAACGCCGCTGGCGTGAACACACGTACTCCTCGCAATCCTTCGAGCTCGACACCTGGGGGTAACAGACGTGGCAACACGTGTGGTGCGTCCCAACGCGTGTAGATATCAGCCTCGGTCCGGCCTTCACTGATCGGACGCGGACCTGCGAGCCGCTTCGCAAGATAACGCAAGCTCCACGGATTGTAGAACTCGAGAACCATCTGACCACCAGGCTTCGTCACACGCGCAATCTCGGAAAGTGCACGACCAATGTTGGGCACGTGTGCGAGTACTTTGAAGCTGCACACGAGGTCGAAGCTCTCATCTGCAAACGGCAAGTCCGTCGTCGAACCAAGCACGACGGACAGTCCACGCTCCTTCGCGAGCCGCACCATACCCGGTGAAAGATCCACGCCCCATGCGCTGTCCGCGTGCTGCGCAAGCCGGCCCAAGATCAATCCCGTTCCACACCCGACTTCGAGC
This sequence comes from Polyangiales bacterium, assembly GCA_035687405.1. Taxonomy (GTDB): domain Bacteria; phylum Myxococcota_A; class Polyangia; order Polyangiales; family JAFGIB01; genus JADGRF01. The sequence continues at coordinate 8,924 of DASRXR010001094.1, forward strand.
ACGTGCCTGCCAATCGCGAGCGGCGCAGCCACGCGCAACTCGAGATCATCGAGCATCTGGTGATAGTCGCGCCCACGCTCGCGCTCGTACCAGTCGCTGAAGTCGTCGTAGTACGCCTGGTTGGCAGCGTTGTTCGCGTCGTCCGTTGGGTGCAGCTGAGTCATCGCTGGCTGGGGATATGCGGTGAGCCGGTCAGCGTCAAGGCCCGCGGATACCATTCTCGTCCGCTATTCGAGCTCGTCGTAGATTGCTTCGTACGCTGCAGCCATGCGCCGCGCATCGTAATCACGTTCGACGATGACGCGTGCGGCGGCACCCAGTTCAGCACGCCGTGCGACATCGTCAAGTAACTTGCGCGTCTCGGTGCTCACTGCGTCGCGTTGCGTGTCCACCGCGACTGCACCACCGGCAGTCGCGAGCTCGGCCGCCGGCGTTCCATTTCCGACGAGCACCGCGCGT
>DASRXR010001095.1:0-21100 GCA_035687405.1 Polyangiales bacterium
AGCAAGCTCGCGCAGATCTTGTTCACGCTCGACCTGAACGAGCAGCTCGCGAGCCGCAAGGTCAGCGTGACTTCGCTGCACCCGGCGACGTACATGCCGACGAAGATCGTGACTTCGCCCACGAGCACGCTCGAAGAGGGCGTGACTGCGACAGTGCGGGTGATCACCGATCCGGATCCTGCAGCCGTGAGCGGCAAGTTCTTCGACGGGCTGCGCGAGCGGCGCGCCGATGCGCAAGCCTACGATGCAAAGGCGCGGCAAAAGCTGCGGGCACTATCCGAGCAGCTGACGGGCGCGCCCCCAGTCGTTTAGCGCAAAATCTTCAAACGCCGTGGGCCTTCGGTGTCCGGCGCTTTCTCGCCCGCCCGTTCGAACGCGTCGCGCGCGATTCGCACCGACAACGTCTCCGCGATCTCGGTGAACGTACGCGCGCTCGGATAGTCCGGCCGCGCGTGCACGATCGGCGTGCCGTCGTCACCCCACTGCCGAACCTCGGGATCGAGCGGGATCTGGCCGATCAGCGGCGCTTCCGCAAACTCGGCGATCTTCGCTCCACCGCCTTCGCCGAAGATCGCGTGGCGTGCGCCGGTCGGATCGACGAAATAGCTCATGTTCTCGATCACACCGAGGATCGGGATGTTGAGCTTGCGGCACATCGAGACCGACTTGTAGACGTCTTGCAACGCGATCTCTTGCGGCGTCGTCACGATCACCGCCCCAGTCGACTTCAAACGCTGCGCGAGCGACAACGCGACGTCGCCCGTGCCCGGGGGCAAATCGAGCACGAGGTAGTCGAGCTCGCCCCATTCGACGTCCGCGAGGAACTGGTTCAGTGCGCCTTGCACCATCGGACCGCGCCAGATGATCGCATCTTTGTCGCTCTCGATCAGAAAGCCGATGCTCATCAGCTTCATCCCGAAGCGCTCCATCGGCTCGATCCGTTTGCCATCGGTCGAGCGCGGATGACCCGAGACGCCGAGCATCGTCGGTACGGACGGCCCGTAGATGTCCGCGTCGAGCAAACCCACGCGGGCACCCGCGCGATGGAAGGCGAGCGCCAGGTTTGCCGCGCAGGTGCTTTTACCCACACCCCCCTTACCGCTCATCACGAGGATCACGTTGCGAACCTGTGGGACAGGGTCGTCCGCGTTGGTACGGCGCATCGGCGCCTCGACCTTGAACTGGACGTCGACCCGGCTCGCCCCGATTTCGCCGACCACGCGCTCGAGGTCGGCGACGATTTGCCTCTGATTCGAGTCCGAGATGGCGTGGAGCGTGACCTCGAGCGACACGACGCCGTCTCGCAGCACGGGTTGCGAAAACAGGCCGAGCTCGAGCATCGACTTGCCGTAGATCGGATCGCGCACTTGGCGGAGGGCAGTCTGGACGCGTTCAACGGTGAGCTCGGTCATGGTTTGGGGGCATTCCTAGGCTCGCCGGCCCCAGCAGTCAAGGATGAGACTCGGCTGACGAAGTTTCCTCCCAGCGAGTCGGTGAGTATCCTCCCGCGGTGCTTCGCTCGGCTTTTTTCGTGAGGGTTCGCGCGCCCCTCGCGGTGTTCGCTGCGTGCGCTGCGATCTACGTCGCGACGCTCGGCCGCCGCGCGCTCGGCCCATCCGACAACACGCACTTCGTGAACCTCGCCCTCAGCCTGCTGCACGGCCAGGCGTCCGTCTGGGGAGACCGCCCGCCTGGGACCAACGACTGGGCGTTCTTCGAGGGCAAGTGGTTCGTCTCTTTTCCGGCCTTTCCAGCAGTCGTGATCATGCCCGCCGTGCTCGTGTGGGGGGATCGGGTTTGGGATCCGCTCTACTGGGCGATCCTCGCCGGGCTCGGGCCAGCGCTGATCTACGTGCTCTTGCGTTACCTGCGCGAATCGGCTGAAACGGGTCGAACCGCGCGCGACGACCTGGCGCTGACTGCGCTCTTCGCCTTTGGCAGTGCGTACTACTTCACGGCGGTGCAGGGCACGGTCTGGTTTGCCGCGCATGTCGTCGCCGTGCCGCTCACGGCTGCATTCCTGCTGTTTGGTTTGCGTGCGCGCCGGCCACTGCTCGCCGGTTGCATGCTCGCGCTGTGCTTTTGGACTCGGCCGAGCACGATGTTTTTGGCACTCCTGTTCGCGATCGAGGCGCTGGATGTGACGCGGCGTACGTCGCCGGAAGCTGCAGCGCCGGAGAGCTGGATCGCCGTGCTCGGCCGCTGGCTGCGCTCACTCGACTTCGCCCGCGCGCTGCCGAGGCTGGCTCTGTTCGCGCTGCCGATCGCGATCGCCGGTGGGCTCGCGATGTGGTTCAACGCGGCTCGTTTCCACGACCCGTTCGAGTTCGGGCATACCTACCTTCGCATTCGCTGGAAGGGGCGCATCGATAAGTGGGGGCTCGCGAACTATCACTACCTCGCGAAGAACCTCGCTGTGTTCTTGGCTGCGCTGCCGTGGATCTCAGCGGTCAGCCCGTATCTGAGAGTCAGTCGGCACGGGCTTGCGCTGTGGTTCACGACTCCGCACTACTTGGGCGTGTTGTGGCCGAAGCGGGTCAACGTGACTTACGTCGCGCTCGCGCTCGCGGCGGGCGCTGTCGCGATCGTCGACCTTTGCTATCAGAACAGCGGCTGGATCCAGTTCGCGTATCGCTTCAGCTTGGACTACGCGGTGCTGCTCGCCGCGATGCTCGCAATCGGCGGTCGTAAGCAGGGGCTCGGGTGGTACGCGCTGTTCGTGTTTGCGATCGCCGTGAACCTGTTTGGCGCGATCACGTTCGACCGCGCGCCCCTGTTCTACGATCAGGACTCGACACAGAACGTGATCTTTCAGCCGGATTGATCGAGCGGCCGCGCGACGCGCGACTCTCGCGGCGGGCTGGTTTCGGTTCATCGAACGGCGTGCCCGCGTGCCCACGCGCGTCCAGATGCTTTGCGGGCACCAATGCCGAATGCGACGCACCCTGACGTTCGTTCGAGCAGGCTGACCGGCGATGCCTTACACTGCCGGCATGAAGGTCTTCGTGGCGCTCCTACGCGCGATCAACGTGGGTGGCACGGGAAAGCTGCCGATGAGCGACCTTCGGCAACTGTGCGAAGAAGCGGGCTTCAAAGACTGCCGCACGTATATCCAGAGCGGCAACGCGGTGTTTCGCAGCGCGCTGAGCGAGCCGAACGTGAAGGCGAAGCTCGAGAAGTCGCTGGCGACGTTGTTCGGCAAGTCCTCGGGCGCGCTCGTGCGGACGCGCGCCGAGCTCCAGGCCATCATCAAGGTCAATCCGTTCAAGAGTGCCGAGGCGAACCGCGTGCTCGTGCTGTTCATGGATGAACCGCTGCCGCGCGACGCGCTGAAGGGTCTGCAGATTCCGGGCCGCGAGAAGGTCCGGGTCGAAGGGCGCGAGATCTTCATTCACTTTCCGGACGGCATGGGCCGTTCGAAGTTGAAGGTGCCCTTCGCGCAGACCGGCACGGGGCGCAACATGAACACAGTCGTCAAGCTCGCCGCGCTCGCCGCTGAGCTCGAACAGAACTGATGGGCGCGCGTGGCTGACTCTGCGTTGCGTGTCGAGCACCTGTGTAAGAGCTACGCCCGGGTTCGTGCGGTCGACGGCGTGTCGTTTCACGTCGATCACGGAGAGATCGTCGGGCTGCTCGGGCCCAATGGTGCCGGCAAGACGACTACGATCAGCATGATCCTCGGCGTGCTCGCGCCGACTGCAGGGTCGATTGTGATCGAAGGCATCGACCTCGCAAAACAGCGGAGTGCGGCGCTTGCGCATGCGAACTTTGCGGCGGTGTACGCGCCGCTGCCTGGCAACTTGACCGTGTATCAGAACTTGCGCGTGTTCGGTTTGTTGTACGACGTGCCGAACCTTCCGGCGCGGATCGATGCGCTTCTGAAGGAGTTCGAGCTCACGGAGCTGCGCGACACGAAGGCGGGCGTGCTGTCTTCAGGCGAGCAGACCCGCGTCGCGATTGCGAAGGCGGTGCTCAACGAGCCGCGTTTGCTGCTGTTGGACGAGCCGACTGCCTCGCTCGATCCGGCGGCTGCGGAGACTGTGCGCACGCAGATCCGCGCGCTCGCGTCGCAACGTGGGTGCGGGATTCTGTGGACGTCGCACAACATGTACGAGGTCGAAGAGGTGTGTCATCGCGTGTTGTTTCTCGCGCACGGGAAACAGTTGCTCGAGGGTGATCCGCGTAAGCTACCGCAGCAACATGGCGTGCGAACGCTCGAGGAGTTGTTCGTGCGGGTCGCCCGTGGCACTGCGGATCTCGAGGAGCGCGCGACGTGAGAGTGCGGCCGGTCGCGGGCATCGTGGTGAGGCAGCTGTACTTGATGCGGGGTAGCCCGGCGCGCGTTCTGCCGTTGTTTGCGTGGGTCGCGATCGACATCGTGTTGTGGGGCTTCATCTCGCGCTATTTGAACTCGTTCACGAGCTCAAATGGCGCGCGCGTCGATTTCATTCCGCAGCTGCTCGGGGCGGTGTTGTTCTGGGATTTCTTTACGCGGGTGATGTTGGGCATCACGACTGCGTTTTTCGAAGACGTCTGGTCGCGCAACTTTCTGAACCTGTTTGCGTCGCCGTTGTCGATCGCGGAGTACGTCACTGGTCTCGTGGTCACGAGCATTTTGACGAGTACGATCGGTTTGATCGTGATGCTCGTGCTCGCGACGGCGGTGTTTGGTTTGCCGTTGTTTGCGATCGGCGTGAAGTTGATTCCGTTGTTGTTGGTGCTGTTCGTGTTCGGGATAGCGCTCGGTGTGATGGCGAGTGCGATGGTGTTGCGTTTTGGTCCGGCGTCGGAGTGGTTGGTGTGGCCGATTCCCGCATTGCTTTCACCATTTGCAGGTGTGTTTTATCCATTGTCGACGTTGCCGGATTGGATGCAGTGGGTAGGTCGAATCTTGCCGCCGTCGTACGTATTCGAGGCGCTCCGGGCCATGTTTGCAAATCAGCCGCTCGGCCCGGGAGGCTCGCAGCTATTGGCGGCAGCGTTAGCGGTGTTGCAGGTCGCGTTGGCAGGTTGGGTGTTTGCAAGAGTATTCAGGCAAGCGGTCCGAAGTGGTCTATTGGCGCGCTACAGCGCCGAAAGTGTGAGCTGAGCTCAGCTACTCACGCGCAACGCGAGCCGCAGTAGCTCGGTTGCTCGTCCTGTTGGCGTAGTGGTTGTCAGCGCCACCAGCGGCAACGTCAGCGATAGACCTGTCAGGGCTCGGAAGACCACACCCTTTCGACCCAAGTGGCGCATCGACGACGACACTGGCGAAAGACCCACTCCAGCTGCGACTAGGCCCAACAACGCCAACTTCGTGTCTGTTTCTTGTACTAGCCGCAGTTCGTAACCGGCCGCCGCGATTTCAGCTCGACTCGCGTCTGCCCAAGCTGGCTCCACGTCTCGGCGCACCAAGACGATCGGTTCCTGCGCCAACGCCCGCAGCGTGATCTTCGATCGTCGCGCCAACGCGTGTTTTGCCGGAACTGCTGCTACTAGCTTCTCTCGCACCAGCACGCGCTCCGATAAATCCGGCTGCGACATCGGACCGCACGCAAACCCGATCTCGATGCGATGCTCGCGCAATGCAGCTGGTTGCAGCGCGCTCCGCATCTCGATCAACTCGAGTCGCACATCGGGGCGTGCCTTCGCGAACGCGGGAATCACACTCGGCAGTAGCTCGTACATCGCAGTCGGTGTGTAGCCAATTGCGAGGACTCCGGCCTCACCCTGCGCGACGCGCTTCAGCTCGAGCCGCGTTCGCTCGGCTTCGGCCAGCAAGTGCCTCGCTCGATCGAGCAGAAAGACTCCGGCTTGGGTCAAGCTCACGTGGCGCCGGTTGCGTTCGAATAACTGCACGTCCAGCTGCCGCTCCAAGCGGCGTATCTGCAAGCTGAGCGGTGGCTGGCTGATGTGGAGGCGCTTTGCCGCACGGCCGAAGTGCAACTCCTCGGCCACTGCGACGAATGCGCGCAGCAATCGCGGTTCGAAGTCGTGCATGTGGCCGGAGGATAACTCAGCCGAGAAGTCCGAGCTGTCGCTGCAACCCGAGTTCGTCCGTGACGCGGTGATGCGCGACGATTTGACCGTCGCGAAAGTGTTCGATCGTGATCTGCGAAACGTCGAATACCTTGCCGGAGCCGGGACGGCCCAAGAACTCGCCGCGATGAGTCCCGCGGGCGCGCGTGCGCACGGCAACGGCTCCGTCCGATGTTACGAGATCCTCGATTGTGTAGTGAAGGTCGGGAAATGCTGCGCGCATGGCCTGTACGACTATTGCAACGCCGTCGCGACTCCGCGGCAGCTCGGGCCAACCTGGCGAGTGGTTGACGTATTCCGGATGAAGCAGCTCGCGAACGAGCTCGACGCGGCCTTCATTGAACAGCAGATCGTAGTAGCGTTGGATAACCGTGAGCTGTGTCATGCGTCGTCACCTCCGATGTCGAGCCTGCGGTCGCACCGAATCCACGTCCAATACCGAGATTTGCGCCTGTGATTCGATTTGCGAATCACAGAAAGCATGAGGTGGGCGGTGTGCTGGTTCTCTCGCCAAGAGCGCTTGCGCCTTCCAACGCTGATCGTATGCAGCGGATAGCGGCAAGGTTGTGAGCGCGACCATAGGCGCGGAGCCGCTGATCGCGAATGTTCGTCGTGGGTGACGGTCGTTCTCAACGATTCACGAACATTCGGAGACTACGATGAGCAAACACAAGCTGCTCGCGGGTGTAATCAATCCATACGCACTGGCAGAGGTTGCGCTGAATCGCGCGATCAACTGGAAACGAGTGAAAACACCGCTCGCGCTGCTCGAGCGCACGCTCGGCACTCCTGCCGGCAAACTTTTCGATCCAGTCCATCACACTGTAGCGTTCGCACTTGCAGAGCTCGAAGCGAACAATATCCGGCTGAAGTCGACAACGGCGCTGGCTGGCGGCGCAGCTGACGCACGCAAGGCGCGCGGCCTCCAAGGGCTCGATGTCTCCGAAGATGTGCTGAAGCGGCTACTTCCGTTCCTGGGTGGCAGCGCTGCAGGCAGCCCGAGCGATCCGTTCACACCCGCCGGCGCTTCCTGGCGTGATGTGGGGGATTACTTCGAGGAGGGCTCCGAGTTCTTCGATCCCGTCCAAGGTGCGGTCGGCGACTGCTACCTGATTGCGGCGCTCGCATCGGTTGCTTGGTCTCGCCCGTACGTGATCGTCGATGCAGTTCGCCAAAGCGGAGCCAGCCAGCCCGACACGCTGCACCGCATCGAGTACGCAATCAGCGGTGGTTCGGTGGCGCACGAGGTCTCCGAGCGCGTGCCGGTACGTATGAGCGACTCGTGGTTCTTCTACGCGCGCTCGAGCGAGGCGGGCGAGATTTGGCCATGCATCTACGAGAAGGCGTACGCGAAGATTCGCAGCGGTAACACCAGCGATCAGCCGCCGTATGATCCGATGACGGGTGGCGACCCAGTAGCAGCGTGCGCGGAAGTGCTGCGTGGCGGATCCGTTGCTTCGTATACGGGCAATGCTGGGACGAGCGCCGATGACTTGTGGACGCTCGTGCGAGCAAACTCACTCAGTTATCGCACGGTCAACCCGATGACGGCTTGGACATACGGTACAGGTGACGAGTCACCGGACAAGATCAAATACGACGACGCGTCCGGGATCGTCGGCTGGCACGCGTATTCGGTTCTGGGTTGGGACTACTACAATAATGAGAAGTACATCGTGCTCCGCAATCCATGGGGACAGCATGAGGGCAAGGTCGACATCAAGTCAGGTCCTTGGTCGGCGTACGATGTCTCGTTCTGGCGAAGCGTCACGCTCAACAGCGGCGGTGTGTTCGCGATGAAAGCGGCCGCCTTCAAGAAGTACTTCGCCGGAATCGGCGTCGCGAAATAACGGACTCGAGTCGGGGCAGCTAGAAGCGGAGTTGTCCCGACTCGGCTCGCAATCGATCACGCGCTAGTACCTTCATCGCGGACACTGCCTCGGCGGGCATCGCAGAGTTTCATCGGGTACGATGCAGTCGCCATGAACGATGAACAGATCGCTTATTGGAATGGTCTCGCCGGTCAACGCTGGACCGAACAACAAGACGTTCTCGACCGCGCTCTCGCCGCTTACGGCCGCGCCATCCTCGAACGCGCAGTCGTACGGCCGGGGGAGCATGTGCTCGACATCGGTTCCGGCTGCGGCGCGACCTCACTCGCACTGTCGGACGCCGTCGGCTTGACCGGCAACGTGCTCGGCGTGGATATCTCGGCTCGAATGCTGGCACGCGCTCGCGAACGCGCGGAGGGTCGCCCGAATTTGATTTTCCTCGAAGGGGATGCGAGCTCGCTGGAATTCTCGCGCAAGTTCGAGCTGCTCTTCTCGCGCTTCGGAGTGATGTTCTTCGAAGACCCAGTCGCGGCGTTCGGCCACTTGCGCAACGCAGCTGTGCGCGGCGGTCGCTTGGCATTCGTGTGCTGGCGCGCGTACGAGGACAATCCATGGGCATCGCTGCCCGTCGATGCGGTGCGCCACTTGGTTCCTGACGTCACGTTGCCGACGGGCGACAGCCCTGGTCCGTACGCATTTGCAGACTCGGCGAAGGTTCAAAGGATCTTGTCGAGCGCAGGCTTTGGCGACATCGCGATCGATCGGTTCGATGCCGATGTCGTGCTCGGCGAAGGCGAGCTGGACGACGCCGTGGAGTTTGCAGTTCGCGGAGGTCCTGCAGCGCGTCTACTCGCCGCGGCGAGCCCGGACGTGCAAGCACGCGCTCGCGATGCAGTGCGCCGCGTCCTCGAACCGCTTCGCACCGCAACCGGATTTGCACTCCCGGGCTCGGGTTGGCTCGTCACCGCACGCACCTGAATTCCGTGTTCGTGGTAGATCGCCCAGGGTCACCTGGGGAGCGACCATGAGCAGCCAACACCTCAGCAGCGCCGCAACGCCCGCAGCCGCGCGTAAGCTTCGCGATGTGCCGGGGCCACGCGGGTTTCCGTTGATCGGCAATTTGCTCGAGATCGATCAGGCGCGTTTTCACCTGACGCTCGAAGCATTCTGCCGCGAATACGGCAACCTGTTCAGCTTTCGACTCGGGCCCGAACGCTGCCTCGGAGTCGCCGATCCGGAGCTGGTGCGCTCGCTGTTGCGCGAACGTCCGCACGACTTCCGGCGCATGAAGACGATGGAGAGCACCGCGCGCGAGCTCGGCATGCACGGCGTGTTCTCTGCGGAGGGCGACGACTGGAAGCGCCAGCGCAGCTTGATCATGCCGGCGTTTCGCGAAGAGAACTTCACGTCGCACTTCGAGATGTTGCGGACGATCACCGATCGGTTGCTCGGGTTCCTGGCACCTGCAGCTGCCAGCGGCGAGCCAGTCGACATCCTGCACCTCCTGATGCGCTACACCGTCGACGTCACCGCCCAGATCGCGCTCGGCCGCGACCTGAACACACTCGAGCGCGGCGCAGACGAGCTGCAACGCCACTTCGAGACGATCTTCCCTATGCTACTGCGGCGCGTGCTCGCACCGTTTCCGTACTGGCACTATCTGAAGCTGCCGGCAGATCGCGCACTCGATCGCGCGCTCGAGGCTGCGCGGCGATCGATCCTTCCAATGATCGCAGATTCGCGCGGCGCGCTCGCTGCAGATCCGACGCGGCATGCCGCGCCGCGCTCGCTCCTCGAAGCGATGTTGGTCGCATCGGACGGAGAGCGCTTGTCCGACACCGAGGTGCTCGCAAACGTGTTCACACTCTTGCTGGGTGGCGAGGATACGACCTCGAACACGCTCGCGTGGATCGTGTACTTCCTCGCGAAGCATTCCGACATCCAGCAAGAGCTTCGCGCAGAAGCAGACGTAGTGCTCGGCGATAGCACGACGTTGCCTGACTACGCGCGGCTGGGGCAGCTGCGCTCGACCACGGCAGTGGCGCATGAAACCTTGCGCCTGAAAGGGCCTGCGCCGTTCGTCGCACTGTCGGCTGCACGCGCTGTCACGATCTCGGACATCGGCGTGCCCGCGAATACACCTGTATTCGTCTTGTTGCGTGAGAGCGCCAAGCAGTCGCCGAGTTTTCCCGACCCGGAGCGCTTCGATCCCCACCGGTTTCTCGCGGCTGACACGAGTCTCGCCCGCGCATCCATCCCTTTCGGCGCAGGCCCGCGTATATGTCCGGGTCGTCAGCTCGCGCTGCTCGAGTGTGCGCTCGTGGTCTCTGCACTGGTGAAGCGCTTCGAGCTGACGCTGAGCGGCACCGAAGAAGTGCGAGAACGCTTCGACTTTGCGATGGAGCCCGAGAACCTACGTGTATTCGTGCACGCGCGCCGCGACTGACGACACGGAGTGATGCAGCCCACAGCGTCACCGCATCGATCTTCACAGCATTAAATTTCAGCTTTGTATTTGACGACCGTCGGGGGCCATGGCAAACCCTCAACCTCGAGCTATATTCAACGACGAGCCGAACCATGGAAGCCGTTATCAACATGACCCCGCGACTGAGCCGACGCATCACGTGCGTTCACGCTCAGGTCGTAGTGCGCGTGCGCGCTCAGGTCATGGATAGCGCGCATGCGAGCGCTTACCGCCGTTACGCGGCCGTCGTCCGTCGCTGCTGACCTAACACCTCAGCAAAGCGACGCAGCTTCGGCCGCGGCACCTTCGGGTTCCGCGGCCTTTTTGTTTTCTGATCAGCCACTTCTTGCTCTCGGGTTACGTCATGCCTGCCCCTCTATCGACACGGAATCTGCCCTGGCGACATCGGCCTTTCGCGGAAGTCTTGCGTTTGGCCTGGCCGATCGCGGTCTCGCTCTTGTCGTTCAGCGTGATGACGACAGTGGACACGTTGTTCGTCGGCCACTTGGGCCCGACTGCGCTCGCAGGCATCGCGCTCGGCGGTACTGCGGTGTTCACGATCGTCTGCTTCGGCTTCGGGCTGCTTCGCTCCTCGACCATCACCATCTCGCAAGCTGTCGGTGCGGGCAAACAGTCTCAGGTTCTCGCGTACATCGGTGCGGGTTTGATGATCGCAGTTGGGCTCGGTTTGCTCATCGCGTTCATCGGCCAGTTCGTCGCGTTGCTCTTGCCTGCGCTCACTTCGAGCCTGGAATCGGGGCACTACGCGACGGAATACGCTCGGATCCGCGTGCTCGGGGCACCGATTCAACTCGCGACGATCGCGCTCGCCGGAGCGCGCACCGCCACGGGTGATTCGCGCTCTCCGATGACCGCTGTGTTGATCGCAAACGTCACCAACGTCGCGATGGTTGCGCTCTTCTCGCTCGGCTTCAATGCCGGCGTGGCGGGCATCGCTGCCGCGACGGTGCTCGCACAGTCGGTGGAACTGTTCGTGCTCGCGCGCCGGCAACGGCAACAGGGCTTCGGGCTTCGCGCCTGGACGATGACGGACCTCAGGGTCTTGCTTCGAATGGGCGTGCCGCTCGGCTTCGAACGCTTCTTCGATGTCGGCTCGTTCAGCTTGATGATCGCACTCATGGCTCGCATGGGCGATCGCGAGTTGGCGGCGCATCAAGTCGCACACGGTGCGTTGTTGTTCGGCTTCATGCCGGCGATGGCGATCGGTGATGCGTCGACGGTGCTCATCGGGCAAGCGGTCGGTGCGGGCAGCTTACGGACCGTGCCGCGCGTCCAGCGCGCTGCGCTCGGGGCGGGGTTGTTGTACGTCGCGCTGTGCAGCGCAGCGTACGTCGCTTTCGCGCCGCTCTTGGCTGCGCAGTTCAGCCACGACCCTGAAGTCATCGTGCGTGCCGTGCAGTTGTTGCACGTGGGTGCGGTGTTTGTGTGGGCCCTGCCGTTCTACTCGGTCGGGCAGGGCACGCTTCGCGCGATCGGAGACGTTCGCGTCGCTTCGTTGATCACGGTCGTTTCAGCTTGGGGCTGCACACCGCTGTTTGCAGTGTTGTTCGGCTTCGGGCTCGGACTGGGCGCGCAAGGTGGTTACATCGGTATGGCTATGGAGATCACGTTGGCGTCGGCCACGTTCTGGTGGCGAATCCGAGGCCGAGGTGGTGCGTGGCTTAGAAACGTGCGCCGTTTCCGCTCCGAGCTGAGGCACGTGGCGCGTGAGCAACCAGTCCGGGCCGACGTAGTTCCCGTCCAAGTCTAGAAGTGCGCGTGCCGGGCGTGACATCTCACCCAAGTGAGTGTCGCGCCCGGCACCGACTCACAACTCGAGCCGGCGCAATCGGAGCGCATTCAGAATCACTGACACCGAGCTCACACTCATCGCTGCACTTGCGAGCATCGGGCTCATCAACCAACCCGTGAACGGATACAAGACGCCCGCTGCGATCGGTACGCCGAGCACGTTGTAGACGAACGCAAAGAACAAGTTCTCGCGGATGTTGCGCAGCGTCGCTCGCGATAGCCGCCGCGCCCGCAGGATGCCCCGCAGGTCCCCGCTCACGAGCGTCACATCCGCCGACTGCAGTGCGACGTCCGCCCCCGTTCCCATCGCGATGCCGACGTTCGCCCGCGCGAGTGCTGGCGCGTCGTTGATTCCGTCGCCCGCCATCGAGACCAAACGACCTTCAGCCTGCAGTCGCTGCACGACCTCGCCTTTTTGCTCGGGCGAGACGTCCGCATGGACTTCGTCGATCGCGAGCTTGGCAGCGACCGCGCGCGCCGTGACTGCGTTGTCGCCCGTCAGCATCACGATGCGCAAACCGTCCGCGTGGAGCGCACGGATCGCCCCGAGCGCCGACTCCTTGATCGGATCCGCAAGGCCCAACACACCGATCACGTCGCGGCCCAACGCGACGAATACGACCGTCTGCCCATCTTGCCGCAATCCATCGACCTGCGTTTCGACCGCGTCCAGCCGCGCGCCGATCGCCGCCATGAGCTTCAGGTTGCCGACTGCGACCGGCTGCCCGTCGAGCGTCCCCGTCAGACCCTGGCCTGTGATCGAGCGAAACCCGGTCACCGCAACCGGTTCCACGCTGCGCTCGCGCGCACCGGCGACGATCGCATTCGATAGCGGATGCTCGCTCGCGCGCTCGAGACTCGCGGCGACGCGAAGCAGCTGCCGCTCGTCGTTGTCACCCACTGGGATGACCGACGTCAGGCGCGGCTTACCTTCGGTGAGCGTGCCGGTCTTGTCGACCACGAGCGTGTCGAGCTTTGCGAGCGTCTCGAGCGCATCCGCTCGTTTCATCAGCACACCGGCTCGCGCTCCCCGCCCGGTCGCGACCATGATCGAGATCGGCGTCGCGAGGCCGAGTGCACACGGGCACGCGATGATCAGCACCGAGACAGCGTTCACGAGCGCGTACGCAAGCTGCGGATCGGGGCCGAACTGACTCCACAGAATGAAAGTCAGGACAGCGATCGCGATCACCGCAGGCACGAACCAGCCCGCAACCTGATCCGCGAGCCGCTGGATCGGCGCGCGCGTGCGCTGCGCCTCGGAAACCAAACGCACGATCTGCGAGAGCAGCGTATCCGCGCCAATGCGTTCCGCGCGCATCACGAAGCTTCCGCCGCCGTTGATCGTGCCGCCCGTGACCTGCATCGACAGCGCCTTCTCCACCGGAACCGGCTCGCCCGTGATCATCGACTCATCGACCGAGCTCTCTCCTTCGATCACGACGCCGTCCACCGGCACGCGTTCACCCGGCCGCACGCGAAGTCGATCGCCGACCGAGATCAGGTCGAGTCGCAGATCCTCCTCCGTGCCGTCGTCGCGAATGCGGCGCGCAGTTTTTGGTGTGAGCCGCAACAGTGCGCGAATGGCGCTCGAGGTCTGACTGCGCGCACGAAGCTCGAGCACTTGCCCGAGCAACACCAAGGTCGTGATCACTGCGGCTGATTCGAAGTACACGGGCACTGAGCCGCCGTGGCCGCGAAACGACGCGGGCACCAGCTGCGGAAACAACACCGCGAACACGCTGTAGAGATAAGCCGTGCCGGTTCCGAGCGCGATCAACGTGAACATGTTGAGCGAGCGATGCACGATCGAAGCCCACCCGCGTTGAAAAAACGGCGCACCACCCCAGAGCACGACTGGCGTCGCTAGACCGAATTGAATCCATTCGATCGTGCGGACGCCGAGCGCATGTTGAACCGGTTGCCCTGGAAGTAGATCGGACATCGCGAGTGCGAACACGGGCACACTCGCGATCACACTCGCCCAAAACCTGCGCGTCATGTCCTGCAGCTCGTGATTTGGTTCCTCGTCAGCGCTCACGACGCGAGGTTCGAGCGCCATCCCGCAGATTGGGCACGCACCCGGTCGATCGCGAACGATCTCGGGATGCATCGGGCAGACGTACTCACCGGCAGCCGCCGGCTGCGGAGCCTCGTTCGCCTTCGGCTGCAGATACTTCGAAGGATCGGCGCGGAACTTCTCGAGGCAGCGCGGATTGCAAAAGTAGTGAGTTTGCCCGTCGAGCTGATACGTCCACTTGGCGGTACGCCGATCGACATTCATCCCGCAGACGGGGTCCTTCGCGGTATCGGCCGCGGGGCCCTCGGCGTGAGCGTGAGCGTGGGCGTGATGCTGAGTCGTCATGGGTTTCTCGCAGTCTCGCACGTTGCAAACGTCGATGACGTGCGAGCGCTCGCGCTCTTACACCAGCCGATCAGCCCTGGCGGCTCGAGCCGTCCGCCGCACCGTACTGCACCGGCAGATTGCGTTTTCGCCACTCGACCATGCCACCGCGCAGCGAAGCCACGCGAGGAAAGCCCATCTTCGCGAGATCCACTGCCGCACGCCCGGACCGCCCGCCCGATCGACACACGAGTACGATCGGCCGGTCTCGAGATAGCGAATGCGAGGTCGCGGTCAACGCGGCGAGAGGCACGAGCTCCGCGCCGGTCAGATGCCCGAGCTCACCCCGATATTCGTCCGGCTCGCGTACGTCGATCACTTGCACGCTCGGCGCGTGATCGCGCAGCCATTCCGGATCGAGCTCCGGAACTCCGGCGAGTGAGAGCCCGATCGGCGCCCAGCTCGGATCGATCTGCGTTGCAGCCAGAGGCTGCGAAGCGTCGGCACCGCCGCACCGAACGTTCGCAGGCACGGCGGCGTCGATCTTGCGCGGATAGGGCAAGGAAAGCTCCGCCATGATCTTCACGAACTCGCCTGACGAGCGCCCGCCACCGAGCCGCGGGTTGTGCCGCTTTTCTTCGCGCACGCTCGTTACGGTTCGACCTTTGTAGTCGTGCGCGGGATACAGCAACGTGTCATCCGGCAAGCTCAAGATCTGCGCGTGCACCGACTCGAACAGGCGCGCACTGTCGCCGGATTGAAAATCGGTGCGCCCGCAGCCTCGAATCAACAGCGCATCGCCCGTGAACGCCAGCGGCGGTTCCGTGCTCACGTACGTCAAGCAGCCGTCCGTGTGCCCGGGTGTTTCGCGGACCTCGAGCGCGTGCGCCCCGAACCGAATCAGGTCGCCGTGTTTGACTTGCAGATCCGCACACACGACGCCCGCGCGCTCCGAGATCACGCTCTGCGCGCCGAATCGCTTTCGCAACAGCGTCGTCGCAGTCACGTGATCGGCGTGCACGTGCGTCTCGAGCGAGTAGCGCAGCTCGAGCTCCAGCTCCTCGATCACGCCGCGATCGCGGTCGAACTGTTCGAACACCGGATCGATGATCACGGCTTCGCGTGTCTGCGCGTCCGCGAGCAGATACGTGTAGGTCGAAGAGTCGTGGTCGAAGAGCTGACGAAACAACATGCTCGATCCTCGCGCGTCTCGCGCAGCTTGCCAAAGCCTCAGGGTGTGCGCGCCTTCGTTCGGACCTCGCAACGCAGCTTCACGAACTTCGCGACCGCATCGAGCGCGGTCGCAAAGTGACTCGCGGTGGTATGCCCAGACGCGCGCCGCGGGACGAGCGAGTGATCGCCGTCCTCGAGCGACAGTATCCGGATCGCCTTCGACAGCGCGTAGCTCTCGATCTCCGCGGCTGTTCCAAACGTGTCGCGCGATCCCTGCACCATCAGCGTCGACGTGCGCAACTTCTCGAGGTGCTCGGTGCGGAGCTTCTCTGGCTGGCCGGGCGGATGGAACGGATACCCGAGGCACACGAGGCCAGCCACGTTCAGCTCGTCCGCGACCATGCTCGCGATCCGGCCGCCCATCGACTTTCCACCGATGCATGTGCGGAACGGACTGCCGACCTCGGCGACCACGTCCTTCCAGGTTTGCATCAAGACCGCGGGCCGATCCGGTGGACTGCGCACACCCGTTCGCCTTCGCACCATGTATGGAAACTCGAACCGCACCGTGTACACGCCGCGCTCCGCGAGCCCCTCAGCGAAGCTCTTCATGAAGCCTGAGTCCATGCCCGCCCCGGCACCGTGACCCAGGATCAAGCGGAGCTTCGAGCTGGCAGGCCCATTGGTGCGAAGCGTGGCCATGCCCGCGACACTCGCAATCCGGCCCTCCGATCACAAGTCACAAGCCGATCACAAGCCGATCACGAGCGCGAGACGTAGCGGGTTCGGATTGTATAGACGGTATCGCCGGTCAGGATTCCGCCCCGGCCGAACAACCGGCCGAACTGCCAGTTCGTGAGACCGAGCTCGGGCTTGCTCAGCGCATACTGCCCGTCGACCCAGCGCGTCAGGCTGTCGCCGACGAACGGTGCTTCGGTCCCGGCAAAGAAGCGGGCGTGCTCCTCGGGGTCCTCGCTGATCAAGCTCGCGATGAAGCGCGGGCTCGTCGCGTTGAATGCGGCCACGGCTTGCGCGGTGTCCTCGACCACGACCAGCGTGATCTCGGGCGTCTGCTCCCACTCCCACTCACGTCCGAGCTCTGACAACGCGATCAGGTCCGCCTGCGGCTCGATCACATCGCCTTCGGCACGCCGAACCGAGACCGAACGGCTGAACAGCTCCCCGGGCAGATACGACTCGCTGCCCTGCGCCACGTGCAGCCGATACGCTTGCTGCAGCCGGTCGCCCGCCCGCTTACACGCATCGAGGAGCACGGGCACGAGCTCGGCCGCGCGCGAACGCTCGATGCAGCAGACGTTGAGCGTGTTGCAGGCCTTCCGATCGAGCGACCGGAACACAGCTTCGGCGAATCGATCCGCCCGCGCCGCCTTCGAAGCGACCATCCACGCGCCGCCCGTTCCATGCAGGCTCACCGGAACGCCGGCTTGTTGTGCAAGCGAGCCGAGCGTTGCGACGGCCGGTCCAGACCCACGCGCGACGGCCAAGCCCAGCCGAGCGTCCGAAAAGAGCGCCCAACCTGCCGCGTGTTCCGCACTTTCCACGAGCACGACCGCGGACTCGGGAAGATCCGCCTCGCGCAGTGCCGGCACGAGTGCGAGCTGCATCAGCGCCTGCGCGGTTCCCAGCGCATCGCCGCCGATCCGAAAGACGACGCTGTTGCCGCTGCGCAAGACTCCAGTCGCGTCGGCGAGCACGTTCGGCCGGCCCTCGAACACGAAGCCGACGATGCCCACGGCTGCACCGATCAGCTCGACGTCGAAGCCCTCGTGTGCGATGCGATCGAGCACTTCGCCTCGGCGGCTCGGAGCGGAAGCAAAGCCCGCGAGCCCTTCGATCATGCCCTGGCGCATGCGCTCGGTCGCGATCAACCGCGTGGTCGAACGCCCGCGCGCCGTGGCCGATTCCACGTCGCGCCGATTCGCTTCGGCGACTTCGCCCCACACACCGTCGTTGGACAGTCGCGCCGCAAAGCCTGCAAAGAAGCGCGAAATGGCCGCGTCGCTCGTCCGGTTCAGCACACCGAACGCCGACTCGGCACGCTGGACCGCATCGGCCACGAGCTCTCGCACGGCTTTCGGCACGTGTAAGAGCGCGCCCGTGCTCGCTGCGACGAGCACGGCGTCACCGGCTCGAAAGCGCGCGGCGAGCTCTTCGGACACGCGTGCGACCTTGGTCCCGGCGTACACGATGGGCATGCCGGGTGTCAGTTGGTCGAGGGTGCCTGTGCTGTCCGGAGCGGCCATTTCCGCGGGATTGTTGGCTCAGAGGGGACCGAAGTCAAACGCGCGCGTCGAGCTCTCCGGACCCCACGCGAGCGCGCGATCCTAGCCGATGGCACTGCGCAGCGGCCGCCGCTCTCCGCTGCAATGTCCCTCTGACAGCTTTGTCGCGCTCGAAGCAGTGTGCGTGCGAGCATTGCAATTCGAATGCAACGCGATCGCGCACGTCTCGATCGCGAGCTAAGTTTGATCCACCAGGAGCATGCGCTTTGGAGATCGACATTCTCATCGTTGGAGCGGGCTTCGCCGGCCTCGGCATGGGCATTCGTTTGAGGCAGGCCGGGCTCGATAATTTTCTAATCTTGGAGCAAGCGTCAGGTCTCGGAGGGACCTGGAACGACAACCGGTATCCGGGCGCAGCGTGCGATGTCCCTTCGCATCTGTACTCGTACTCGTTCGAGAACAATCCAAACTGGTCGCGCGATTTCGCCGGTCAGGCCGAGATCCTTACGTACCTCGAACGGTGCGCGGACAAGTACGGCGTCCGTCCACACATGCGCTTTCGCCGTAAGGTCGTCGGTGCGCGGTTCGACGAGGGCCGCGGCACGTGGTCGGTTCAAACCGAAGACGGCCGCACGTACACGGCGCGCGTGTTGGTGTCGTCGTGCGGCATCTTGAACAAGCCGTCGTATCCGCAGCTGCCGGGCCTCTCGACGTTTCAAGGCCCCGTGTTCCACACCGCGCGCTGGCGTTCGGATGCGGCGCTCGACAACAAACGCGTCGCGGTGATCGGCACCGGTGCGAGCGCCGTGCAGATCGTGCCGGAGCTAGCGAAGGAGGTGCAGGCGTTGTCGGTGTTTCAGCGCACGCCGGGTTGGGTGTTGCCGAAGCCCGACAAAGAGATCGACGTCGCGGTGCGCTCGCGCTTTGCCAAGCATGCCTGGCTGCAGAAGCTCGCGCGGCTGATGCAGTACGTCCGCATGGAGGTGCTGGCGCCCGCATTGTTGCGTACGCCGAAGTGGCTGGAGATGGGCCGCGTCGCAGAGCGGATGGCGCTGCGCTACCTGGATGAGGCGGTCGCGGATCCGGTCTTGCGCGCGAAGCTGACGCCCGGGTACCGCATCGGCTGTAAGCGGATCTTGTTGTCGAACGACTACTTCGCAGCCCTGCAGCGTAAAAACACGGAGCTCGTCACGAGCGGGATTCGCGAAGTCACGCCTTCAGGCATCACGACCGAGGACGGCACGGAGCACGGCTACGATGCGATCGTGCTTGCGACCGGCTTCAAATCGGCGGAAGTGCACGCGCCGTTTCCGGTACGCGGTCGCGGTGGCGAAGAGCTGGGTGAACGTTGGAAGGACGGCGCCGAGGCTTATTTGGGCACGACGGTCAGCGGCTTTCCGAATTTCTTCATGCTGCTCGGGCCGAACACCGCGCTCGGTCACAGTTCGGTCGTCTACATGATCGAGTCGCAGATCATGTACGCGGTCGATGCCATTCGCACCCTACGCGGGCGCGACTTGAAGACGTTGGAAGTGCAGAAGTCGGTGCAAGACGCGTTCAACCAGCGCTTGCGGGGCCGGCTCGCGCGCACGGTTTGGGCGACGGGCGGCTGTCACAGCTGGTACCAAACGCGAACCGGCAAAATCACCACACTCTGGCCGGGGTTCACATTCGAGTTTCGCTGGCGAATGCGGCGGTTCGATGCGGAGAACTATTCGTTGGACCCATTTCCAAAACGTGAACCCGCGCGCGTGGAATCGCGCGGGCAAGTCCGGCCGGGCGTGTTGTCCTGACGGCCTGACCGCGGTCCGGCGGTCTGACGGCCGAACGGCGAAGCGCCTGAATCCGAGGTATACAGGCGCGCATGCACAGTCCTCGAGTGCTCCTGTTAGTCGCGTGCGCCGTGTTCGCGCTTCATGCTTGCTTCACGGCGAGCACGCGCGTCCGTGCGGACGAAGGCATGTGGCTGCCGAACGCGTTTCCAAGCGCGGAGGTCGGCAAGAAGTACGGCTTCACGCCCGACCAAGCCTGGCTCGACCACGTTCGCTTGGCGTCGGCGCGCCTCGCGCAAGGTTGCTCCGGTAGCTTCGTTTCTCCCGACGGGCTCGTGATGACGAATCATCACTGCGCACACGAGTGCATCGAGCAGCTTTCGAGTCCAAAACGTGACTACGTCGCGACCGGCTTTTACGCAAAGACGCAAGCCGAAGAGCTGAAGTGCCCTGCGCTCGAGATCAATCAGCTGGTCTCGATCGAAGACGTCTCGCAGCGGATGGCGGCGGCGCTCGCGAACAAGTCCGGCCAAGCCTACAGCGACGCAAAGAAGGCCGAGCAAGCCCAACTCGAGAAAGCCTGCGCGACGAGTGACGACCTGCGTTGCGAGGTCGTCGAGCTCTGGGAAGGCGCGCGTCACCACCTCTACAAGTACCAGCGCTTTCAGGACGTGCGCCTCGTGTTCGCGCCGGAGCTCGCGATCGCGTTTTTCGGTGGCGACCCCGACAACTTCAATTTCCCTCGCTACGACCTCGACGTTTCGTTCCTGCGCATCTACAGCAACGGAAAGCCGGCGAAGCTGGAGCACTACTTTCCGTTCTCGCAGTCAGGCGCGCAGGACAATCAGCTGACGTTCACGTCCGGTCACCCTGGCCACACGAGCCGCGATCTCAGCGTGCCGGAGTTGTTGTTCGAGCGCCGCGTGTCGTTGCCGCGGCGGCTTCAAAACTTGGCCGAGCTTCGCGGGCAACTCGTGGAGTTCGGGCGCCGAGGTCCGGAGCAAGCGCGCTTCAGCCGCGGGTTGTTGTTCGGCGTCGAAAACTCGCTGAAGGCGTTCAAGGGTCGCTTTCAAGCGTTGATGGACGGTGCGCTGATCGAGCAGAAGCGCGCACGCGACAAGACGCTGCGGATCAAGCTGGGCGCGGACAAGCGGCCGGGCTACTCGACTGCGTTCGCGTCGATCGAGAAGGCGGTCGCGAAGCTGGAGGAGATCTCCGACTACTACGACTTGCTCGAGCGCGGTCGCGCGTTTCCGGGAGACCTATTCGGGATCGCGCGGACGCTCGTGCGCGGGGCGGAGGAACTGCCGAAGCCGAACCAGTCGCGGCTGCCGGAGTACACCGACTCATCGCTGCCGGGGCTGAAGCAGGAGTTGTTTTCGCCGGCGCCGATCCACCCCGAGCTCGAGCAGCTCACACTGCGGTTTGGTCTGACGAAG
>DASRXR010001096.1:0-18561 GCA_035687405.1 Polyangiales bacterium
GACATGCTGTACATGCAGTCGCAGTCGAATGCCGACGGCGTGATGGCGCTCACGGTCACGTTTCGCATCGGTGCGGACCTCGATCGCGCGCAGGTCCAAGTGCAGAACCGGGTGGCACAAGCGTTGCCGCGGTTGCCGGAAGACGTCCGCCGTTTCGGTGTGACCACGCGGAAGAGCTCGCCCGACCTGACGATGGTCGTGCACTTGTTTTCGCCCGACGGGCGCTACGACGACACTTACATCCGCAACTATGCGCTTCTGCACGTGAAGGACACGATCGCGCGCATCCCGGGCATGGGCGAAGTGAATCTGTTCGGCTCGGGCGACTACAGCATGCGCATCTGGCTCGACCCGGAGAAGGTCGCGGCGCGCGGGCTCACGGCGAGTGACATCGTCCTGGCGCTGCGCGAGCAGAACGTGCAAGTCGCAGCCGGCAGCCTCGGTCAGCAGCCATCGCCGCGCGACGCGAGCTTCCAGTTGAGCATCAACGCGCAAGGCCGGCTGATCGACGAAGCAGAGTTCGGCAAGGTGATCGTGAAGACGTCGCCGGACGGCGCGAAGGTCCACTTGTCGGACCTCGCGCGCATCGAGCTGGGCGCAAACCAATACGCGCTGCGCAGCTTGCTCGACAACAAACCTGCGGTCGCGATGCCGATCTTCCAGGCGCCGGGCTCGAACGCGCTCGCATTGTCCGATGCCGTGCGCAAAGAGATGCAAACGCTGTCGCACGATTTTCCAGAAGGCATCGCGTACGACGTGGTGTACGACCCGACTCGGTTCGTCCGCGCGTCGATCGAAGAGGTCGTGCGCACGCTGTTCGAAGCGCTGCTCCTCGTCGTCGTGGTCGTGCTGATATTCTTGCAGACGTGGCGCGCATCGATCATTCCGATCGCAGCGGTGCCGGTGTCGCTCGTCGGCACGTTTGCAGTGATGCAGATGTTCGGCTTCTCGATCAACGCGCTGTCGCTGTTCGGGTTGGTGCTCGCGATCGGCATCGTCGTCGACGACGCGATCGTCGTCGTGGAAAACGTCGAGCGCAACATCGCGCTCGGTCTAGCGCCGCGCGAAGCGACGCAGCGTGCGATGGACGAAGTCAGCGGGCCGATCATCGCGATCGCGCTCGTGCTCTGCGCCGTATTCATCCCGATCGGCTTCATTCCGGGGTTGAGCGGCCAGTTCTACAAACAGTTCGCGCTCACGATCGCGTTTTCGACCGTGATCTCAGCGATCAATTCACTGACGCTCAGTCCGGCGCTCGCGGCCCGGCTGCTGCGCGCGCACGATGCGCCCAAAGATCGACTGACACGGGTCATGGAGCGCGGCTTCGGTTGGTTCTTCCGGCCGTTCAATCGGTTCTTCGATGCGACGTCGCGCGGTTACGTCGGGCTCGTCCGAAAGCTCGTGCGGCGCTCGGGCATTGCGCTCGTCGCGTACGCGGGCCTGCTCGCGCTGACGTGGTTCACGTTCGAACGGGTTCCGACCGGCTTCGTGCCGACGCAAGACAAGCAATACTTGGTCGCGTTTGCGCAGCTGCCCGATGCGGCGTCGCTCGAGCGCTCCGACGCCGTGATCCGCCGCATGACCGATATCGCACTTGCGACGCCAGGCGTGGAGCATGCGATCGCGTTTCCAGGTCTGTCGATCGCGGGTCTCAGCAACAGCCCGAACTCGGGCGTGATCTTCGTCGGGCTCAAGCCTTTCGAAGAGCGCCGCTCCAAGGACCTGTCCGGGCTGGCGCTCGTGGGCACGCTGAACCAAAAGTTCTCCGAGATTCAAGATGCGTTCGTCGCGGTCTTTCCGCCGCCGGCGGTGCAAGGCCTCGGGACGATCGGCGGGTTCAAGCTGTACGTCGAGGATCGCGGCGATTCGGGGCTCGAGTCGCTGTACGAGAGCACGCAGAAGCTGATGGCTGCGGGTGCGAAGTCGCCGCACCTCGCTGGGCTCTTTTCCGGGTATCAGATCAACGTGCCGCAGCTGTACGCGGAGCTCGATCGCGACAAAGCGAAGACGCACGGCGTGTCAGTGAGCGACGTGTTCGAGACGATGCAAGCGTATCTCGGGTCGGTCTATGTGAACGACTTCAACCGGTTCGGCCGGACGTTCCAAGTGACCGTGCAGGCCGAAGCGAATCACCGGTTGACGCCGGCTGACGTCGGTGCGCTGAAGACGCGCAACGCGGCCGGACAAATGGTGCCGCTCGGCACCGTGCTCTCGGTGCATGCGACGCACGGGCCGGATCGCGTGACGCGCTACAATGGGTACGTCGCAGCCGAAGTGAATGGCGCACCGTCGCCGGGCACGAGCTCGGGCCAGGCGCTGGCTGCGATCGAAAGCGCTGCGAAGAGCGAGCTGCCGCCCGGGATGAGCTTCGAGTGGACCGACCTCACGTTCCAGCAAATCTTGGCAGGCAACACGGCGTTGTTCGTGTTCCCGCTATGCGTGTTGCTGGTGTTCCTCGTGCTCGCGGCGCAATACGAAAGTTGGTCGTTGCCGCTGAGTGTGATTCTGATCGTGCCGATGTGTCTGCTCGCCGCGTTCGCCGG
Source organism: Polyangiales bacterium (assembly GCA_035687405.1). GTDB lineage: Bacteria > Myxococcota_A > Polyangia > Polyangiales > JAFGIB01 > JADGRF01. The sequence continues at coordinate 2,544 of DASRXR010001096.1, forward strand.
TGTTTGGATCGATGGCACTGACAACAACATCTTCACGCAGATCGGCTTGTTCGTATTGGTCGGGTTGTCGTGCAAGAACGCGATCTTGATCGTCGAGTTCGCGAAGGACAAACAAGCGGAAGGCAATCTGGATCCCGTGCAGGCCGTGCTCGAGGCGTGCCGCTTGCGGCTGCGGCCGATCTTGATGACGTCGATCGCGTTCATCATGGGCGTTTGGCCGCTCGTGTCGTCGCACGGCGCAGGCTCGGAGATGCGCCACGCGATGGGCGTCGCGGTGTTTGCGGGCATGATCGGCGTGACGTTCTTCGGGCTGCTTCTGACGCCGGTGTTCTTCACGGTGTTGCGTCGCCGGCGTGCCGAGCGGGCCGCCCCGCTCGAGGCAGAGCCGGCGCCCGCCGAGTAGCCGAGCCCGAGCAGCCGGCGATGCTCAGCGCATCGCCGGCGCTTCGGCGTACGCTTCACCTAGCTTCGTGAGCGAGCCGTCTTTGGCGTTGAGGTTGCAGTTCGTCGACCACGGATACCAGGCGTAGCGTTCGACGCGCGGATGTTTCGCAAACATCGCGACGGCGGCTTTGTAGAACGCGATCACGGTGGCTTCGTCGGGTGCGCTCTGATTCAAGCAACCCCACTCTGTGATCCAGATCGGGCGATCACCCGGAAACGCTTCGGCCCACTTGAGATAGTTTTCGAGTTGCGAGGCTTTTGCATCGCAGCTGCCCGCGTTCCAGCCGTACCAGTGAATCGCGAGGAAGTCGGCGCGTAAACTGGGAGTTGCGTTCAGCTGGGTCATGAAGTCTTTGAACCAGGCTTGCCCGGGGTTCGCGTTTGCAGCGGTTCCAGGCGTGCCGATGCGCAACGCGGTGTTGTCGAACGATGGCCAGAGTTGAATCGCCTCGGCGACCGGAATGTCCGATTGACTCGGGTTGTCGGGTTCGTTGAAACCGAGCACAGCACCGTACTTGCTGCCGGCGAACTTCGTGACGGATGCCTGAATCGCCGATGCCTGACGTTCGGCGCCGGTGTGACCCCAGATCATCGGCACGAACTCGCCACCGAGTCCGTCCGTGCAGGGCTCGTTCTCGCTCTGCATCCAGTTGTAATACCAGGACACGCCGAGCAGTTTGCGTGCTGCGCACGGCGAGTTTGCGACACCCTTGTACGGCTTCATTCCGGCGGGGGCCGTGCCTGCACCGCCGCTCCCAGCCGCGACTCCGCTGCTGCCAGCTGCAGCCTCCGTTCCTGCTGAGGTCGCACCGGATCGACCTGCCGCGAGTTGGCCAGCGGTGCCGGGCGATGTCGTACCGGCCTGGGCTGCTCCTCTGCCCGCAGAGGTCCCGGCGGCCGCCGCTGCAGTCGATCCAGCTGCGTTGTCCCCGCCGCTGCCGCTCGCAGCAGCGACCGCTTGGTCGCCGCCGTTAGCCGCAGGCGGTTTCGCTGCATCCGAACTGCAGCTCGCGACGAATGCAGCAACCCACGTCCAGCTCGCGACGGTCGACTTCCGCAACATCGGCAGAGTCTAGATTGACGAATGCACGGATGTCGACCCGCACTCAGAGACACGTGGCCGGGTATGCGAAAGAGGCGCGAGCCGAGGCAGTCACGATCGAGCAAATTACACGCATGATCGGCTGCGTGCACGTTGCAACTAACAACATTGCTGCGCCTCTGCACTCAGACTAGTTTGCAACGAACGAGGAGTTCGATTTGCGAATGATGCTTCGGTGTTCGTCTTGGGTGTGGACGTCGTTGTTACTGAGCGTGGCATGTCATTCGGAGGACTCTAGTAGCGCGAATGTTCCGGTCCTGGGCCCGGCTGGAACGTTTGCCGCTGGTGGCTTCGGCGGTTCTCCGCTGGCGGCTCCTGCAGCTGGCAGCGGCGGCCTACCGGCGGGTGCTGGCGCTTTTGCAGCTGGCGGTGCCGGAGCCAGTGGCGGCGGCGCCGGTGTCGCCGCTGGCAGCGGCGGGATGATGGCGGCTGCGGGCATGAGTGCAGTAGCGGGCTCGAGCGGCTCCGCAGCGGGCAGCCCTGCGGCGGGTAGCTGCGGCACGCGCATGGGTATGCGTGGCAAGACGATGCGAACCGTGACCGTCGGCAGCGACAAACGAACGTTCATCGCCTATCTGCCGGAGACAGCAAGTCCCACCGAACCGTTGCCATTCGTCTACGTGTTTCACGGCGCAAATCAGACCGGACAAAACCTCTACGACATGACGACCTATTCCAAGCTGGCAGACAGCGAAGGGATCGCAGTCGTGTTCCCGGATGGGCAAGGGGTGTCGTCGGCCACGTCCGTCGCGTCTCTCACGCCGTGGAACGTCAGCGACGGTGGCGCGCTGTGTGGGCTCGGAGCGATCGTGAGCAATCCGAATGCGGTCGACTTCGCGTTCATGGATGCGATGAAGCTGGATCTGCAGCAGGACCAGTGCCTGGATCCGAAGCACACCTATTCGACTGGTTTCTCGATGGGTGGCTACATGACGCACCACATCGCGTGTGATCGAACGGATATTCGCGCGGCTGCGCCTCACTCCGGCGGCACGCTCTCCGACTTGAGTGCGTGCAAGACGGGGCACGTGCCGATCATCATCTTTCACGGAACGGCCGACCCGTTGATCGCTGCGAACTGTGACGACCCGAAGCTGAGTCCCGATCCGAGTTTCGTCGCGTCGGCGACGCTGTGGGCGAAGAAGAATGGGTGCAAAGCCACCTACATGACGATCCCTGCGAACGGCACGAACGGAAGCAGCGGCTCCTGTTACGTGTACGATGATTGCCCGCCCGACGGTCAGGTCGAGATGTGTTCGTTTCAAGATCTCCCGCACGCTTGGGCCGGCGCGCCCGTGTGCCCGTCGTGCATTGGCGAGGGTCCGAACTACGCGAGCGCGACCCAGCTGCAGTGGGACTTTTTCAAGAAGTACGCTTGGTAGCGGTTCACGTCTGTCGGCGTCTAGGAGACATGCAGATCGATGGGAACGCACTCGTAGCAATGGCCACTCTCCCGGGTTCGAACGAAACCACCCTCGTCCATGCCCTGAGATGTGCGAAAATGCGGAGATGTTCCAACCAGTCGACTGGCGCGAAGCCGCGAGCCAGATGCTCCGCGCGCTTCGCGGCAAGCGCTCTCAGATCGCGTTCTCGCGCCGACTGAAATACCGCTCCAACGTCGCGTGCGACTGGGAAGCAGGCCGGCGACTACCGACAGCCGCGGAAACACTTCGCATCTGCGCGCGCGTCGGCATCGATGTGCTATCCGCGTTTCGCGAGTTCCAACCTGCCTGTGCAGACGCGATTCGAGGGCCGCGCGGTTACCACCCCGACCGCTGGCTGACCGAGTTGCTCGGCAGTACCTCGCTCACTGAGTTGGCCGCGCGCAGCGGCTATTCGCGCTATGCGGTCGCACGTTGGTTGCAAGGCAAAGCTCGTCCGCGCTTGCACGACTTCCTCGCACTCGTCGAGGCCATGAGCGGTCGCGCGTCGGATCTCGTGCACGCGTTGGTTTCGATCGACGCGGTTGCGGAGCTGCGCGCAGTGCATGCTCAGCGTGTTGCGCATCGGCGCGTCGCGTTCGATGTACCGTGGTCTGCCGCGGTATTGCGGGTGATGGAGACTACCGGCTATCGCAAGGCACTCGGAGCTCCGGGCTACATCGCGCAACGGCTCGGCCTCTCACGCGAAGAAGAACTGCTCGTGTTGAGCAAGCTCGAAGCGGCGGGCGCGCTCGTGCGCGCTGGGGATCACTACGTCGTACCGGCGTCTCTCAGTGTGGATACGGGCAGTGCGTCGGCCGAAGATTTGTCTCGGGTGAAGGCGCATTGGACGAACGTCTGCTTACAGCGACTGCGTTCGCCGCGTCCGGAGGATTGGCTCGGTTACAACGTCATCTCGATGTCGGCAGCAGACCTCGAGCGAGTGCGTGAGGTTCTCCGCCGTTCGTTTCGAGAGATTCGAGCGATAGCAGCGACCTCCGAACCCGCGGAAGCGGTTGCACTACTAAACCTTCAGCTCGTGACCTGGAACGAAACTGGAGCCTGAGCTCCGATGCCCGAGAACATCGACCTCGGTTCGAGCAGTTACTAATTCGACTCACGCGGACCGTCGCCGGACGGCGAGAGCCTCGCCGCATACCGGTCGAAGATCCCGGTGCCGCAGGGCCGTTCGATGTGCGGCGCGTCGCCACGGCAAGCGGTCTCACGACGCACTCCCTGTTCGTGCCCGACGAGCCCGGAACTCAAGGCAAATACCCGCTCGTCGTGTGGACTTGCGGCAGCGGTGGCACCGTCGACTTCTACGCGTCGTTTCTCGATCATCTCGCATCGCACGGCTTTCTCATCGTCGCCGACAAGGGCAGATACTCAAGAAAAGTCCGGGCTCATCGCGCAGCGGCTTGGTCGGGTAGACCTTCCATGAAGAACGCCTCACAACGAGTCGCGTCTAGGCGCAGCTTCTTCAACGGCGCGTAGTCTTCCGAGTCGCATCGCACGTGCCTCCCAAGACCCGATACGTGCCGCCGTATTTGGTCACGTTCGCAACCACACTCTGCCGATACTCACCGAGCTTCGCAGGATCCGAAATCTCCCGCACCAAGAACACACAATAGGCTGACATCCGCAGTCTCCTTGCGTTGAGGTTCGAATACCAACAACGCTAGGCCTCGGAGCAAATTCCGAAAGTGTTTCAAGTCACCTCGAGAGTCAGTCGCTCTGTGACTTCGCCTCCTAATTCGTGCGTTTGCCGGTCGAGCAACGTCCGAACTTCGGCTGAGTCTGAAAAATTCCGAGCGAGCTTTGCGCGAGGTCAACCGACCGCTGATCGCACACCGATCTCGTCCAAGTGACGCAACAAGTCCTCCGGATCTTCGTAGACCCGGTACGCACCTGCACGCTCCAACTCGTCTCGCCCGTATCCGCCTGACAACAAGCCCACTCCCAACGCGCGTGCACGACGCGCCGCCAGCAGATCCCACACACTGTCACCCACCACGACGCAGTTCTCGATGTCGAGATTCAGTCGCGCTGCCGCCGCCAAGAACAAGTCCGGATCCGGCTTTGCGTACGTGACTTGATCACGCGTCACAATCGGAATCTCCGGACCGACACCGAGCGCCAGTAGCGTCGGCCTCGCACTATCGAGCCGTGCACTCGTCGCGATCGTCCACGGCACACTCACACTCGTGAGATGATCGAGCAACCTGCGTGCGCCCGCGAGCGGCCTGATCGCAGCTGCCTGGCGCGCGTACGCCTGCGCGTGCAAATCGAGCAACCGCTGCGCATCGGTCGCCGTGACCTCGCGCCCTGTCTCGCGCAAGATCGCATTTGCCATCAGACCTCCGCTCATCCCGATGCGTCGATGGATTCTCCAAACGTCCAACTCGATGCCTACGCCGAGCAACGCTTCTCGCCACGCGAGCACGTGCGGATAGACACTGTCAACGAGCGTTCCATCCAGATCGAACAGAATCCCACCACGTCGAGCGCTCACCTGAATCTCGGCAGTTTGCGTCATCGGGGGAGCCTAATGGATCCCTCCAGAAACGCACGCGGCGAGTTGCTCGTGTCTACTCCCAACCAGACGAGCGCACTGCCGGACCAACCACGGCGTTAATTCGCTGGATCTTACCCGACACCACTTTGAACATGTGGAAGTCGATGTCCGCGCCAGCAAACAACACCCAACCCGCGGTTAAACCCGCTTCGAGATCCGTGAACGGATAGCGCTGTGCTGGATGTTTGATCCCCATTGCGCCGCCGAGGTTCCCGCAATCACCCATCGTCGTCTTGAAACCATTTTCGAGCCGATCGCACGGCATTGCGTACGGCGGCTTCACCGACGAGTCGCCAAACGAATCGAAGTAGGCTTTCGCTGCCGCTTCCAGCTGCTCGCGCGTGCCGCGCTGCTCGGGAGGCAAGATGTCTTCCCACTGCTCGGATTTCGAGTTCAAGATGCCCATCGGGGTCGGAAAGAAGCCCGAGTCCGGATCGACGACGATCGATTCGATCTCGGTCAACTTCTGATCGACCACCTTGAGTCGCAAGCCGAAGATCGTATCTGCGCTGCCGTTCGGAAACACGGCTTCAGTCACCGTGCCGCAGCGTTCGGTGTCGAACAAGCTGCGCGTGAACTTCACCGCACCTGCGGACTTCCAGACCAAGCCTTCGCCGAGCTTGGCTTCTTTCGCGTTCTCCGTGAACTTGATAGTCGCTGCTTGCGGCAGCATCGCGGGGTCGTGCGCAGCAAGCGCAGTGAAGTAGCCGTCGACTGCAGCCTTGAGGCTTTCGCGCGTGCACGCGCCCGCAGGTGCAGGTTGTCCGGCCGTGCCAGCACCTGCAATGCCTGCAGTGCCGCCGGTACTCCGTCCGCTACCGGCAGCGCTGCTGCCAGCGCTACCGCTTCCTGCCGGACTTGCAGCACCGCCGCTGCCAGCTGCAGACCGGCCGGCAGTAGCGACAGCGTTGGAGCCTGCGGCCGTGCTGCCTGAACCGGCAAGTGCGCGCGTGCCGGACGATCCTGCGGCACTCGTATCCGCGCCGCTCGCGCCGCTAGTTGCACTCGCTTGTGAACCGGCCGTGCCTGCGGGTGCGGCTTTATCCGAGCTGCAGGCGCTGCAGAGCGCGACTACGAACGACGCGCGAAGAATCGCGTTCACTGCAAACGAGGAGGTGCATCGAGAACGTCGCATACGCGCTGCAACTACTCGCAACGTTCAAGACGAGTCAACCCGTCACCAACTGCAGCTGTCAGCGTCGATGGGTGGTTGCTGGATTGTGATACTGGAGCGCAGTCACCTGATGTTCTCTCGAACAGTTGCGCGGTCGCGCTATTTCCCGAGGGTCACGAAGGCGGCCGGGATCACATCTGGGGCTGAGCCGCCGTCACATCGGACAGAGTCTTGAACTGCTTGCATTCCGCATCGGTCAGCAGCGACTGCCCTTTGTACGTCTGGTTCGACGGATTCAAGACGAACTCGTAGTGCGCCACGGTCAGCGTCGGCATCGCACTGATCACGGCAGGATCGAGGTGGCCCGACTGCACGAGGTCTTGCAACACGTCGATGCCCATCGGCCGCAGACGAATCCAGCCTTCCATGCGCACGGGCACCTTCAGAAGCGGTGCTCCTCGAAACGTGCGTTGCGCCGTATGTGTGATGGCAGGGTTCGGATCGGTGGCGTACGGCATGAGGTCGGTCTTGTAATCCACGGCCTCCCAGAACATGTGGGTCTCATTGCCGTCCTTATCGATCAAGTGATCGCGGAACGGCCGAAACTGTGGATCGTACTTCGGATCCGTATCCGGCTTTTCTTCGACCTCGCCGTCCGCGATCTGACCAGTCTTGAACACGACCTGCCCGGCCTCGTCCGTTGCAACGAATTCGAGCCACATCCGCCGGTCGGCGGCAGCGCCACTCGGGATACTGTGACCTGCGATGTGTTCTACCTGGGCCACGAACTCGAACGGCTCACCGGGACGCCAGTCACCGATCTCGACCTCGAACATGCTGAGCGTGCACGCCTGCAGCTCGCTCTTTTCGATCACCTGGCGCAGCGCGTCTTGGTTCGGCATGTCCGGCGTGAGCGCTATGTCGACCGCGGGAAAGAGATGCGAATGCACCTTACGCTGACCAACACCGTCGACACCCACCGCGGCAAGCTCCTCTTTGGGTTTCGGCCGCATATGGCAGTCGGAGCACGAGTTGAACCTTCCCGGACCCGGCTGAGCGCTCAAGCTCATCTCGTACTCTTGAAAGGTGCGCTCGATGAACTTGCCGGACGGCGCTTTGATGTCGTGACACGTCCCGCACATCTGGGAGCTCTCGATGCCGCTCGGGTCGTGCCACTTCGATGTCGGCATCACACCATGCGGCGCGGCCGATGCGACGGGATTGCCGAGCGCACCACGCATGATCGTGTCGTTTGCGAGCACGAGGTTCGCGTTGAAGTGCTCCGACTTCACATCCACGACGTTGTGACAGAAGTAACAAGTGACGCCCTGCAGGTGCGCCGGGATCGTCGACGGATCGGAGAGGTTCGGGATTGCGTTCTCGCGCACGGCCATCGGTGCGTGGCACTGGACGCAAAACTGGGCGTTCTCGGGCGCTTGCTCTTGCATGCGCTTGTTCATCGCGATGAACACCGGGTCGCGCGACGCGTACGCGTGCATGCTCGCGGACCACTCGTCGTAGTGCTTGGGGTGGCAGCCTTTGCAGGTCTCCGGGTCGAGGAGCTGCTCACGCGTCAGCCTGACCGATAAATCGTCAGTGCCACAGCTCGCAGCCACCAGCAGCAAGAACGCTCCCGCGAGCGCGCGAGTCAGCCGCGTCATTGCGGCGCTCCAGCAGTGATCCACTTCTCGATCGCGCAGCGATCACCTAGCTCGTGGTCTGCCGGATTTGCCGATAGGAAGAGATCCCGCTCGGTACGCATCATGACGGGCCGTATGTCCAAGCGGCCAACACTACTTGATTTCCGCGCGGGCGACACGCGCGGAGCTCAATCGCTAGTTGTCCGAGTTCCAGCTCATCGTGGCCACTTGCATCGTCGTCCCGCATCGAGCGACGCGCTGACGCTAGGTGCGAAGTCGCTAGCCGCTACGACGCGGGCTCGCGACACCGGGTCTGGTAGTGCAATGAATGCGGCGCTGACGCTCGCGGTGCACTCGGCTACCGCAACGCCGGCGCATTGCGGCGTGCCTGGGCGCGATACCGTTTCGGCAGACTCAAAATGAACTCGGCGTACTCACCCTCGACACTTTCGACTCGCAGCGAACCACCATGACTACGCACGACCAAATCGTGACAGATCGAAAGCCCGAGGCCCGTGCCCTCGCCGGCAGGCTTCGTCGTAAAGAACGGCACGAAGACTTTGTCCAGCATCGCCGCCGCAATGCCGATGCCATTGTCACGCAAGCGGATCTCGACGCGCTCACCTCGATCGCACGTAGAGATCACGAGTTCCGGCAGATAGCCGGCGCCGCCGCGTTGCACCTTTTGCCGCATCGCGTAGCGCGCGTTCAACACAAGGTTCGTGAACACGCGAGCGATGTCCTCGACCACCACTTCCGCAACCGGCAGCGCACCGAAATGAGTCGTGAACCTCGGCTCGTGCCCCACTTCGAAGCCGTCCGGGGATTGCCTCGCCGCGCTCCAACTCTGTTCGAGCAACCGGTGAAGGTCCGCAGTCTCCGGCTCACCACGATTCGTGCGCGCGTGCAGCGCCATACTCCCGACGACGTTGTTAGCGCGAATCCCATGTTCGCGGACTTTTCCCACGCTGCGCACTAAGTCACGGAGGAGACCCTGCAAGTCGCTCGCGTCGCTGCCGTTCGGACTCTGGTGCGACTGATTCAGACGAGCTTCGAGCTCGCCCGCCAAATCGACGCAGAGCTCCGCGAAGTTCGCGACGAAGTTCAACGGATTTTTGATCTCATGCGCGATGCTCGCAGTCAACGAGCCTAGCGCCGCGAGCTTTTCCTGAACGACGAGCTGCTGCTGCATTTCCGTCACGCGTTGAAGTGCCTCGGCGAGCTGTTCATTCTTGTGATGCAACTCGAGCGTTCGCTCCTCGACCTTGCGCTCGAGGCTGTCGTACAAGCGAGCGTTCTCCAGCGCGACCACAGCTTGGGTGCCGAGGAGCTCGAGCATTTTGCGGCGGTTCTGGGTGAACGCACCGCGCACGAGATTGTTCTCGAGGTACACGACTGCAAGCACTTCACGCCGCCGGCGCAACGAAAAGCACAACACCGAGCGCACGCCGTTATGAACCACGTATGGGTCCATCGTGTACGCCCCGCTGTGTACTGCGTCGTCGAGCAGTACCGTCTCGCTCGACCGAGATACGAAGTTCACGATCGCGACCGAGATACCGAGCTGGAGCGATTTGACTCGATCGAGCGGCAGAGACTCGAGCAGCGTTACGGTGCCGCGCTCGGTCGTCTGCCCACACTCGACGAGCCAATCATCGTCCCGCGGCAACATCAAATAGCCCGACTGCGCACCACTACTTTCCATCAGAAGGCGCATCAAGTGTTGGAGCAGGCGGTCCAACTTGATCTCGCCGGAAACGGCACGCGCAGCGTTCAGCAGACTCAGCAGGTCGACCAAGTCGAGTCCTCCCGCACCTGCGAGCAACTCGTTCAATGGAGGTTCGGCACTACTCGCGCGGTAGATCAGCCCCGGATATTCGCGCTCGAGCGCAACAGCTTTGGCGTTTGCCCCCCATCGCAGGTAGTTGCGATGCGCGGCACGCAAATGATGACTCGCCGAACCGTCGTTGTGAGCTCGATAGGCGAGCGCAGTCGTCTCGTGGGCGACCGCGCACTCGAAGGCGTTGCCCTCACGCTCCGCCAAAGCGACGGCTTCGAGGTAGCCCTCGAGCCGCGGAACCCTCGCACCCGCTTCGACCCGTTCAAACTCGGCGCGTAGAATTGCTAGCTTGACGCGAATCGTGTGTGGATTGTACGGGCACCATTTAGTCAGTACCTCGATTGCGCTGCGAGCGCGCTCGACCAGCCGAGCTCGGCGTTCCGGCTCGGCCCCATCACACGCGCTCAGCTGACACAACCCCGCCAGAAACGTGACCGGGATCGCCAACATGTCGCGCCCGAGGGTCGCCCAATGTGGCTCGTTACTCTCGATCGCATTCGCTGCGTCCTGCGGCCGGCCGGCGAGATAACACAGCAGCGCCTTTGCCATGTAGTAGTTGTAGAGCGCACTCGCGTCGTTGGCGCCGACGTGAAGCGGTACGCGCTCAGATTCGTCGTACCAGGGGCCGCGCAACTGTTCGAAGTCGGGCTGCTCCGATTGCAGATTCACCGCGACCTGTCTCCAAAGATCGAGCCAGTTTTGCACGAGTGGCTGGCGGAAGCGCCGCACGATCTCGGAGCACTCGGCGAGCTCGGGGACGAGCTCAGCGAGAGGATCCGCCGAGAAGAAACGGCAGATGCAAAGCGTCGCAGCACTGCTCGAAGCGAGGAACGGGCTGCATGCCTCGATTCCATAGCGGAGCGCGGCGCGAAACGAAGGCGTGAGCTCGGAGATCGGAGTCACCCAATGCATCAATGTGAAGTTCGCATAGAGGTGAATCTGTGCGAGCACCACGCGATCGCCGAAGCGCTCCGCGAGCTCGAGTGACAGTCGGCCGAAGCTGCAAGCGAACTCGACGTCGCCGTCGGCGAGCATGCGACCGTAAAGCGCGTAGCCGATCGCAGATAGCTTCGTATTGCCGTACGCGAGCGAGTGTTGAACGAGCTGACAGACCGCAACCGGAAGCAGGCTGCTTCCCAAGCTCGCTGCTACGAAGGCCAACTTGCTCAACGCGTCCATCGCGGCGACGTGCGTCGGATCTTGGCACGTGGGCAGCTCGAGAAAAGTTGCCGCAGGCCGCCCCGCGACGGCTTGTCCCGCGAGCTGACGTGCCTCGAGAACGTCTGCCGACGTGGGATCGCGAGGCAGCTGAAGCCCGAGACGTGCGAGCGCGTCGAGGTACGTTTCGGCGGCGGTGTTGAGTTGGAAGTTGCCGTAGTGCAGCTGGCCTTCGAGTCCGCGGACTGCGACCACGTCGAGCACGTGCTTCGAGCGCTCGATTGTGGTCCTGGCGAGATCGGCGAAGGCGTCGTGCTCTCCCGCTACGAGCGCAGCTTCGGCAGCGACGACGTGCAAGCGACTGGTGAGCTCATCGAGGCTCGTCCATGCGCCTTCTCCGAGCGCGGTGACTCCCGCGCGCGCGAAGTCGAGCGCCTCCGCCGCCGCAGCTCGAGTCAACGCCGCCCGCGCCGCCCTGAGATTCCACGTGGCGAGCTGTGTACGCTCAGCTGGATCATCGAGCTGTCCAAGCGCATTGTTGAGATGGCCGATCATTTGGAACCACGCTTCGGATAGCTCATGCGACCCGCCGGCGAGCCAAAACTGCTCAGCAACCCGCCGATGGATCTGAATGCGCTCTGCGGGCGTCAGCATGCTGAGAAGCGCCTGCTGCACACGATCGTGTGCAAATCGGGCGCGGAACAGGCCCGACGTTTCTCCCAGCGTCGAGACTGCCGCGCTGTCGACCGGAATCACGAAGCTGTCGAGAATGGCCGGCATCAAGTCTTCGAGCGCAGACGAGTCGTTGACCGCCGCCAGTAGCTTCAGGTCGAAGCTGCCGCCGATACACGCGGCGACCTTCAGAACCCGCTGCGTGGGTTCGGGGAGTTTGGAGACTTGCCGGAGCAAGTAGTCGATCACGTTGTCGGTCGGCGATGTACGTTCGACGCGTTCGAGCGTCAGTGCATCGCGCTCGACCGCGACGTGACTCCCTTCGAGCGAGCGCAGAAACGCGCGAACGAAAAACGGATTGCCTCCCGTGCGGTGATGCACCAGCTCGACGATTGCAGCGAGGTTCGGGTTCTCAGTCGTACCGCTTTCTCGGATGAATGCGGCGAGCGCTTGCGGCGGCAGCGGCTCGACACGTAGCCAGCGGACCTCGGCACCGGCGCGCGCCAGGCGCTCTAGCGCGGCCCGCGGCGGCAGGACGTTGTCGTGTCGCGGTTCGTGATCGCGAAACGCGAGCGCGAACAGCAGCGACGAAGTGCGGATCTCAGCCAGCTCCTCCAACAAGAACCAGGTGTCCGCGTCGGCGCGGTGCAGGTCGTCCAGGATTGCGCAGATCGGCCGGCCGAAGCTCGATAACGCCGAAAACAAGGCGTAGATCGCTTCTCGCATGCGCGTGCGAGACTCGGTCGCACCAAGTGCACGCGGAAGTGGCTGCGGGCCAATCACGAGCTCGAGCGCCGGGCACAGCTCGATCAAGACCGGACACGCGGTGCTCGCCGCGGCCAGGATGTGCTCGCGCAAAGCCGCGAGGTCCGATGCCGTCTCGGTCAGGGCTTGGCGCACCAGCCCGTCGATCAACTCCCTGAACGCCGCATACGGCACGGTGGTGTCGTAGAGCCCGAACTTCGTGCTGAGGTAGTATCCACGTTTCGCCGCGACCGGCTCGACGAGCTCGCGCACGAGGCTCGTCTTTCCGACGCCCGCGCTGCCTTCGAGCGCGACCCAAGTCGTGTGGCCATCACAGGCATTTGCGAACGCAGCCGTGAGCTGCTCGACCTCCGTGCGGCGCGCGTACAGGCGACGCGGAATGCGAAATCCGTCCGGGCGGTCCTCGCGGTCGTGCGGAAGCGAAAAATCCGTCTCGCCAGCCGCGATTCGATCGCGGCAGTGCTCCAGATCCTGTCGCAATCCGCTCAATGACTGGTAGCGCGCCTCCGGATCCTTCTCCAAGAGCTTCAGCACGAAGCGATTTAGCGCGTCGGGAACATCGAGCCGAATCTGTTTCGGCGCAGCTGGCTCACGCGCGACGTGGGCGTGCATCAACTCGAGTGGATCGCGTTGTTCGAATGGCAACGCGCCGGTGAGCAGCTCGTAGAACGTCACCCCGAGCGAATAGTAGTCCGATCGATAGTCGACGGCCCGACTGGTTCTGCCAGTTTGTTCGGGGGATACATACGCGAGCGACCCTTCGACGCCGCCCGGCCCGATGCACGGTCTCGGCTCTTGTCCGAATAACGTGGCGCTGGCGAAATCGATCAGGTGCAGCGTTGGAGCCGGGTCGTCGCTCAAGATCAGGTTGGCCGGCTCGAGATTTTTGTGAACGACGTGTCGCTGATGTAGCTCACCGAGCAGATTCGCGATCTTCAGCGCGAGCTCGACGAAGCTGGATAGCTCGAGCGAGCCAGCGATCCGACGCTCGGCGAGCGAGCGTCCGTGCAACCGCGACATGATCAACGCCCACTGCCCGTCCTCGCGTTCGAACGAATAAACGTTGGGAACGTTGGTCACGGAAGCGAGCGATCGAAGGAGCTCGCACTCGCGTGACAACGCGCTCAGCCGGTCAGGGGTTGCCGGCTGGCTACGCGGTGTCTTGATGACGACGGGTGAGCCGTCGCTACAACGCTGCGCGAAATAGATTCGACTGCGTTCACCGTCATGAACGAGCTTCTGAATGTCACAGCCGAAAGCCGAGATGAGCATGTCGTGCAGCGCAGCGTTGTTCGAGCGCGTTCGTCCAAGCTACGCGCCCTGTCAACGCGCAGGAGGATCGAACGGGTCCCGGTCCGAACCCGGGTCGAAGCAAGAGTCGCAACTGTGCCAGGAACTGTCCTGCGGATGGACTCTTTCTCTTCGCAGGTCGGCCAGCATCTGCGCAGCTTGCTCTGGCTCGAGTCCAGCGGCAGTGAGCGCGGCGAGCGGGTTTGCTTGTTGATAGTCCCAGTTGAAGGGATCTTTGGAGATCTCGTCGAGCGCCCACAAGATCTGTTTCATGATTTCCTCGTGCCCGCAGGCGCAGCAATGAATTGGGTCAACTTGTCGTAGGCGGGGCCGAGACGCGCCGCGTAAATCTCGGGCATGAATCGTTTGATCGTGGACCAGACTGGATCGCGACGAAATATGAGGCGCGTCTCGAGGTCCAGCGGGAACACGAGCTGCAATGAGTCCAGCAGTTGGATCACATCCTGGGTGGCCTTGTCTTCCTGGATCGGCGGGGTCTGCGCCGACGTTTCACAAGCTGCCGGCGTGAGGCTTTCCATGAGCTGGAGACCTGCCAGCGTCACGAGCGCTTGACTGATCGCGTTCATCGAGCGAGCACGTGCGCTTTCGATGGCAGCGCGATGCCCCTTTTGATGGATCTCGCGCTTCTGCTGATCGGGCTCACACATCGCGAGCAACCACCAGTTCGCAGCCGTGAAGTAGGCCGCGACGTAGTCCTCCGCGTCTTCACGCGTCGCGGTCGCCCCGGCGTTCACGCCAGCGCGCGCGGCGTCTCTGCGTACCGTTGCGTCGAGGCCGGTGGCTGCGGCTTCGTAGCTGAAGAGCATCGCGAGGCTGCGGTTGATCGACGACTGGAGGCTCGAATCGAATTGCATCACGCGTTCGAGTAGTTGGCGCGCCTGCTCAAAATCGCCGGGTTCCGCGCGCAGCGAGTAGAGATACGCGAGAAAGCGCGTCGACCAGACATACGGCGCACCGTTTTGCTGCTGAGTCCGAGCGAAGTCCTGTTTGGCCTTCTCGAACCTGGACCCTGCGTCGCTTGAACCATTGGTGAGCAGCATCCAGTAGTGGAGAGCGCGCGCCGCACCTCGGTGCGCGCGAATCCAGGCCAGCTGGGTGTCGTCGTCCGGTACGTCGCCTTCGCGCGCTCGGAGGAGCTCCGTTTCCGCTTGAGTGAAAAGGTAGACGCTACATTCGATCGCATCGACCATGTTTGGTTCGTCTTGGGGTGGGCGACTGAGAACTACATCACGGATGTACACGCGCAGCGACTCGCCGAGGCGCGCAGACAAAGCGAACGTTGCATCCGCGGGTTGGGCGGGTTTGAGGTTCGCTGATGTGCTCTTGAAGTCTTCGAGGATCCTGGACAGAAGGGTGTCGAATTCGCCCACCTCGTCGAGGTACGCACGGATGCTGTCCTCCAACGCATTTCGAGCAAGCCCGAGGTCCGCTTGGACGCGTGCGCGCTGCGACAAGTTGGCGCGCAGCTTGTTGGGCTCGGCGCCGATAGCGGGCCCATCGGTGGTGGATTCGCTGGGCCGCCGATCGAGTTCTTCCAGTTCCAATAGCGTGTCGTTCGACATTCAACTTCCCCCTTCGCGTGGTGGAGATGCTTCGAACGGAAGAGAACACGCACTCTGCGTTTTCGAAGTGACCGGTGGCACATACAAGGTCGAAAGCTCCGACACGCCACAGTCCGCGAGATCCGCTAGCGCTACGCGCGTAATGCGTGGCGCGACGAGTGGATGCGACGAGCCTTCGTAGACCACCACCGGGTGCTCGTGTGCGTACACCCGCAGTAGCCGCTCGCAAAGCCTACGCAGTCCCTCACCCATGCGCTCCACGTCTGCGTTGCCGACGCGGCGATGATCGATCAACGCGATCTGACAAAGCACGAGGTGAATCGTCGGATCGATGTGACGTTCGCACGCGAGATACTCCGTCGCTTCGAAGACGGCGAGACCCCCTCGCGCAGCATCGACGCCGAGATCGGCGAA
>DASRXR010001097.1:0-7567 GCA_035687405.1 Polyangiales bacterium
GGGCGGCATGGGTGGTATGGGCGGCATGGGCATGTAGCTCGCGTCGGGAACGCTTTGGCCGCTGCGAGCTCGCTCGCAGCGGCTTCGTAGCTTTCCCACGATCGCGGCGCGGTGACGGTTCGAGCGGCGGAACTAGCTCATCGTCGCCGGCGGCCGCCGCGTGCTTCTGGCGCGTAGCGCGTTCAGATGTGTGCTCAGGCTGGTTTTCGGCTGGTATCGCCGTTGCAGAGAGGTCCGCTCGAAAGGATTTCTCGATGCAACCTTCATTGAAATGTTCGTGGTTCACGGTCGCGCTGCTCAGCGCGTGTGGTTCGCCGGCTCCATCGCTCGTTACCGACCGCGGCTCGGAGCTCGACTACGAGCCGACGTGCAGCGAGGCCGACGCAGGAGACGAAGTCGAAGCCTGCTTGTTCGGAGAGCAGTTCGCTGACATTCGCACTAGTCCTGCGTTGCAGCTCACGGGCGAGATCTGGATCGACTCTGTCGATGGGTTGTCGGAGCTCGAAGGCGAGCAAGTGCTGCTCGCAGTGCAGCAGTCATCGCATACGGATGTGACCACGCCGGGCGAAGCGTTGGAGCGTGTCGATCAGCAAGAGATTCGCCGAATCGACTTCTACGAGATCGCGAGTGGTCGCGAGTTCGTCGTCTTCGAATACGGTGTGGGCGACAACTCGTACGGCGCGTTCTTCGAGCGTGAGTCGGTCGAAGTTGTAGGATCAATTCACGACGGGGATGTGCTCGGCTGCATCCGCTGACCGGGGCGCTGCTATGCCGCCACCTCGCGTCGCGCGGCACGTGGCGTGCAAACGACGAGTCGCGTTGGACGCGGTACTGAAACTGTGTCGAACCTGTCAGCAGAATCGTTCGAGCCTGGGGTCGCGTGTATGTCCGTTTCCACCGTGTGCCACACGCGCGACCCTGCAAAATGCTGCGCCTCGTTCGATCGTGCCGCAGATTCTGCGCGCAGACGCCGCTCCGGGCTGCAGCGCGCTATCATGCACACGCGTCGCTTGGCACACGTTTTACGGCGGCTTCGAGCCGGTGTCACGCCTCCAGTGAGGAGTCATGTTTCGTCAGCAAGGTCCAGCTCGCTCTGCGCGCGACAATCGCCACGTTGCCGCGTACTTGGCGTTCATCGGCGGTTTCGTGAACTCGGGTGGATTCGTTCTCATTGGAGTGTTCACGTCGCACGTCACCGGCAACGTCGGCCGCTTCGCGAGCGACGTGGTACGCCGCGACGTCTCCGCATCTGTCGCTGCGCTCGCCATGATCGTCGCGTTCTTTTCGGGCGCGTTCATCGCGAGCATGATCGTAGAGAGCAACTTCTTTGGCCGCCCTTCGAACGCGTACGGCATCGCGATGTTCGTGGAGGCGGGAATACTCGCCGTGTTTCTCGCGACGACCCACCTCGGAGCGGTGAACGATCCGCGGCATCAAGATGCGAAAGCGCTGCTCCTGTGCGCGGCGATGGGGATGCAGAATAGTCTCGTGACCCGACTCTCCGGCGCAGTCGTGCGGACCACGCACCTCACGGGTGTGGTGACGGATCTCGGAATCGAAGCCGCACGTTGGTTCAGGTATTTGAGCGGTCGCGCGTCGGTTGCGCTGCACGTGAAGCTCGCGCTCGGGCACAACCCAGCGGAGCGGCCGCATCCAGAGCGGGTTCGCTTGTTGCTGACGATCGCGGGCGCATTTGTGGTCGGGGCCGTGTTGGGCGCGAGCACGACCGCGGCGTTCCACTCCGATGCGATGCTCATTCCGATCATCGCGGTCGCATTGGGTGGGGCGTACGCGTTGTTGCGCGGGCGGTCTCCGACCGGCCTCTCGAGCCGCCCGACCCCGCGTACGTAACGCTGATACGGTCTCGTCGTGTACGCGCGCAGCTCCGGCGCGCGCTACCATTCGCGCATGCGAAGCATTCTGAGCTTCACGTGCTGTGTAATCGCGTTCTCGGTCGCTTCAGCCGGTGTGACTCATGCGTACGACTCGTGGTTCGAGCGCATCCGGCCGGAGCGCCCACTTTCGCGACTGTTTCCCGCGTCGGAGAGTCGTGCAGAAGTGAGCGACGGATTTCTACTCGGCACTGGGAGTGAGATCATTCGCCCGCTCGCCGACGGTAGATTGCAGATCGAACGCACTCGTATCTACACGCGAGTTCGTGACACCGAGACTGGCCGGATCGCGCCGCTCCCCGAGCCGTGGCGGGCGCGGTCGGTGCTGACCGTTTTGCCCTCGCTGAGGCTCATCGGCGTAGACACGCAGCTGTTCTTCAAGCGGTCGGGCGATACGGTGTTTCAGGGATCGCGCCTGAGTGAGCGGCACGATTGGCTGTTCAAAGTCGATCGAACGCGTATCGCGGCATCGGCGGACGGTAAGCGACTGACCCTCGAAAGTTATCAAGCACGCAAGCGCACGAAATCCGAGACCTACGACTATCCAGCCGATGCGATCCCATTCGAGGTCGTTGGAATGTTCTTATCGGTTGCGGTCGAACGTCAGCTCGACAAATTCGACTTCGAGTTGCTGTTGCCGGGTGGCTCGACACACGGGGTTCGCGCCGAGACGCATCGCACGCGCGACTTGCGCCACTACGCCGAAGGTTATCGTATTCCGAAGTCGCGCTTAGTGGCGCGTGAGCCGCTGGCACTCGTGGATTTGAAGCTCGCGTCGCCCGTGAAATACGTGTTCTTCCCGCACCACTTCTACATGGCGTTTTCGATCGGGGAGCCATGGAAGCTGACGATGTTGTGGGGCGGAGACCCGGACGAAAACCTGCAAGCGTTCCGCATCGACTAACGCGGCGGATCAGTTGCAGCCGCAACCACCACCGCTCGTTCCTTCGGCGCCGCTCGAGGCTTCACGGTACGCGTTTGCATGTTGTTCACCCGCGCTCGCGTCGGCGTTCCGTTGCATCTGCATGTCGCGGCTCGCGAGGCGCTCGCGCTCATAGGGAGCGACTGCAGCGCAGCCCACGAGCGAGGCGACAAACGACAACACCACTAGATGACGCATGCGCTTCTCCTCATCGTTGCACACCGGATCCAGGCGGTGTGCCACTCGGTAGGCCACTCGAACCACTCGGCACCGCGCCCGCCGGCACCGTCGCACTCGTTCCGAGCACCCAGGCCGAGATCGCTGCGTAGGCAGGATCGAGCTTGGATTGATAGACGTTTCGACCGAGCTCGTCCGTGCCTTCGTGGCCGGAGCCGCCCGCTTTTGTCGCGAGCGGCTTGCGGAGTAACAGGGATTGATCCGGATGGATCGCGTCGACCATCGAACGCGCGCGATTGTACGCGTGCTCGACTTCGATCGGCGAGATCGGATCGAGCGGCTTGATGTCGAGCGAGATGCGACCGCGGCCCGGGCCAAACACTTGCAGGAACCGTTCGGCCGACCCGTGACACGCTGAAAACGCACAGTCGCGCATCAGAACTGGGTACACGGTTTGCTCGAAGGACGCGCGATCCGGCGTGCTGACTACGAGCTCAGTCGTTTCGTTGGCACACGCACCGGCTGTCGCCAGCGCGAGCGTGAACGTGAGTTTGTAAAGCTTGCCGCTCATGGCTGCCACACCAGTCGGGTCGTCGCAAAGAATCCCGTGTCGGTCGCCTTCGCGCCATCCCGCGATGGCAACCAGGCGCGGACGTCGCGCGCGGTGAGCTCGAGTCCGAGCTTCTGGGCGAGGGGCAACTCGAGCGCCACTTCTCCGCCGACGGAAGGCCCGCCGCCTTTCACTCCGATTTCTTCGAGCGGGTCATCGGTGAGCAACCAGGCTCCCTCCGGCGCAATCCGCAGTGCGATCGGTCCGATCGGAATACGGAACGTGAGACGCACCACCGGACCCACGAGCGAGTAGCTCGGCGTGAGCAGGTGATGGACCTCCGGACGCAGGTTGTGCATCGCAACGCCGATCGCTGGCGAGACCTGAAAGCTCGAGGCCGACCCGACCTGCACGACGAACGTCACATCGAGGCGGTGCGCGCGTATTCGCAGTCTGTCCGTCTCACCTGCGATGTGTCTTTCGTCGATCTCGTGTGCGATCGAGGTCTGATAGGCGAAACTCGGACCGAGCGCGACGGAGTCTCCGAGCGCGACCAAGAACTCGATTCCGAGCTCGAGCGCAGGGAATACGCCGGTCTCGACCGCGCGGCGCTCGCCGGACGACGGCCAGTCGAAGCTGCGCATTCCAAACCCAGCGCCACCGTACACGCGCACGAGCGGTCTCACTTCGTCGTTCGACTCTTTCTCCGACGCGCCGGCCTCGGAAGTACTGGAGCCACCTTCGTCTGCAGCTGGCGGCGGCATCCCGAGACGGCCGCTTAGCTCGCCATCGAGCGCCTTCCGGCCTTCATCTCCCACTTCGCCGTCTTGAAGCGGAATCGTGGCTTCTCCAAGGCTCGCGCCGGTGCCGCCATCCCGGAACTCCACGACGACCGAATCTTGACCACCCGCGCGTGGCACGACGGCGATCATTGTCCGCAGAGGCGGAACGAGCTGCTCGAGCGTGTACTCACTGGCAGGATCCATTCCAAGTCGGCGCGCCTCCGCGTAGTAACCCGGATCAGGAACGACGTTCCATTGCGTAAGGCCGGCTTCGAGTGCCTCACTGATCTGCTCTGCGGCGGGGTCGACGCGCACGACGACGACCTGAGCACGTGCGATCGAGACCTGGGTGAGGGTCGCGATCGACAAACATGCGAGGAGGATGAGTCGTTGCGTCATGGCGTGAACACCAGCGCAAAATTGACTTCGAATGCAGTGATGTGATCGAGCGGAATGAAGTCGTCGTACGAGTAGAAGAGAGCGGCTGCTGAGATCGTGCTGGTGAGCACCGGGCTGCCTGAGAAGCGCCATAGGCGATCGAGCTCGAGCGCGATGCGGTGCGACGACAACGGCGAGAGCTCTTTGTCAGTCGTCACGTACCGCTGTGGCTCGGCGTAACGCGAGCGGTAGTGGTTCGCTGCGTTCTGAAGGTAAAACCGATAGCGTGGGCTGAGGATGGTGTCCGCATCGAGCTTCCAGGCGAGATCGGCGCGAACAGTGTGCGAGAGCACGCCCCAGTCGTCGGTGTAGAAGCGATACGCGCCGCCAAGCGAGAGCAGGTCACCGAGCGCCTGCCGAAGTTCGATCGATGCAGCATGACGCAACCGCTCGTTCGGGTTCGCTTCTGGAACGCAGAGCGACGATAGTCCGCTCTGACCCTCCGTCGCCGACGTGCACTCCGCATCGTTCCCGATCGGGATGTAGCGATACGGGCTGCCTTGGTAACCAGCGACGTGCGAGAGCTCGTACATCACCTGCGCGAGCGTGCCGGTTCCGAGCACCTGCGTGAACGAGAGTCTTCCGCCGAACGTCCCAGTCGATCGCTCGAACCTCGGATCTCCGGCTTTGCCAACCTTGTCTCCGCTACCCGCGATCCCCACTGCGACTGTGCTGTTGTTATCGGCGAAGTCGTAACTGAAGCCTCCCGAGCCGCCGTGCGATACGTAGTCCGGCTCGTTCGAGAATCGATAGGCCGCGGTGAGTGTGATGTCTTCGAGCTCGTGATCGAGCGAGACGTCGAGCTCGTCACGCTGTTCGGTAACGGGGACTTTCGAAGCGGACGCCATGATGTCGACCGACGCGCTCGTCCAGACGTCGACCGCATAGGTGACACTCACGCGCGTGGTCGGGACGATCGGCGTCGTGACGCGCAGGCGCGGTGCGACGACGACCGTGTGATCCGTATCCGAGCGCACGTAGATTGCAGCGGCCGCCTCTTGCGCGAACGCGTGCGAGGAACAGGCACACAGAGCGATTACAGACGCGGACGCCTGCAGCCAGCAGCTGCGCCGGCGGCTTCGAGACGATGCGATCACGGAGTCAGGGTTGGTAGTTCAGGACGAGGCCGGTGTAGGGAGCTTTGTCGGGCGCGGTGACCATCTGCGGAGTCGGGCTTTTCATGAACGCGACCTTCGCGACCGGTCCAGCGCGCCGGTTGTCCTCCGTGCATTCGATGACGAGGTTGTACATCCCGTCCGCGACGACCTTGCCGGTCGAGTCTTTCATGTTCCACATCGTCTGATGCATCTCGTGCGAACGCAGCGTGGCTCGGCTCACTGCATCCAGCATGTCCGCCGTGTTGCCACCGCCGAAGATGGAGCCCCAGCCGCTCGAGGCCGCGTTCCACGCCGTGAGGTGATTGGCTCGGATCCCGGCCCAGCGCTCGATGGTTTTTACGAACATGCCCGCAGCTGTTTCGATCCACACAGCACCGACGTTACGCGGCGCGTAGTTGCCGCCCGAGGTCACCGACTTGAAGTCGATCGTGAGCGTGCCTTGGGTCCCAGTTGGAGCGGTTGCACCTGCGCCGGGTGGCATGGCGGAGGCACCCCCGGTCACCGGCGTTTCGCCCGCGGCCGACATTCCTGCGGCTCCGCCGCGGCCTGCTGCGCTGCTGCCAGCTGCACCAGACCCTGCCTGCGGGGCCGAGCCGGCAGTGGGTTGAGACGCCGTTGCAGCCGGCGGCTGCGAGACGTTTCCAGTCCCTGCCGTCGCAACCTTGGGTGGAATCGTCGAGCCGGCGCCGGAAGTCCCGGGAGTCGAGCCGCCCGCCCGCGGCCCGGCCGGAACGTAGTCCTGAGTTGCGAGCGCGCCCGAGGCGACGAACTGCGCTTCTCCGAGCGGCTCCTCCGGCCGCGCTTCGACGCATGCGATCGCGAGTAACGCCGCCGCCAATCCGAACGATCGCAAATTGCGTTCAGTGAAGCTCATGTTCGCAACTCCTTACGGCGAACGCGCCGCAACACGAACGCGCCCATGAGCAGCGCGATGCCGGAGAGTGGCGCTGGTGTCCGAGCTCGCGTGACCGCCGCGCAGCCTTGCGCGATCTGTCGCGTCTCGAGCGGAGCGCCAGCTGTAGCGAGTGCACGCGAGACGAGCGTGACTCCATCGCCGGCGGGACTCGCGTCTTCGTTTGAAGTCACGAACCCTGCGTTGAACCAGACCGGTCCTGCGGCTGAAAGCGGCGCAGTCCATTGGAACCGCACCGACTTCGCGCCACAATCGACGACGCTCACGAGCTCGCGCATGCCGTCGGCTTCGTGCAGCGATG
Source organism: Polyangiales bacterium (assembly GCA_035687405.1). Taxonomy (GTDB): domain Bacteria; phylum Myxococcota_A; class Polyangia; order Polyangiales; family JAFGIB01; genus JADGRF01. Next base: position 7,094 of record DASRXR010001097.1, read on the forward strand.
CGGGTGATTCTCCGCCTTGATCCGCGGAGCAGCGCTCGGAGACTTTCAGCGTCTCCGGGCGCGGAAGTGCGAGCGCACCGACGCCGAGCTTCTCTTCGTTCGTGAACTCGGCGATGAGCGCGAGATCGAGAACGTACGGCGGCCAGGTCAATACGACTTCGTACGCGCGTCCCGGCGTGTAGCCATCCATGGGCAGACCCGACACGACCAGAGCATCTCCCGCCTTGCCGGTATGACAGACGTTGCACCCGAAACCATCTGCGGATGAGCCAGTGAACCAGCGGCCGGCGCCACCACCGAGATCGATCGGGTCGGCATAGGCCTGTGGATCTGAAAACGCGTGCGCCGCTCCGATCGGCAAGCTGAACGAGAGCCCGACGACAACCGCTGCGGCGCAACGGTAACTCACCCAACCGCGATCACGCCGCGTGAGCTCGACTCGACGATGCTGCGGCATGAACTCACGTCCTATGT
>DASRXR010001098.1:0-51083 GCA_035687405.1 Polyangiales bacterium
TGCCGACCGCCTGCGCCTGCGCCACCTGCACCCGCTGCAGATCCACCTTCACCTGCAGCGGATCCGGCTTCGCCTTGGCCGCCGGATCCACCGCGACCGGGGAAGCCGGGACGACCACCGAAGCCGGGGAACTGTGAGCCACCCGCTCCACCGAAACCGGGGAACTGTGGACCACCTGCTCCACCGAACCCGGGGAACTGTGGGCCGCCCGTGCCGCCAAAGCCCGGAAAACTACCGCGTCCAGCGGCGGCCGATCCACCTGCTCCCGCGTCACTACTGCCGCTACCAGCGGCAGGCGCCGGTGCTCCCGCTTCCGGGCTCGTTTCAGGACTGCCAGCCGCGCTGCTGTCTGCAGCAGCACCGGCGACGGGAGTCGCCGCCTCAACGCCGGCAGCTCCGCTGTTAGGCGCTGCGCCGTTGCCGCCGTTAGCTGCAGGCCGCGAACCGGCAGAACCGCCGCTGCCACTCGTCGACGAGGTGGTTCCACGGCCAGCTGCACCGCTGCGGCCTCCGGTTCCTGCCTGAGCTCCGCCGCTACCTGCTTCATCGACTTCAGTCTCCGTAGCGCCGTCGGGTCCAGCGTCTGCCGCTTCGACTGCGCTTTCGTCGCTGTCGTGTTTGTTCTTGCTGCATGCGCCTACACCGACGCTCGCGCAGGCGAGCAAGATACCGAGCGACTGTGTGCGCACCAATACTCGACTGAATCGAGCGTGCTCATTATTTCGTAGCTGCTTCATGGCACTCGTCTCCTTACGGGCCGTCCCCTGCGTACGCAGTGCCTGGGTAACTCAGCAAAGGGTCGCGATGAGGCAGGCACCTGCAATCTCGAGCGCAGTTGCAGATCGCAGGCTGCGACGGGGCACCACCGTTGCGCAGTTTTGCTCGAGTCGGCGCCGTTCGTGGCGGCGATCGTTTATGCGCATCGTCTCGTGTAAAGTTACTGATGCAGCTCGGAGCGGCCGGGCTCAGGGGGGTTCACTCTTGGTCAGATATCGCCTTCTCGCAGCACTGACTTGCGCCGGCACGTTCCTGCTCGCGCCCGACGTCTCGCTCGCTTGCGGAGGGTTCCCCTGCGCTCCCGATCAGTTCATTCCTCGCGCCGGCGAAGTTCCGGTGAACCTCGATTCCATCGCCTGGTGGCCCGGGACCGACTGGACCGGCGCCGCTCCAGTGGACGGCGGACCTGGCACACCCGTGATGACGGAAGTCGGCGACCTACGCTTCGAGTGTGGACCAGACGGCGGCTCGACTCGTAGCGTGAGCGTGAGTGTCGAACGCGTGCGCCTCGGGCTCGATTGGCGCATCAAGCCGAACGAGACGTTGTCTGTGGGCGATGTCTGTAAGCTCAGCTCGAAGACGGTCAGTTGCGATCTACGAGGTGAGGCGGGGGAGTCGATCTTGAAACCACCACCAGATTACGACGATGGGTTCTTGAGCGGAGAAGCGACGTTCAAGGTGGTCGACTCGGCGCCGCTCCCAGCTGCGCTCGGTCGCATCGCGGCAAAACCAGCAGCGTTCGAGTCGATCGAGATCTCGGATAGTGGCGGCGCATGCAGCGTCAGCGGCGCTGCATGCGTCATCCAATTCGAGATCGAGCTCGCCGACGAAGCGCTGCCGTGGCGCGACACACTCGTCTATTCGACTTGGGTGGATGAAAAGGAGTGGTCGATCAAACGATCTGCTCCAGTGCCTCACGAAACGGGCGGCCTGTATCTCGGGCGCGGACGCGACCTGATCTACGCGATGCAAAAGAACCTGGGACAAAGCGGGTTGTCGATCGGCCGGCACTCGATCGTGATCCGCGCGTCAGTAGGCAACACGGACCTTCATCTCGAAACGGATCCCATCCGCGTAAACCTCGACTGCGGCACCAACTCGGAAGAAACCGACGCGGGCAAGTCGAAACCCACTGGACGCTCCGACACCGACTCGTCCTGCAGCGTTCGAACGCGAATCGGTCATCGCGTCCCCGGTACGCTGACGCAACTCACACTCGCTGCACTCGGCCTATCGCTCGCGATTCGCAAGCGACGACGCCGCTGATTCAACGCGATCGGTAGCGCCTGCGACCGAGCCTGGCTTTCGTGCCCGCGCGAGGTCGTGCAACCTTCGACACCACGCGCGTCACGAGCGCGCGAAACGCGACCATCGCGGGATCGGAATGCGTCCGCTCGTGCCACGAGAGTTCCATCGGGACCGTGTGCTCGGGAACGGGACCCACGACCGCTCGCAAGCCCATGCGAGCGCCGAAGTAGTCGAGAAGCGATGCCGGAAGCGACGTGACGTAGTCGGTTCCCGCAACGACCGCCGCAGCAGCAGTGAACGTAGGCACGCTCATTACCACCTCTCGTGCGACGCCCGCGCGCGCGTACGCAGTTGCGGCGAGGTCGTGAAAGCCCTTGCTCGGCACCATCTCGACTGCGACGTGACGCAGCGACTCGAGCGGGCCGCTTCGCTTCGTCGCCGGATGATCCGCACGAGCGACGAGCGGAATCGGCTCGTCGAAGAGCCGCTCTTTGTGAATGCCCGGCGAGCGCGGTGCGACGCCGATGGCGACATCGACCTCGCTGCCTGCCACACCCCCGAGCGCCACGAGCGAATCGATCCCGATGACGCGCAAGCGTGCGTGTGGCATCTCAGCGGCGAGCGCTGCAGCCAGTGGCGGCATGAGAACGACCTGCCCGACGTCTGCAATCGCGAGGGTGAACGTTCGCGTCGTAGTCGCGGAATCGAACGCGCCACCGTGCACGGCCGCATCGAGCTCCGCGAGCGCACGAGCGAGAACCGGCGCGAGCTCTTTCGCGCGTGGCGTAGGCACGATTCCGCGCCCCTTGCGCGCCACCAGCGGATCACCCAGCGCCGTGCGAAGGCGGGCGAGCGCGTTGCTGACCGCAGACGGCGTCACGTGAAGGCGCTCGGCGGCGCGCGCGACGCTGCGTTCCGTCAGGACGGCGTCGAGCATCAACAACAAGTTCAAATCGAGCGCGGCTAAGCTCACGGTTAGTGATGATTCTCATCACGAACATTCACTGGTGTAAATGGTCGATTCACCGCAAGTTGAACGTCGCGAGCACTTCGCGCCCTCACTCCCGGAGCAACCGTCATGGCCAACATTCAGATCGACTTGCGCAATCAGCCAATCCTCGACTCTCACATCGCGTATCGCGAGGCTGGTAGCGGTCCCAACGTGGTTTTGCTCCACGGCAACCCGACGTCGTCGTACATCTGGCGGAACGTCATTCCCCACCTCGCCGATCGCGCGCGCTGCCTCGCACCGGATTTGATCGGAATGGGTGATTCCGGCAAGCCCGACATCGCCTATCGCTATGCCGATCACCTGCGTTATTTCGAAGCCTGGATCGATGCGCTCGAGCTCCGCGACGTCGTGCTGGTTGGCTACGACTGGGGCGGCGTGCTCGCGATGGATTGGGCCGCGCGTAACTCGAAGCGTGTGCGCGGCCTCGCGGTGTTCGAGACCTTTCTACGGCCGATGTCGTGGAGCGAGTGGCCACCCGCCGGCGCGGAGTTGTTCCGCCTGATGCGAACGCCCGAAGTCGGCGAAAAGCTCGTCCTCGACGAAAACCAGTTTCTCGCGCGCTCTTTGCAGAACGGCGTCAAACGCGGACTCACCGACGAAGAGCGCGACGTGTACTACGCGCCCTACCCGGATCGCGCATCGCGACGGCCGCTCCTTCAATGGCCGCGCGAGATCCCGGTCGATGGCACACCTGCGGATGTCACCGCAGTCGTCACTGCGTACGCTGCGTGGCTCGCGGCGTCACCCGCAGTACCGAAGCTACTTCTCACCTTCGACGCACCGACGCCGCTTGGATCGCCCGCAGTCGTCGACTGGGCACGAAAGACGTTTACTGCGCTCGACGTCGTCGCACTCGGTGCGGCCGGCCACCATACGCCCGAAGATCTCCCACACGAGATTGGTGACGCCCTTGCGACCTGGATGGATCAGCATCGCCTGCGAAACGGTCTCGCCGCGCTTTGAGAAACCGCATTGATAGACACGCGCGAACGTGGGATCACTCGCGTCCACATCGAAGGGATGCATCACCATGTCCAGCAGCGACAATACGGGTCTCCAACTTCGTTCGACGGTCAAGTCGGACGGCATGCTCGAACTCGCGCTCGTAAACATTCCAACGCCCGAGCCGAAGCCGGACGAAGTCGTGGTTCGGATCGAGGCTTCGCCGCTCAATCCATCCGACATTGGTTTATTGTTGAACGGTGTGGACCTCACCACGCTGAAAGCTTCGGGAAACGCGGATAGTCCAGTCCTCACCGGCACAGTGCCGCCGGACGCTCTGCGCTTTGCGGCGCCGCGCCACGGCCAGTCGTTACCAGTTGGTAACGAAGGTGCAGGCGTCGTCGTCGCGGCAGGATCGTCGCCCGCGGCGCAGGCGCTGTTGGGTAAGATCGTGTCGGTGATCGGCGGTTCGATGTACTCGCAGTTTCGGACTCTGAACGCGTCACAGTGTCTGCAGCTGCCGGAAGGCACGAGCTCAGAACAAGGTGCGTCGTGGTTCGTGAATCCGCTGACCGCGCTCGGCATGGTCGAGACGATGCGTAGCGAGGGTCACACGGCGTTGGTGCACACCGCAGCGGCGTCGAACCTCGGGCAGATGCTGCAGAAGTTGTGCTCGAAGGACGACGTCGCTCTCGTGAACATCGTGCGCAAGCCGGAGCAAGCCGAGATCTTACGTTCGCTCGGCGCGAAGTACGTCTGCGACTCGAGCAAGCCGAGCTTCATGGAAGATCTCGTCGAAGCGTTGTCGGCGACGTCGGCCACGATCGCGTTCGATGCGATCGGCGGCGGAAAGCTCGCGAGTCAGATTCTAACGGCGATGGAGATCGCGGCCGGGCGTAAGGCTGAGGGTTTTAGTCGCTACGGTTCGACGACGCACAAACAGTTGTACATCTACGGTGGGCTCGATCGGTCGCCCACCGTGCTCACGCGTTCGTTTGGAATGACTTGGGGGCTCGGCGGTTGGTTGCTGACACCGTTTCTGCAGAAGGCGGGCGGGGAGACTGTGCAGCGGCTGCGCCAGCGCGTAGCAAACGAGCTGAAGACAACGTTCGCGAGCAACTTCGGTAAGCGCGTGACGTTGCGTGAGGTGTTGCAGCCCGAAGTCGTCGCAGCATTCGGCAAGCAAGCGACCGGTGAGAAGTATTTGATTACGCCTCACCTCGGTTGAATGTTCACGGCGTGTAGCTGAACTCCAAGATCGCGCCGCGATGATCGAGCTCTTGCGTCGAGCCGCTAGTGGGTCCGGACGTGGAGCCATCACTATCCGTGATGACGTAGAACGTTCGCTTGTCGGGCGCGATCGCGAGATCGCGGTAGCGGTTCGTCGTTTTGAAGAGCTCCGTCGCAGCGCCGACGGTGGTTTCACCGTTCGCGCTCAGGTGCACGCGAAACACGCTGCCTGTTTTGAGACTCGTCAGTAATAGCGACGTGCCCCACGTCTGCAGGCCGTCATTGCCCGCGACGTAGATGTCGAGCGACGAGGGCGCGATAGTCGGCCAGCAGATGAACTCGATCCCCGCGCACGCAGGGTCCATGAATTCGTAGCCGTCGTTCACGGTGTAGAAGGTCATGAGCGGAGGCGTGAAGTCGGGGCTCGACCATTCACTCTCGCGCGTCTCCGGCACCGCCGCTGGCCATGCGTAGTCGCTGAAAGTCAGGTTTGCGCAGGGTTCGGGAGCGGACGCGGACCAGTTGCCGTACACGTACGCTTTGTCGTCCTGATAGCCCGCGACCTGAGGCCAGCCGTAGTTGTTGCCGGCGCGGATCCAGTTGATCTCGTCGTCGGTCTTGGGGCCTTGTTCATCGGCGTAGAGCTTGCCGTCCGGCCCGAACACGATGCCTTGCGCGTTGCGATGTCCGTAGCTGTAGATGTGACTACGCACGCCACCGATCAGTGGATTGTCAGATGGGATCGAGCCGTCGAGCTCGAGGCGTAGAACCTTGCCTTGATAGGCGGACCAGTCTGCTTGGTCGACTTCGGCTTGAAAGGGCAAGTACTGCGCGCGGTTTTCGAAGCACATGTTTTCGAACTGGTTTTTGCCTTGATCGCCGATCGTGTAATACAGGCGGTCGTCGGGCCCGAACGCCAGGCGGCCTGAGTTGTGATCGGTACTGGCAGGCATGCCGTCGATCAGCGTGACGGCTGATCCGAGCGTGTGAGAGCTGCCGTCGTAGGTATAGCGAACGATCTTCGCGCGGCGATCGATCGCCCCACTCGCGTCCGCATCGTACGTATACGCGAGGTACACGTAGTCGCCGCCGCTCGCGTGGCCGAGGCGCGGGTCGAGTGCCATGCCGAGGACTCCGTCTTGCCCTGCCGCTTGATAGGCGGCCGTAACGCTGAGCGCGGTGGTTTTCGCGCCGGACGTAGGGTCGACGCGAATCACGCGCTTGCCGACACGCTCCGTAATCCAGAGTTGATTGTCAGGACCCCAGGCGACCTCCCAGGGCGCTTCGAGATCGAGCGCCACGACTCGAAGGGCGAACGTGTCTTCGTTCGGCGGACCTGCATCCAACGGGCCCGCATCGGGCTCCACACCGCTGTCCTCTTCGACGGTTCCGGAATCGTGTGCCGCGTCGGGCGGCGCGGCATCTGAAATCACGGGACCGGTTCCCGCATCGGGTGGATCAGGAGCGCGCGCGGCGTCTTGGGGTGCCGAGGCATCGCGCGGGTTCGGGTCTGGTTCTGCGTCGGGTTTAGTCGGAGGCGCGGCATCCGAGCTCGCTGCGTCAGCGCTCGCGCTATCCAGCCCAGGGTTTGCGGCGTCCCGTGACGCGGCGTCCGGCGAGTCCGAATCCGAGCAGCTCGTGGCTGCAAACACCAAGCTCGCCATGATCACGATCAGGCTAAGAGGGGATTTCATGAAACGCGGAGTCCTCACGCGCTGCACGGCAGTCAGAAGCGCAAGCGCAAGGATCTCTCCGTCGCGAGCCAGGGTATACGGGTGTGCGTGTGTCTGTATCGTGGATACCTGGTGGTGTCACGAAGCTCAGCCTGACTCAACCGGTGCATCGCTTACGCCATCTCCGGACTGTTCGGGTTCGCTTCTTAGGCGGAACTACACGCGCGCAATCCGTCGGGAGTGCAGGCCGTGCAAAGCTGTGGCACGAATCTCGTCCGTCCTTCGCCTTTCGCAACGGCGGAGGCTGTTTAGTCGATGATGATGTCGAAGTTGTCTCCGTGGATCCTCGGCTCGGCCGCGCTCGCGTCAGCCCTCGCGGTGTGTCCTCGCGCGCTCGCGTTCGGCGGCTTGTGGACCTCCGCATCCTCCGCGTCCTCCGCGAACGGAGCGATCAAACAGTCGAGTGAACGGATCATCTTGGTAGACAACCCCGACTCCACGGTCACCGCGATCGTTCAAGTCGAGTACGAAGGACCTTCCGAAGAGTTCGTTTGGATCATCCCCGTACCGGGCAAGCCCACGGTGGGAGTCTCATCGAGCAGAGTATTCGAACGGCTCGATGCAGCGACCGCACCTCAGTACTGGGTCGAAGAGTCGATCGAAGGCGCCTGCTCGCGTGAAGCTGAGCCCGATGCGGGTTCGAGTAGCAACGAGCCGGTCGACCCGACTTCAGTCGTGACAGTGGATCGAGGATCGGTCGGCCCGTACGACTACGTGACGATCGCAGTCGACTCAGGAGCCGCTGACGCGGCCGCAGTTGCAACGGAGTGGCTCGCGGCGAACGGCTACGCTTCCACGAGCCTCGCGAACGAACTGCTGGGATCCTACTTGAAGGAAGGCTCGAACCTTCTCGCGTTCAAGCTGAAGCAAGGCACCGACGCCGGCGCGATCCGACCGGTGGTTCTCAGGTACGACAGCGAGCTCCCGACGATCCCCATTCGGCTCACCGCAGCCTCCGCAAGCGACGACATGGACATTCAAGTCTGGGTCGTTGGGCCTTCCCAAGCCGTCCCTGACAACTACGAATCGCTCGTGATCAACGATGCGCGGATCGACTGGCAATCCGCGCGTAAGTTCCAGGTGGGCACCCTGCCCTCGGGCGGCGTCGGGCCATTTGGAGAATATGTCAGCAAGCCAAACAACTATGCGGCAGTGATCACTGCCGCAGCGAACGAAGCTGATGGTCGGGGTTTCGTCACCGAGCTCGCCGGCCCCGCCAGCCAGTTTCGAGACAAGGTTTGGTCCCCGGCGGATCAAGAAACCTTCAACACGATCTCGACGCAGAGCTACACAGCTGGCATCGATGCGCTGCTCACGGCAAGCAGCAACTACAGCGGCTGGGACGGGTGGAACGAGGTCGTACGAGGCGCGGTGACGTTGCCGGACGGTGTTACACTCGATCAGCTCGTACTCGATCCCGAGCCGTATCGCGGTGTGGTCGAAGTCGACACGACTCGGTTCTTCCAACTGCTCGAAGAACACGTCATCCAGCCCATCGCTGACACGGCAGCGCTCCTGTACAACGCGCCCTACCTCACCCGCCTCTACACCACGATGAGCGCGAGTGAGATGACGAGCGATCCAGTCTTCAACTTCAACTTCGACCTCGCACAAGTCAGCAGCGTTCACCTTGCGAATCAGCACGTCGAGTGCAGCTCGGAGCTAGGTCGTGACGAGGCGCCCTGGCGAATGCAGCTGCCGCAGGGCTCCATAGTCGCAGGCGAAGGTAGCGGCTGGCCTGTCACCGGCGACTCGACACCGGCAAACCTCAAAGTCGTGAAACTCTCCACGGAGGGTTCCGGCAAGGTCGTCCAAGACAACACCGAGCAGATCCGAGAAGGCTTCGACACGACCAGTAGCGGAACGGTGCTTCGTCCGCCGCAGATCGGCTTGTTGATCGGCGCCACGCAAACCGTCACACCTCCTCCGGAAAACCGCGAGATGACTGCCCCGGCCATGCGATCGGACACCGGGTGCAGCATCTCGAACACCGGTGGCGCGAGAGAAGTGTCCACACTCACGCTCGGTGCATTTCTCGCGAGCGGCATCGTCGCGTTCCGGCGTCGGCGCAGGCCGTCGCACGGAGCTGGCGAGAGGTCGGGTCACGCGTGACCCGCTGCGCTGCAAGCCTATGCGCGTTACTGCTGTTTGCAGCCTGCAGCGGTGACGACGCGCCGCCTCGCCATGACGTCGACGACGCAGGCGAATCGCTAGCCCCGGGTGCACTGAGCCGTGCGGAGCTCCGCGATCCCGAGAGTTGCAAAGGATGCCACCCGATCCACTATCGCGAGTGGTCGAGTAGCCTGCATGCGTATGCGGCGCGCGATCCCGTGTTCGTTGCGATGAACGAACGCGGCCAGCGCGAAACGAACGGCGAGCTCGGCGATTTCTGCATCAAATGCCACGCGCCGATGGCAGTCGTCGACAAGCGTTCGAAGGACGGTCTCAACCTTGCGGACTTGCCGGACAAAGACCGAGGCGTCAGTTGCTACTTCTGCCATAACGTCGAGAGCATCGAAGGCGACCACAACGCGCAGCTGCGGATCGCCAACGACACGACGATGCGTGGTCCGCTCCAAGATCCAATCCCACCGATCGCACATCAGGCGACCCATTCGGACATCTTCGAAGACGATGACCCAAAGAGCTCAGCGATGTGCGGTACCTGCCATGACATCGTAACTCCGAGTGGAGTTCAGCTCGAGCGCACGTTCGCAGAGTATCGAAACGGTTTGTTTTCGAGGAGCGCGACTGGAGCGGGTCCGGCGTTCGAAAGTTGTGTCAGCTGCCACATGCCGGGACAAAACACGGTGGCGGCGGCGGTTCCCGGAGCGCCCATGCGAATGGTGCACGAGCACTTGTGGCCTGGCATCGACGTGCCGCTCGTCGATTTTCCGCACAGCGATGCGATGCGCAGCGCGGTGGAAGACTGTCAGCTCGGAAATGCGAGCGTGTCCTTCTTCAAGCTCGAGGTCACGCCGCCCAACCTGTTTACGTTCGCGATCGAGACCAGCGCGGGGCACAACCAACCGAGCGGTGCGGCGCAGGATCGCAGGATGTGGCTCGAGTTCTTGGCGTACGACGACGACGGCAATCTGATCGAGGAAGCCAGCAGCGGCAACATTGCCGACGATGAGATCGAGGAGAAGCCAGTCGACGACCCGAAACACGACCCGCATTTGCTGATGTTCCGCGACCGAATCTTCGATGCGCGAGGCAAGCCGGTTCACATGTTTTGGGAAGCCGAGAAGTCGGCGGCGTACCCGGACGGCTACCTATCGAGTGCGCTTCCAGTCGCATCGACGACCTATATCGAAGGGAAACACGTCGTCGTGAAGCAGTACCGTGCCTCGGGCCGCAACGGTGGACTTCCCGCACGCGTGACTGCGCGGCTTCGCATGAGAGCGATCGGAATGGATGTGCTTCAGAGCCTCGTCGACTCCGGTGATCTCGATCGGGCAGTTGCAGCCCGGATGCCGACACTGAGCTTCGGTGCGCAGATCGAGTGGACTCCCGAAGCTGGGTTGATGAAAACCCTCTCCGCAAATGTAAAATCGGACTGTGGCAAGTATCGGTGCCTACTCGACCCGAGTGGCAAGGAATGTCAGTGAGCGATGGTTCGCTGCTAGATTGAAAGCGATGACCATGATCAGCGAACGTTGGGTCCGTGCAGTCGTGGCGAGTGCAGCGTTGTTGTGTACGACCCAAGTGCACGCGCACTTCAAGCTATTGAAGCCGGCGTCGTGGCTGAATGAAGACCCGCTCGGTGGCCCGCAAAAAGGTAGCCCGTGTGGTCCGGGCAATTCGAAGCCGTTCATCGGCGATGACAAACAGCCGAGTCCCGTGAGCGACGCGGTGACCACGTTTCGTGCCGGCGAGACGATCACGGTCGAGTTGGACGAGACGGTCTACCATCCCGGTTACTTCCGCATTGCACTCGCGAAGACGACTGCAGCAGAAGCCACGACCGAAGACTTTCCCGACCCTGCGCTGACCGACCCGGTCGCTTGTTACTACGACAAAGCTGCGGTGAAGACGGCCCCGCACGACAATTTCCTCGGGGACGGCCTGTTCACGGCCGAAGCGAAGAGCGCAGTCGGACGGCAGCTGAAGCAAGACGTGAAGCTCCCGGACGAGCCTTGCGATCAATGCACCTTACAGATCGTGCAGGTCATGGACGGCCACGGTGCATCGAGCTGCTTCTACTATCATTGCGCGGACATTCAGATCGTTGCCGCGGACGGCGACAGCGGCGGAGCCGGCTCGGCGGGCCACGCGCCCTCGAATGCGGCTGGAAGCTCGGGCGGCGCAAGTCCCGCGAGCTCGGATGATGGCGGCGGGTGTTCGGTTACTCTCGCCGGAGCGCGAAGCTCAGCTGCCGCTGCGTGGTGGTTCCTCGGAGTCGCGGTAGTACTTGGGCGGCGGCGGCGTTCGCAACGCGGTTGAAGCTGGGCTGGTCAAGAGCCGCGACGGCGTTTCGCTGCGCGGTTGATCCGATCCTCGAGCGATTCGGGGCTGAAGCCGATCAGCACCAGGTCGTCGATGGCGATCGTCGGCACGGATCCGCGCGGGTTCAGCGCCTGTTGACGCGCGCGCGCCGCCGCATCGTGGTCGACGTCGATCTCCGTATAACTGATCTGGCGTTGCTGCATGTAGCCGCGAGCCTGTTTGCAGACGCCGCACCAGCTCGTCGAATACATCGTGACGTTGACGCTGCGTCGAGCCGCGGCAAGCCCGAGTGAGTCGAGCTCGCGCTTCACGGTTTCATGCCGTTTCGCGTCGCGCTCCTTTTCCTCGCGTTCGCGCACGGCTGTCGCGGCCGCCTTATGTTCCTGCTCGCGTCGTTCTCGCGCTTGCTCGAGCGCGAGCCGTTCGACCTCGGCCTGCTGGAGCATGCGTAGCGACTTCGTGAGATCGTCTTCTGGAGGTTTCTTCGCTTCGGTCGGTTCGACCTTGGGCGGCGCAAGGATCGCGGCTGCAGCTATCGGCGGCGGTTCGGGGCGGTGCGCTCGGGCGAACGACCATGCGCCGTAACCCAGCACCGCAAGTGCGACCAGACCGCCGATGATCCAGACCGGCCCGCTCGAGGTCGGCTCTTCCGACACGGGGACTACGACTGCACTGGCTTCGCGACGGCACAAAACACAGCTGCCGTCCGGTGCGAGTACCAGGTTGTGTTCAGCGCAGCGACGCGGAGGAACGCTCGACATCGGATCGACGCTCGAGGAAACAAAGAGCGCACTGAAGACTATAGCGCAGTCAGCGGTGCAAGTTGAGGAGCCTCAGTCAGTCTAATGTGTGCATCGCCGCACTTGCGCGCAGCGTTCCGCGCAGGTTGTCGCTGCTGGAATCACGCAAGGTTAGCGCGAGCACGAACCGGTAGGACCATTGCCGGTGATCTCGTGCGTGCTGCCTCGAGGTAGTTGTTTCATCACTCGGTCGAGCTCACATTGCGGCAGCTTGCCGTTCGCGCGCGCGTAGATTTTCTCGGCTTCGCGAAGTCCGCTGAGTGCACGAACCGAAGTGAGTGCAGGATTTTCGCTGACGTCGAGCGTGCCGACTTTGCGGAGCGTCTCGAGCCCGTCGAGCTTCTGCAGCGCGTCGTTGAAACGCACCGCGAGCTCGAATGCGTCGTCGAGTCGCAAGCCGCGCAGGCTCTTGAGCTTGTCATCGTCGTGAATCCAGAGCGTGTTGACGGTTTGTAGGCCGCGTAAACCAGCCAGAGTTTCGAGGCCCGTGAGATTCTCGATGAGAATGCGCTGAGCACGCGAGACCTTTTCGAGCCCGTGCAGACTGGATAGTGAGTCCATGAAGCTCAATGACATTTTCTCCACGCTGGTCAGGTTGGAGAGCTGCGCCAGGTCGCGGAGTAGTGGCATCTCGATCAGCTCGAGGTCGACGACGCTCGTCAACGCATCGAAGCTCGGAAGGCGCGCGAGCTTGCTTAGGCCCGTCAGGTGGAGTTGGCCGATCTTCTCGACCGAATCCACGCCACGTATCTCTTGCAGCGACGTCGAGCTGCGCACGACCAGTGCGCCGAGCTCGCGTGCAGAGCGCAAGTCGATGCTCGTGAGCTTCGGCAAGCCGATGACTTGGAAGCGGGTCAGGTACGGGTGGTCGCCGCGAAATAGTCCATCGAGGCTCTCGAGCTCAGGCTGGCTCTCGATGCGAACGCTAGCTGGAGAATCCTGCGAGGCTGTGAGCCCCGAGAAACCCTCGAGTGAACGCAGCTTCGCATCTTTGTCCAGCCACAGCGCTCGGATGTTTGCGCGAAGGCCGCGAAGATCGGAGAGGTTGTCGCACTGCGTGATCCGGAACTCGTCGACGTCGCGTAAGTTCGTGAGCGCGGTCAGGTCCGGGACGGTTAGCCCCGTGAGCGTGACCGCGCGAGCCTGCTGAAGTTGCTCGAGTCCAGCCAAGCTGGCGAGCACTGAAGCACCCGAGCGAGCCGAGATGTCGAGCTTGCCCTTGATCGATTGCAGCCCACCGAGGCAGCGGATGTCAGCGATTGCGCTCGCGTCGATGAAGAGGTCGCCGTCGATGGTGGTGCATCCGCAGACTGCGGCGAGACTCGTCTTCGAGGGGACCGCGGCCGAGTCGGTCGAGAATGAGCACGACGTATCGCGCGCGGGTGTCATTTCCTGTGTCGCGGCCTTTTCGCTGCCGCAACCGCTGGAGCCCGCGGAGCCGCGACTCGAACACGCGAGTGTCACGCCTGCAAACAACCAGATGATTCGAGTGACTGCAAAGCGGTGCATGTCGTGTCCAGCGCTGGTTCTTTCGCCCTCGAGTGAGCGAGTCAACCCGCAGTCGGTGACGTGACACGAGGGATCGCCCCAGGCCTACGTGTACCCGAACTGGCGCGCGAACGAGCGCACCTGCAAGCCTCGCAGCTCCGCGAGCCTTGCGCGCTGGTCACGAATCAACATCCTCGCATCCAACCAGCACTGACCGCCCGTGCGAATCGCGAGCGCAAGCGCGAGCACGGAACGAATTCGCATCCGGCCGTGCTCGAGCGCATCGAGCAGGCTCGCCACGCTCAACGGCTGACCCAGCACGTACTTGTGCTGTGGCGCAAACGCACTCTGCAGCTTCTCCCACTGCTTCCGAATCGCAGCCGCATCCGGGTCCGGCATCGCTGCTTCGGGAATCGGAACCAAGCTCGCATCGAGATCATCTTCGTCGATCGCCGGCAAGCTCTCCGACGCTTCGGGGTCTTCTTCTGGAGGCGCAAGCTCCGTTGGATCGCCTGGCGGAGGAATCGGCAACACGTACTCATCTGCTTGGGTATCGAGACCCGTGATCAGCTGAATCGACTGCGCAGCGATCTTAGCGAGAGTCCGATCTTCACCAGCGACGTACTCGAGCAGCACCGGCACCATCTCCCGATCTCCGGTGAAACCGAGCGCGAACAACCCACTGGCTCTAACTTCCTCGCGATCGAGCAGCTCCACCAGCCCCGCGTCCTGACTCGACCGACTGAGCGCTGCGAACAACGCGAGACTTTCGGCCTCGTTCGCGTCGCCACTCAAAGCTCGCTTGGTGCAATCAGACCAAGCTCGCGCCGAGCCCCGAGCCAGACCTGCATACAACGCGGCACGACGCACCTCCGCATCTTCGTGGCCGAGCAGGCTCTCGACCGCAGTCACGTCGTTGCCGCGCGGTTCCCACGTGACCGCGCGTACGGCTGCGCTAGCCAACGCGGCAGGCTGATCGCGCCGCAAAAACCCGAGCAACACCTCCGGCTCGAGCCGCGCAGCCACGAGCGGCAACAGCGTCGCGCGAAGTTCTGGCTCCTTGTGCTCGCGGAAGCGATCCAGCGCCCAAGGTTCGAGGATCTTCGCGCCCGCAAGCGATACGCCTCGCAACGTTGCACTCCGGATCCCCGCGTTCGAGCTCAAGAGTCCCGCCGCTGCGAGCTTCGGTTGCCCGGACTGCATCAACGTGTACGCACCCGCGACCGTGCGCGAGGGTTCCGGTGGGTCATCCGCATCGAACGCGGTCGCCAGCAGCTGCCGAGCGACGAGGTCACCACCGAGGACGAGGCCGTCGACGTGCGCGATCAGCCGCGCTTCGATGTTCTCCTGAACATCCTGCAGTGAGAGCGTCGCATGCGAGAGCTGGACTTCGAGCTCCTCGCAGGCGTATTGCGCTTCGTCGAAGTGCTCCTCCATGACATCCCAGAGCACGTGGTCATTCGCGGTGTTGTCGTCCAATCGGTCCAGTATTCGTTCCGCGTTAGTCTCGCGTGACGACTAGCTCGCTCCACTAGCTAATTGATCTGAACGCTTCCGCCCTTGATGCGATTCACGCCTCGCGCGCGCGTCTCGACGTACGTGCCCCGTACGACGATTCGCCCGTTACGCCGCAGCGTGATGCTGGCTTGGCCGCAACGCAGCACGATCTCTTCGCGCGCATCGAACGCGACGCGCCGACCGTCGACCAAGGCATCGACGTCCGCGGAACGAAGCGCAGGCTCTACAGCTTTGTCGACCTTGGCAGTGGGCCCAGGCTTAGCAGCGGGCGGCGGCGCGAGCAGACCCACGACGATCGGCCGTTCAGACCCCTCGTTCTCGTACACGATCAGCGCTTCCTGCCGACTCGAAGCGACTGCGGCCATCTCTTTCGCGCTGAGGTTCGGCACGGTCGTGCGCGCAGCGGCTGGAGCGGCGCCCGCCGGGCACTCGACGAGCCAGCGCCCCTCGCGAAAGCCCACGATCCGACCGACTTGGTGACCGCGCCTAGGTAAGCTGGTGACTGGGGTCGGCGATTTGGACTTGAGAGCTCGTTTGATCGCTTTAGTCATGGTGTGCGCCTGCCCGGTTTATACCGCGCTCGCAGGCCTCGCGCGCGGGGTAATTGCGGTCGTTCGCGCCTCGTTGGTCCTGAATCGGCGCTCGCGCATGGCCGCATCGCCAGTTCGATTTCTGCACGCAGACGACCGCCGTCCGCTCGCGGGAGCAGTTGCCGCCAACGGCGGCGCAGGTGCCACGGCGCCAGCCGTTCGGAGCAGCTCGAGCAGGCGCTGGACTCAAACTCGAGTCGCGTGTCCGAGCCGCCAGGACTGCGCCACCGCCCGAGCGTTCGGTCAACTCGCCAAGCGGTGCGCGGTGACGAATCGGTCCGCGCTCGTGAAGGCACGACACTCGATGGTCGTCACCGCGTTCGATCGGCCGGCAGGTGAGCGTGCTTCAGCGACATCTCGTTGCACGCGCGCTGAGCCGATCGCGCGCCCCGCCGCCATCAGCTTCATTCGATTCGTCCCGCTTCATGGATCCATGATTTACCAACGACATCGTCACGCCGCCGACACCCGCCTGTTTGATACCCTATTGTTAGACTGTTCACTAACAATTTAGTTTGACTGGCTATCGAGTTTTGTGGCAGCGTCCGCACCGTCAGAAAGGGAGGGACGATGCGCCGACAATGGGGTTTTGACGGCTTCGTAGTGTGTTCGCTCTTTGCCGCCATCAGCTGCGCAGCTGAGATCGGGGACGAAGCGCAACCTGCGAATGATGCGTTGGACTTGAACGAACTCGACGTCGCCGAGACGTCGAACAGTCTCGTGAGCACGTCCTACACTGCCCCGGCGATCGTCGTCGGCAGCGGGTACGGCGGCTCGGTCGCGGCGCTGCGCCTCGGCGAGAAGAACGTGACGACTCTGGTGCTCGAACGCGGACGGCGCTGGCCAGTCCAAGCGAACGGGACCGTGAATCAGCCGTTCGCCACGATGGAGGCCGTCGCAGCGAATATCGGCAATCCAGCTCCCGCGAACTCGGTCGCGAGCAACTCGACGTGGTTGAACACGCGCTGCGTCGGAAACCTCTACATCAATCTGCTCGCCGCGCAGATGGTTCCGACCGGCTGCGTGCGAACGACTGGCATCTTGGAAGTCGTCGATGCCGCGCCGGCGGCCCACCGCGACGCGGCACCACTCCTCCAGTTGAACAACCTCACCGCAGTCGTAGCGGCAGGGGTCGGCGGTGGCTCGCTCGTCAACAACGGCCTAACGTTTCCACCGACTCAGCTGGCGTGGGACGTCGCCTATCCGAACGCCACCTACCCGTACATGAAGAAGGTCTGGAAGGACCTCGACAAGAAGTACTTCTCACTGGCGAACGGTGTGCTCGCGCCTCAGGTGCTGCCCGCAGATCTCCTGAACGACCCACACTATCGCGCGATCCAGCTCACACGCGATCAAGCAGCAGCAGCCGGCTATCCGATGGTCGACACGTTCGACCCCACGACTAAAACTGGCATGGCGTTCGTTCCAGTGATCTTCGACTGGAACAAGGTGCGCCAGGAGTTGACGGGCGCTCGCGTCCCCTCAGCTGTGAATGGCGAAGTTTGGTGGGGCAACAACAGCGGAGCCCGCAAGTCGCTCGACACGCCGCAGAGTTACATCGGCCGTGCGGAAGCGACAGGCCGCGTGACGATCAAGCCGCTTCACACAGTGACGGATGTACGGTTCGACCAGCAGAGCAAGCTGTACGTGCTCAGCGTCGTCCGCACCAATGAGGCGTACGACGTGCAAGAGACACTCGAGCTGACGACGCCGAACTTGGTGATGTCGGCAGGCTCGCTCGGGACTACGAAGCTCTTAGTTCGTGCGAAAGCTCGCGGCACGCTGCCGAGGCTCAATGAATACGTCGGCGCGAACTTCAGCAACAACGGCAACATGGTGCACTTGCGCGAGACGAAGGAAACCACCCCGATCGGCCAAGGTGGGCCCGGTGGCTTGCGAATCAACGACTTTGCGCAGGCGAACAATCCGGTCGTTCTCGAGACTCTGCCGCAGCGTGTGCCGCCCATTCCTGCGCTCGCCAAGTACACGACGAAGATCTTCTCGGTCGGGCTCGGGGTCCCGACGGGCAAGGGCACGTTCGTCTACGATTCCGCAGCTGACACGGTCGTGCTGACCTGGCCGGCGGATGGCGCGAAGAACGTCTACGATCGCGTCACCGAGCTATACGAAACCAAGTTCGGCTCGACGCTGGATGTCGACATCAGGCCGCTGCCTGTCAGCGGGCGCACCACGTTGCACCCACTCGGTGGCATGCCGCTCGGCCTCGCGACGAACAAACACTGCAAGGTCAAGGGTTACAAGCGACTGTATGTCGTCGATGGTTCGGTGTTGCCGAACTCGTCTGCGGCAGCGAACCCTTCGTTCTTGATCACGGCGATGTCGGAGCGGTGCATGGCGAAGATCGTGAAATCGGTTGCGGGCGGCGACGACGCCTGGGAAGACGACGCCTACGACGACACGAACGACGAGTGAGAGCTGAGGAGCCTTGCGATCTCGCGGATCTCGAAGCTGGAGGTCCGCTATTCTCCGCGGATGACCGAAAACGAAGTCGCGGGATCGAACGGCTTTTCGCTGGGTGCACGGCTTCGCAGCTTCATCTACGCAGGGCGCGGCGTTGGCACGATGTTGACGTCGCAGCACAACGCGTGGATTCACGCGGCTGCGACGTCGGTCGTGATCGGCGCGGGTGTCGGGACCGGCGTCGGTCGCTTGGAATGGATCGCGCTCGTCCTCGCCATCACTTCGGTGTGGACTGCCGAATCGCTGAACACCGCGTTCGAATTTCTGTGTGACGTCGCTTCGCCCGACTTCCACCCATTAGTCGAGAAGGCGAAGGACGTAGCGGCGGGCGCAGTTCTGCTGTGCGCTGTCGGCGCGACTGCGATTGCAGCGCTCGTGTTTACGCCCTACGTGCTGCAGTGGCTCGGCTGAGTCAGGTCAGCGGCCCGTCCGGAATCTTGCCTTGCTTCATCGTCGCGACTTGCGCCGCGGTGAAGGTCGGCTGCAGCAAGCTCTGCAACTGTTGCCTCGAACGAAACAGCTCGAGGATGTAGCGCATCCGCTGACTCAACTGCACCCAGTCGTCCGCCCCGGTGCCGAGCGCGAACTTCTCGTCGAAGCCGAGCTTGCCCATGAGCACTTCGGCCGCTTCTTCGATCGCGCGCAACGCATCGCGATCCTCACTCCGTTCAGCCAGCGCGTTGTATTGAGCGAGCATCATGCCGAGCTCTGCATCGGCGATCGTCTGCAGGACCTTCGGAAATAGCGGCCGACCCGCCGGTGCCGGAAGATCGCTTCCTAGATGAAGCGTTTCACCCGGCAGCTTGAGCGTCATCATCAACTCGGTCGCAAAGCGGTGAAACACACGCTCTACGTGATCGGTGAGGGGCGAGAGCAAACGGTCGACGAGCGCGTAGCCACGTGGCCCGAGCAGCTCGTTGCCGAGACGTTCGGCGAGTGCATCGTGCGTCGCGTTCACGAGCGTATCGCCGACCGGTGCGTTCAGCGAGCCTGCGATGTACGTCTGCAAGCGTGTCTGTTCGTGCAAGCCGATCGTAGCGTTCGCGAGCAGGATGCGTTCCGCCCGTCGCTTCGGATCGAGCTCGAACTTTGCGGTGTAGTAGTGGCGCGCGGCTTCGGCGAGCAGTGTTTGCCCTCCCCGCGCGACCAGCGTGAGCTCGCGCGTCTTCGGATCGATCGCGACCTTGTCCGGTTCGATCGGTCCGGGTTGCAGCGAGATCACGAACCGCTGCAGCTTCGCCGGATCGGGTGTGCGGTCGGGACCGAGTTCATCGAGCCAGCGGCCAAACACCGGCGCGAGCTCGGCAAACACCTGCGTGTTGCCTGCGGCCAGATACATCCGCATGTCGTTCACGGCACAGCGCACCGCGGCATCGAGCGCGACGTGTTGTGTGTCGCCAGGCTCGACGTGGAGTGATCGCAGCTGCGTATTCAAGCGCTGCATCCGCTGATCCTCTGCGCCCTCGATCCAGATGCGCACGAGGCCCGGCAGCTCGTCGTTTTGAATGAACTGCCCGACTACCTTCGACGACCACGACGCAAACGTGAACCAAGTGACGTTCTCGGGTCCGAGCGCGCGGGCGAACCCTTCGGACAGCTCGTGGTAGCCCTGCGTGATCAGTAGGTTGCGTAGGACCGGTTGGCTATCCAACGCGACGATACTGGCCCAGGATTCGCTGATCGAGCTCACACTTACCTCCAGCTCGGACTTCGCAGCCGTCCGCTGCAGTCACGAGTGATCAGCCTAGTCGGTCGGGCCTTCCTCTGAACAGGCTGGTTGTTTATGCTCGGACGCACACACGCATGGCTCACTCCTTCAATCGACTTCACACGCGCCGCTCTCCCGGGGCGGCGTTCGACTTCATCAGTGATTTTCGGCATGCGTCGTTGTGGGATCCGCGCACAGAAAGTGTTCGCAAAGTGACGGACGGGCCGATCGGGCGCGGAACGAAGTTCCTGTTGCGGGCCCGGTTGCTCGGCTCGCTCGGAATGGACTTCCCCTACGCGATCGTCGAGTACGAGCAGCCACGCGTGATCGTGTTTGCGGGCAGGACGCAGTTCTTCGAGTACCGAGAGCGCGTCACGTTCGCGCCAGATGGAACTGGCACCACGATCGAGTGGGACGCCGCGATGGACCTTCGTTCGCTGCTCGCGCTCGGCAATCCGTTCTTGTCGCTGCTCTACCAGCGGATCGGTGATGACGCCACGAGCGGCATCGCGCGCGTGCTCGAAGACGCGCCCGCGGCCGCGTAGTCTTCTGCTGGCCCGACAGTGCTCGACGCGAACACTGTGCTCCGTACCTGGTGCCGACCAACGGCAACCGGTACTTCCAGATCAGAGACTATCCAGACGCCCCTAGTGCTGCACTGGGTTGCCTTTCCGCGAGGATTGTGCAACCGAAACGGCAGCATGGAATTCGAACAGATTCGCTACCAAGTCGAAGGCCGCATCCTCACCATCACGCTGAATCGGCCGGACCGGATGAACGCGTTCACGGGCCGCATGTGCGACGAGTTGATCGCAGCGTTCGATCAGGCCGATGCGGACGACGACGTGAAAGTCGTGATCGTAACCGGCGCCGGCAGAGCGTTTTGTGCAGGTGCAGATCTCGAGCGCGGTGGCGAAACTTGGGGCAAACATTCCGAATACCTTGCGAAGCAGGACGCGGCCGAGCAGCGCTACGTCGGTGACGGTGGCGGTCGCCTGACGCGTCGCATCTACGACTTCAACAAGCCCGTGATCGCAGCCATCAACGGCCCAGCCGTAGGCGTGGGCCTCACGATGACGCTCGCGATGGATGTGCGGTTGGGCGTGCCGAACGCCAAGCTCGGCTTCGTGTTCGCTGGCCGCGGAATCGTTCCGGAGGCGTGTTCAGCCTGGTTCTTGCCGCGGCTCGTCGGTATCAGCAAGGCGCTGGAGTGGTGCTACGCCGCGCGCGTGTTCAAGTCCGAAGAGGCGCTGCAGGCAGGTTTGTTGCGCAGCCTGCACGAACCCGATCAACTGCTGGCAGCCGCGCGCACGCTGGCGCAGGAGTTCGTCGACAACGCATCTGCGGTATCCATCGCGATGGTGCGTCACATGATGTGGCGCATGCTCAGCGCACCGCATCCGATCGACGCGCACGAGATCGACACGGCGGGGCTCGCTGCGCTCGGTAAGTCGAAGGACGCGCGCGAAGGCATTACTGCGTTTTTGGAGAAGCGCAAACCCGACTTCGCGGATCGCGTCAGCCAGGACATGCCGCCGTTTTTTCCGTGGTGGCAGGACCGCAAGTTCCGAACGCTGTAACAGCCGTAGCGGAGCGCCGCAGCAATGGACTCGACGAGCTGTTACCGCGATTATCCCGAGGCCGGCGCCTGAAAACCCGCCTTGTTCCGTGGTGCTAGCGGGTCAAGGCCGGGGTGCGAGGAATTCGAGGTTGCACCAAGTAGGTTTTCAATCAAGAACTAGGACATATCTTTTCTTGCTTGAGTGTCAGTGGTGTACCGACAAAACCCTTTCGTTCCGTCGATCGCGCCTCCGCTGATCGCGAACAGCCCTGTGATGCGCCAGCTCGTCGACATGGCTCGGCGGGTCGCACTCGTAGATTCGACCGTGTTGATGACCGGCGAGAGCGGCTCCGGCAAGGAACGCATCGCGCACCTGCTCCACGAAGAGTCGAAGCGAGCGGCGGGCCCCTGGATCGCGGTCAACTGCGGCGCTTTTACCGAGACACTCCTCGAGGCTGAGCTATTCGGGCACGCGCTTGGAGGGTGTACCGGTGCGACCCAGGACCGGCCCGGCCTCTTCGAGGCAGCTGACGGCGGCACGCTGTTCTTGAATGAGGTCGGCGAGATGTCGCCGGGTATGCAGGTCAACCTGCTGCGCGTCATGCAGACGGCGGAGGTCCGCCGCGCGGGCGAGAACGAGAGTCGCAGAGTCGACGTACGCGTCGTCGCCGCGACCAATCGAGACCTAGCGCGCGACGTGGCACTCGGCGCGTTCCAGCAGGAACTGTATTACCGCCTCAAGGTCGTCGAGCTCCACGTTCCGCCTCTGCGCGAGCGCAAGGAAGACTTGCCGCAGCTCGCTCAGCTGTTGTTGGCTGAGTGTGCGGTGCGCCTGAACCGGACCGTGGCTGGGTTTACTCCGCGCGTCGCCGAACAGCTGCTGCGCTACGATTGGCCGGGCAATCTGCGCGAGCTCCAAAACGCGATGGAGCGGTGCGCGGCACTCGCCCGCGGCAGTCTCGTCGAGCTCGCAGATTTACCCGCGGAGGTCCGTGAGGTCGCGATCGATCCCGTGCCCGATGCGGTCGCCGTGCGGCCGCTGCGCGAGATCGAGAAGGAATACATTCTCGCCGCGCTGGCAGCGAATCGTGGAAACCAGACGCGTACTGCACAGCAACTGCAGATTGGGTTGGCCACGCTGTACCGCAAGCTCAAGAGCTATCGGCTGGGTGGCCCAGCGCGCGATCGCGTCCGCACGACGACCTGACGGCGTCGACCGTCTGCTTGGCCTGCTCAGGTGCTGGCGGTCTCGCGCTCCCATGCGCGAACGCGCACGACGACTTCAACGACTCGGCTCTGCTCGCGCGGCGCTCAGGTCAGGCAGGGCGTGTCGGACAGAGTATGCGCGCCGACTCACTACCCGGGCCGGTTAGGTCTACTCACTCCGACTCAAGCTAGTCGCCACTTCAACCGTTTCATCGGCAGCGCAGCCTGCTCGCGCGTCGTCGAGACCTCGTCCGTTCCACTACAAAGGCAAGACGCCATGCACTGGCTCCAGCGACTGAAACTGTTCCAGAAGTTGCTCTTGCTCAGCGCGTCCGCCTCGATCGTCACCGCGATCGTTGGCTATTCGGGGGTACGTGCAACGTCGTCCATCGGCGCACTCCTGGATGACACTTACAATCACAACCTCGCCAGCATCCAGCAGCTAGCCGAAGCTAGTCGCTATCAGATGATGCACAGCCGCGCCTACGTTCGCCTTCCCACGCTGCGCAACCCAGACAAGCTTCAAAGCGCGAGCGATCGCGCCAAACAACACTGGGCAGGCGCCGCGCGCGCGTTCGAGAAGTATCGGCGCTTGGTCGCGACCGACTCCGAACGCGCGCTCCTGAAGGAGCTCGACGCGCTCGTACCCAAATACCTCGAAGGCCAAGAAAAGATCGCAGCCCTCGTCAAAGCTGGACGCTACGACGAAGCTTCGGTGTTCTCCGACGACGTCGCGCGCAAACGCAATTCGTCCGTCGAGGAAACCATCGTCAAGCTGATCGAGCTCAATCGCAAACAGGCGGACCTCGCGTTCCACGACTCCATAGCGCAGATGGATCGAGCTCGTAGCCAAGGCATTTCTCTCAACATCGCTGGCTGCGTGCTCGTGTTCTTGTTCGGTTACGTCGTCTCGCGTTCCGTCCAAAGCCAGCTCGGCGGCGATCCCGAAGTTGCTACCGCGGCGGTTCGCGCTGTCGCCCAAGGCGATCTCACCCAACGGATCGAGGTTCGTGAGGGCGATCAGCACAGCTTGCTGAGCGCGATGGACACGATGCACAGTCGCCTGACCAGTGTGATCGGCGACGTGCGTGAAGCGGCCGATGCGCTCGCGGCCTCCGCGGAAGAGCTGACTGCGTCGGCGGAATCACTCAGCGAAAGCGCGTCGCAACAAGCCGCGAGCGTCGAGGAAACCAGCTCGTCGATGGAAGAGATCTCGGCCACGGTCGCCCAAAACAGCGACAACGCGCGCGTGACCGAAGGCATCGCTACGAAGTCGGCGCGCGATGCCGAGTCGGGTGCCCTTGCGGTTCAACAAACCGTGCAGGCGATGCAGCAGATCGCGATGAAGATCAGTATCGTCGACGACATCGCCTACCAAACCAACTTGCTCGCGCTGAACGCCGCGATCGAAGCCGCGCGTGCGGGCGAGAGCGGCAAGAGCTTTGCGGTCGTAGCCGTCGAGGTGCGCAAGCTCGCCGAGCGCAGCCAAGTCGCGGCGCAAGAGATCGGTACGCTAGCCACGGACAGCGTGCAGTTGGCGGAGCGTGCGGGTGCGTTGTTCAGCGAGCTCGTGCCGTCGATCACGCGCACGGCGAGCTTGGTGCAGGAGATCGCGGCTGCATCGCGCGAACAGAACCAAGGCGTCGAGCAAGTGAACAGCGCGATTCATCAGGTCTCGCAGAGCTCGCAAGCCAGTGCTTCGGCATCGGAGCAGTTGTCGTCTACGGCGAACGACATGTCCGCGCGTGCGCTCAGGCTCCAGGAAGCGATCGAGTATTTTCGGATAACAGCAGCAAGCGAAGCGCCGCTGCAATGGGCGCCTCGAGCAGCCAAGGCGAATAGCCCGCGAACGACGCTCGGACGGCCATCGAACAATCGATAGGCTGCAGGGACTTGTACCGCCGAGCGGCGGGAACGCCTAGCGTTGTCTCAGAGCAATAAGCGGACGGCACAGTGAGTTGAGCGCTCAACTGACCGTGAACACGGCTCACCAACGAGCGACTCGATCATCGTCCGCGTGTTCAATATGGTTCCGGTCGAGCACGTGCCCCGTCGTGCGCAGATCGGCATTCACCGAGCGACAATGATCATGACCTCACGGATCCACCGTTCACCCAAGCGATTGCTGACCGCCCTGATCTTCGCGGCGGTCGGCTGCAGCGACTCCGAGTCGCCGACCGGCACGACGAATCCAGAACAACCGCAAACCGGCGCGGGCGCAACGGCACCGACCGCAGGATCGAACGCCGGACCCGCGGGTGCGGGCGCTGCTGGTAGCGGCACCGCGGGCGCGGCCGCTGGCTCGAGCGCTGGACGTGCGGGTGCGCCGGCGACGCAGCCTGCGGCTGGCGCGAGCGCAGCAGGCGTAGGCGCGGCCGGCGCAAGCGCGGCTGGCTCGAGCGGTGGAGCGATGCCGACCGCGGGCGCTGGCGCAGCAGCTGGAAGCGGCGGGACGACGGCTCCCGCTGCAACCTGCGACCGCGCCTGCCTCGTTCAGTTCAACACCGACTATCTCACCGCATTGACGATGCGCAATGCCGCTGGCCTAGCGACGGCGCCCAACGTTCGCTTCACCGAAAACGGGAAGGAACTGCCGCTGACGGATGGGTTGTGGAAGGTTGCGATGAAGTTGAACACTTACCGGCAGGACTTCAGCGAGGTGGCGAATGCTCAAACTGGTGGCTTCGTCGTTCTCGACGACGACGCAGGGCCGGCCCTACTTTCCTTCCGAATGAAAGTCGTCGAACGCAAGGTGACAGAGCTCGAGACGATCATCGCGCGATCAGGCGAAGCTACGTTCTTCACACCCAGTGCGCTGACGAAGAACGACCCGATGTACGACACGGCGCTCGAGGCGTCGGAGCGCTCGCCGCGCATGAAGATGATCGAGGTCGTCGACACCTACTTTCAAGGCCTCGAGAGCAGCGACGGATCGATGATCCCGTTCGACGCCAGCGCGAGCCGCGTCGAGAACGGCTCGACCACCGCGAGTGGAGCATCGCTCTCGAACCTCGCCGTGTTCAGCTACATCGAGGAAGTGACTCGCCGCTACATCATGGTCGACGAGGAGCGCGGCGTTGTGTTCGCGAACATCTTGTTCCAGATCCCGATGGGGCTCGGCGGCGCGCGCACGCTGCACTTGTCCGAGTCGTTCAAAGTGAAGTCTGGCAAGATCATGAAGATCGAGGCCTTCATGGTGAACCAACCGCTCGGAACTCCGTCGGGTTGGGAAAACGACGGCTTGAGCTTCGAAGGCATGGGCATCAGCCCCTGAACGGGTGCCGCTCGCAGCTGCGCAGCCCGCTCAGATGCCTCGGCTCAGACCGGTCCAAGGGCTCGAGCACAGCGTGCACATCGGTGCGTGAAACCAGCTGCGGAAGCTCTCGTCACCGGCAAGCGTGAGGCGGAACCAAGCGACGCCGGCGCGTCCGCTGGCGGCGCATTCGCGGCAGGTTCATCGGCTTGACGCACCGCGGTCGCGAGCAGCGGTGGATCGAGCGCAGCGGTGCTATAACTCGCGCATGACGATCAAAGATCAGCTCTCAGAGGACCTGAAAGCGGCGATGCGTGCGAAGGACACGGTCCGCCTCGACGCGATCCGCTCGGTGCGTGCGGCGGTCACGCTGCGCGAAGTCGACTCCAAGAAGGAGCTGAGCGATGGCGACGTCGTCGAAGTGATCCGCGGGCTGCGCAAGCAGAAATTGGAGTCCATCGAGATGTTCGGGGCTGGTGGGCGAACCGACTTGGTCGAGCGCGAGACGCGCGAGAAAGAAATTCTCGAGGCGTATCTGCCGCAAGCACCGACTCGCGAAAACATCGAGCAGACGGTCGGCCAAGTCATCGCCGAGCTCGGCGCGACTACAGTCAAAGACATGGGCCGCGTCATGCAAGCGAGCAAAGAGCGCTTGGCCGGGGCCGACGGTAAACAAATAAGTGAAGTCGTACGCGCGCTGCTGACGCGTTGAGCCTCAGCTGTTCCGCAGCCGAGCGACCGTCGTTCATGTGGTGAGCGGCGAGCCGGCGCGCCTCGGAACGGCCCTGGAAATGTTTGGCGCAGATGTCGTAGGCTGTGGGCATGGCCGCCCCCACGAACTCTGCCGCAATCCTCGTGAACGGCGACGAGATGCTCCCCGCGCTGCTCGATGACATTCGTGCAGCTCGCTCGTCCATCCACGTGTCGATGTTTCTCTGGTTCCGCGACGAGGTCGGCAAGGAAGTCGCCGACGCCATCATGGAGAAAGCTCGCGCCGGTGTTGCCGTGCGCGTACTCCTCAACATCCAGAAAACGGCGATGGGCGATCCGTTCTCGACCGGAGAGAAGGAGCTGAGCAAGCTCGTTCCGTCGATGAAAAAAGACGATCCGCACGACGTCGAACCGATGTGCCAAGCGATGCGCGACGCGGGCGTCGAAGTCATCGACACGAACATCGACTACGACCAAGAGCCTTCGCACGTCGAACCGAGACTGCGCTCGATCGCCGCGCAGATTCGCGCGACGATCGCAGTCGACGACCTGCACGTCGATCACCGAAAGGTCATCGTGGTCGATGGTCGCATCGGATACTCCGGCGGAGCGAACATCGGAGTGCAGTACATGTACCACGAGCCTTTCGATTCGAAGAAAGATGCTCGGCATGAAGCCGAAGAGCGCCAGCGTGCGGGACTTCCCGAGCCGTGGTGGAAGTGGCACGACAGCTTGACGCGTTTTACGGGGCCCATCGTCGATGACCTCGAGTGTCACTTTCACGACCGATTCGTGCTGGATGGCGGGCAGGAATACACGCTCGATCCAGTCGATCACGCGGAGCTCACGCCGGCGCAGCCACGCGGCGCGATGCCGATTGCGTCTGCCAAGGTCTACTGCAACGAGCCGAACGACAAGCCGAACGAGGTGCGCGAGCTCTACCTGCGTTTGATCCGCGAGGCGAAACGCTCGATCTTCATCGAGAACCCGTACCTGTATCACCCCCCGGTCGTGGAAGCGTTGTGCGAAGCGAAGCGACTACGGCCCGACCTCGAGGTCACGCTCGTGCTTCCCGCGAAGACGTGGAACGACAACGGCTTTGCACTCGATGCACAGCAACACGAGTACGCTCGCTATCTCGAACACGGGATCGCCGTGCACGAATACCAATGTCACTTCAACCACCTCAAGCTCGCGGTGTTCGACGAGCGCTGGTCGATCCACGGCTCGACGAACGGGAACTTCCGCAGCCTCGAAGACGACAAAGACTTCGAGCTCGTCGTACTCGTCGACGATGAACCGTTCGCGCGCTCGCTACTCGAACGCGTGCGCGACGCCGATGTTGCACACGCGCGGCAAATCACGAACGCCGACCTCGGTCACTCGATCGACGGCTTCCGCATCCGGCACCGTGACCCACGCACGGTCTTTCTGATGTCACGCCGCGAGTTGTGAGCCCGGCGTAGATGTTAAGGAAAAAAGGCCATCGCGCTCACGAGGGGCGCGATGGCCTCATCAAGATCAACCTTGGTTTAGGGATTGACCGCGAAGTCAGGCAGCTTGCTCGTGTCTTTTGACGGGCTGAGCAACTGCACGTTCGTCGTCGAGCCGAACAAGATGCACATCTCGGCGGTAAACGCTTCGTTCGCGAAGCGTAGCGTGCCGTTCTCGGTCGGCGTAATCGGCGCGTTTTCGGCTTTCGCGCGTTCGTCCGTGTACTCGATGTGGCAGTTGAAGTGGATCTTCTGACCTGCCTTCAACATCAACATGCCTGAAACGGCACCGTCGGTAGCCTGAGCTGCCGAGGTCACCGGGTTCATCGTCATGCTGTCGTAGCGGTAGGTCGGCTCGTCGAACCAATCGAGCGATCGGTACACGATGTCCAACTTGCCGTCGGGGTTCTCGATCCAACTGCTGAAGTTCGTGGTCCAGGCATGCCGGTGACCGAATGCAGTCACCCAGCGGAATGGCTGCGAGACGCTCCACGAATAGTGCAGGTCGACAGTCTCACCCGGTTGAACCGCGAGCCCACTGGTCTGACCAAACTCGAGCCCGAAGATCGGCTTCAACTCGATCGTCGCGTCGGACTCCCACCACAAGTTCGTCCAGGTCTCTTTGAGGATCGTCTGACCCGACGCATTGAAGTGGTGCATGTTGAAGACGGCCGGGGCTTTGGCGGGAAGCTTGTTGTATAGGCCCTTGTCTTCCGCGGGCTTGTCGAGCGACTTCGGCGTGTTTTCATCCGGCCGCTGCGCACCCGGCAACTGCAACGCCAAAAACGATGGACCACCAGCCGCCCAAGCTTCCGCGGTGCCCGACATTTCGGAAGCCACGATCATGTGGTGCGAACCGGGACGCATGCGGGCGTACGCACGGTAGTAGTTAGCCGCCATCGGATTGTCGATCGAGGTTTGATAGTTGCGCTGCTCTTCCTCGCCGTCCTCCATGAGCCACTCGGTCGACAGGTTGTCATAACCTTTCATTTCGCCCTTCGAGACCTGCTCGAACCACTGCTTGCCCTGCGGGTGAACGCCGAACTGAATGCCTTTGTCGGGCGCCGGTGGAAGAATGCAAAAGTTGTCGCCGGGGAATTTGGTCTTGAACCAAGGCCAGGCATCGATGCAACGCACGGCGTACGGGTTGTTAGTCGTGGGATGGAACGGCTCGCACTTGTTGGGAAGGACGGCGCCACCGGGGCTGTAGACGAGATTTTCGAAGCTGAACCCGCGGCATGCGGCCGGATCTTTGTTCGCAGTCATCGGAGGCATGCCTTCCGTCGGAGGCATGGCCGCGCCGCCACCAGCTGCACCAGTGCCTGGATTCATCGGCATTCGCGTCGTCGAAGTCGGCGTCATCGTGCCAGGCGCCGCGTTCCCTGCGGCCGCGACCGGAACGTTGCTCGGCGTGTTCGCCGACGGCGTGTTGACCCCGGACGGATTGACGGCATTCGTCGGCCCACCGGGCGTTACAGGTGCAGGCGCCCCCGTGCGATCCGAAGAGCACGCGGCGAGCGCCAGGAGCGCTGTGGTCCAAAGCACTGTGGATTTCATGGTCGGCAGTCTCCTGCGCAATCGATGTGTTACTGTGTTACTCAGTTCCTCAATTTCTTTGCAACATAGCCCGACAAACCGCCGGGACAAAACCCAAGTCACGGCAGCTTTTGCGCTTATTTCCGCGATCGAACCCCGATCAGCCGTCGAGAATTCGCGCGTGCATCCAAGGACGGGCGTGTGATTTTTGAAGAATCTCGGGTTCGACACTTCAGTGTTTGGGACAAAGAACTTTTCGATGCCGCGTTCGTTCACGCATGCGGCGGCTCGGATCGCTCGAGCCGCCAATTTGCGCAGCGCGATCATCTCGGCGCGTCGATCCGGCTCACTCGCCCTCGCAACCACCCGCCGCTCGCAGCTTCAATCTGATCGCGACTAAAAACGCTCGAGGCCGTAGGGAAGCCGCGAGATGGATCAACTGCGCCTACGAGCTGCGGTGTGTGGCATACTCAGCCCTCCGATTTCGGGGAGGGTCAACATGCAGATGTTGCGCTTAAGCTTGATTGTCGTGTGTATCAGCCTGGTGTCCTGCGGGGACGATGACGGCCCTGCCGCTGATGGCGGCGCCGACGGCTCGCAACCAAGGGACGCGAGCGGTGTCGACCCGGATGACGACGGAGGCACCGCCGGTAAGCCCGAGATGTGCACCGACGCCAAGGGTGTCCGATGCGTCTGCGAGAAGGGATCCGCGGGCGCGAGCGGCAAGTGCGCTGCGCGCGTGAGCTGCGACGACAAGCCCTGCGGAAACGCGCCGAACATGTGCGCTGAAGCCAGTGACGGATACAGCTGCACGTGCGGCACAGGCTTCATGGGGACCGGTTCGACCTCGTGCACGGACATCGACGAGTGCAAGACCAACAATGGCGGCTGCGCGATGTCAGTCTTCTGCGAGAACACTGTTGGGGGAAGCAAGTGCGGGACATGCCCGCAGGGCTTGATCGGCGACGGCAAAGTGTGCACGTCCGCTTGGACGAAGCTGGTCGGGACGAACCTAGAAGACAAAGCCCAAGCGATCGCGGCCGACGCGGCCGGCAATGTCTACATCGCCGGCTACACCGCGGGTGGCTTCAGTGGCGCCACGAACGCGGGCGAGTTCGACGTGTTCGTCGCCAAGCTGAACGCGGACGGAACCGTCTGGGTGCAGCAGATTGGAGGCAGTGGGGCGGATATTGCGTACGGCGTCAGCGTCGACGGAGCTGGCAACGTGTACGTCGCAGGAACGACGAGCGGCGCCATCGATGGAAATACCGGAGCCGGTTCGCAAGACCTCTTCCTGATCAAGTACGACGGCAGCGGTGCCAAACAATGGTCGCGACAGTACGGCACGGCTGGAGTCGACTACGCGTTCAACATCGTCACGAACGCAGCCGGCGACACGTACATCGCGGCGACCCTCGCAGATGACATCGACGGAACTAACAACGCGGGCGACTCGGATGCGGCTGTCATCAAATACGACGCCGCCGGCGCACGGCAGTGGACTCGACAGTTCGGGACGGCCGAAGCAGACATCGCGTACGGCATCGCGCTCGACGCGACTGGCAACGTGTACGTCACTGGAACGACTAAAGGTAACCTCGTGGGTCCGAACGCCGGTGATACTGACGACTTCGTTCGCAAGTACGACGGCATGGGCATGGCGGAGTGGACGCGCCAGCTGGGATCCAGCGCAACCGACTACGCGCGCGCTGCAGCGACGGACGCGTCCGGGAACGTGTTCGTCGTAGGCTCGAGTGGGGGAAGCTTTGACGGCAATTCATCCGCTGGAAGCTTCGATCTCGTTCTAGTGAAGTACGACGCGACCGGTACGAAGTCGTGGTCGCGCCAACTGGGCTCTGACAACTACGACTACGGTCAAGGTGTGACTACGGATGCGACTGGCGCGGTCTACATCGCGGGTTACACCACGGGGAACTTCGATGGTCACACGAGCTTGGGGCTGGCGGACTTCGTGGTGGTGAAGTTCGACGGCGCCGGCGCGAAGCAATGGTCGCGGCAGCTCGGAGGAGCTCAAGACGACTTCGGCTTCGACTTGAAGGTGGCCTCGGCTGGCAGCCTCTTCATCGCGGGTGCGTCCGACGGTGATCTCGACAAATCGCCGAAGGCGAATCCCGGATTCGACGCCTTCGTGACTAAGTACGACGCGGCGGGCAATCACCTCTGATCCGAGCTATTGAGTCTCCCCCACAGCTTGGCAAAACTGCCTGCAGTCTGGGACTATTGAGCCAGTGCCGAAGCGTCACGTCTCGCGTTTGAGCCGCAGCCTCTATTGGTCGATTTTTCTCGTAGGTCTCACGCTCACCTGCACGAGCGAGGCGCGCGCTCGCGTCGAAGCCGTCGAAGAATCGCCGATGCCACCGCGCGAGGCTTGGCGCGCATCCAGCTCCGCTGCCGAACGGCCCAGCATGGCCGCGTCGATGGCGATCGACGGCGACCTCACGACCCGCTGGGGCGGAGCTTTTTCCGCCAATCACTGGGTGCAGATCGACTTGAGCGCCGAAGCGAGTGTCGGCGGGCTCGTCGTGCACTGGGATAGCGGTTTTGCCGCCAATTATCGCGTTCTCACCTCGGTCGACGGCAATGACTGGCGCACGGTGTTCGAGACGACCGATGGCCAAGGCGGCGTCGATTACATCTTCTTCCCGACGGTTCGCGCCCGATACGTCCGACTCGCCAGCACACCGCTGAACGCGGAGCTGGGCGTGTCGGTGTTCGAGCTCGAGCCGCTCAGCGCGAGCGAAGTCCCACGCATCAGCGGCCTCACCAAGGGTCTCGATCCCGCGACCGTGTGGGGTGGTGGAGTCACGCCACCCCGCCCGATCGGTCCGACGCGCACGCTGACGATCGATCTGCCGCGCGCCTTGCCCACGACCGGACTCGAAGTATTTTGGGGCGGCGCATGGAAATCCGCTCGCCTCGAAAGCGGCGATCAAAAAGGCAATTGGAAAGCGCTGGCCAAGGACTCCGAACCTCCAGCCGACAGCTCGCTGCTCGCCGCCCGCGAACCGATCACCGCGACGAAGCTGCGGATCACGATCGGAGCCGTGCCAGGCAAGCCGCCGATGATCCGCCGCTTACGGCTGCTGCCTCCCGATCGTACGATGACGCCTCAACGGCGTTACGAGGTCGCCGCATCGCGAACGCACGGCGCACTCTTCCCGCTCAACGTGCGCAATCAGCAGGTGTATTGGACGGTCGTCGGCATTCCCGCCGGACGACAAAAGTCGATCTTCGACGAGTTCGGGAACCTCGAGGCTTGGAAGGGCGCACCGCTAGTCCAGCCGTTGTGGCGCGATTCGAATCGAGTGGTCCATGCAGCCCACGGCGGCATGCCGGCGCAGACGCTTCGCGAGGGCTGGATGCCGATGCCCTCCGTGCAATGGCAGCCGGAAGCGGACTTGACGATGCGAAGCCAGGCGATCGCAGTCGAACAGTCCGGACAACCCGTGACGCTCGTGCGCTATCGGATCCAAAACGACGGCAAACGCCGCATCTCCGGCGAACTGTTCCTGCTCGTGCGGCCGATGCAGATCAACCCGTCGTGGCAGTCCGGCGGGATCTCGCCGATTCACGATGTCGTGCTCGAGGGCCCGCCGACGGATACCGGGCTGCGGGTGAACGATCGGCTGCTCCTACGCTCGCTCACGCCGGTAGGTTCGCGTGGGACAGCGGGCTTCGGCGCGTCGGGCGAAGGCGAGCTCACGCAGTGGGTGGTCTGGGGAGGCCTACCGACGGCGCTCAAAGCGCGCGACTACGACGGGCTCGCCGCCGCGTACCTGCGCTACCCGATCAAGCTCGCGCCGGGCGAGTCCCGCGGTGTCGTGATCGCGTTTCCGCTCGGCACCAAACGTTTCGACGCACGCACGGGCAAGCTACCCGAAGCGCCGCCGATCGATCGCGACGCGTTGCTGGGCAGCACCAGCGACGCAGCAGAAGCGTTCGACGCGCTCGCATCGCAGGTCGCGCAACAATGGCAAGAGCGCGTAGGGCACGTGAGCATCGTGCTTCCGGATGCCGAGCTCGTGCAGATGATGCGCGCGCAAGTGGCTTACACGCTGATCAACCAAACCGGCCCCGCGATGCAGCCGGGACCGCGCAACTATAATCGCGCGTTCATCCGCGACGGCGCTGCGAGCGCGCACGTGCTCTTGCGAATGGGGCTTGCGAGCAAGGCGCGGGACTTTTTGCGCTGGTACGCCGATCACGCGGTGCACGACAACGGACTGGTCTCGCCGATTTTGAATGATGATGGTTCCGTCAGCACCGGCTTCGGCTCTGACATCGAGTTCGACGCGCAGGGCCAGTTCATCTCACTCGTCGCCGATGTTGCACGGTTGGACGGCGGAGCGCAGACGGTCCGCGAATACTTGCCCAAGGTGAGGCTCGCGCTGCGATTTCTGCAACAGCTGCGCGAGCGCACTCTCGTCCCCGGCTATAAATCCGATCACGAGGCGCCTGAACGTTTTCGCGGCCTGATCGCGCCGTCGATCAGTCACGAGGGTTATTCGGTCCCGACGCATAGTTATTGGGACGACTACTGGGCGTTGAAAGGCTGGCACGACGGCGCGTGGCTCGCCGCGTTGTGGGGTGATGCAGCGATGGAGACGTCGGCGCGCGCGCAATACGCGCTGCTGCGCGAGTCGGTCGCCGCTTCGGTGCGGGCCACGATCGCGTGGAAGAACAGCGACACGATTCCAGCATCCGCGGATCTGGGTGATATCGATCCGACGAGCGTCTCGATTGCGCTCGATCCATGTGACCAGCAGGACTTGCTGCCCGCAGATGCACTCGAACGCACGTTCGATGGTTACCTCGAGAACATGCGCAAGCGTTCGGTGCCCGGCTCGCAATGGCGCTTCAGTCCGTACGAGCTTCGAAACGTGCTCAGCTTCGTGCGCCTGAATCGACCGGCAGACGCGATCGAAGTGATCGACAGCGTCATGCGTTACCGCCGTCCCGAAGGCTGGCAGATGTTTGCCGAGGTCGTGGATTCGCGGTTGCGGCACACGGCGTACGTCGGAGACATGCCGCATACCTGGATCGGCACCGAATACGTGCGCGCGATCATCGGCATGTTGATGCACGAGGCGGACACGCATATCGAGCTATTGCCGGGCGTTCAGCCTTCGTGGCTGTCGACGGGCAGCGGGATCAGCGTCGCGGATCTGCCGACAGCGTTTGGGCCGCTGACGATGACAGCGCGTCAGAACGGCAATGAGCTGCGCGTGGTCCTCGGCCCGGGTCTATTTTCCGACATCCCTGTGAAAGTGGTCTGGCCCACGCGCGAACGCCCGCAGCAGGTCTGGGTCGATGGCCAGTTGCGGACCGATCAAACGGCCGACGGCATACGGATCGAGCGGCCATTTCGCGAACTGTTGGCGCAGTGGTAGCGCGCTGAAAATCTCTCGGCGCGTTGGATTTGCGCCGTTACTTTTCGCAACGCGCAGCGACCGAGATCGAGACAGTTCTCATCACCCACGTGATTGTCGCGTTCCTGAGTTCTGTCCACCGGCCGATCACACTCGTGATCGCGAGTGCCGCAGATTGCAGCGCGCTGTCGACGGTCTTGCTGACAGATGTTCGAGCAACACCGCACGACCGAGACCGTCCGGAACGAATGCATCGTCTCGAACAAAACAGTAGCCCTGCAGCAGGCTGAGGCGCATTTGCGGCATTGGTACAACTGTATTCGTGATTCGCACTCAGAAATCCGCCGCGCTCAGACTTGCGGTCGCACCAGCATGTTTTATGCACGCAGATAAGCAGACCTAACGCTTACCTGGAGTATCCGCGTGACATTACGCCGTCGTAAGGGTGCCATCGTTGGATTTGGTTTTATTGCTGAGTCAGGGCATTTACCGGCCTATCAGTCTCGCGATGAATTCGAGATTGCCGCCGTTGCCGACATCAGCCCTGCCCGCCGCGAAGTTGCAGCCCGCGCACTGCCGCGAGCGCGCATCTACGCGGATCACGAGAGCCTACTCGCGCACGAGGCCGGTGAGCTGGACTTCGTCGACATCACCGCGCCTCCGTACGCGCATACACCGGTCGCGCGCGACGCGCTCTCCAGTGGCTTGCACGTGCTGTGTGAAAAACCATTGGCCACCGATGTGGACGACGCGCTCGGCCTCTTCGCACTCGCCGAGCACCACAAGCGCGTTCTTTTTCCATCCCACAATTATCGGCATGCACCGGTCATCAAAGCGGTGCGCGAGACGCTGGACAGCGGCGTCATCGGCAAAGTGCACATGGTTACGCTCGCGACATTTCGCAACACTCACGCGCGCGGAGTCAAAGAGTGGAACGAGAATTGGCGTCGCCAAAAGCGCTTTTCCGGCGGCGGCATCGCGATGGACCACGGCAGTCACACCTTCTACTTGGCGTTCGAGTGGTTGCGCAGCTATCCCACTTCGGTCGTCGCGAAGACGACGGCGGCCGCTGAGTTCGACACGGAAGACAACTTCCAAGCGATGCTGACGTTTCCGACAGGCACTGCGACCGCACAACTGAGCTGGACCGCCGGGATGCGAAAAGTCATCTACACGATCCACGGCGATCACGGCGCCTTGCGCGTGGAAGACGACGACGTCGAAACCTCGGTGTTTCACACCAACGGCAACCCCAATCCTGCAAAGCCGATCTGGGAACGCTCGACGCAGCACGTCTCCTCGGCCTGGATGGACGCGAGCCACGTGGCGTGGTTCGGATCTTTGTTCGACAGCTTTGCGAAGGCGATGGACGAGCGAAGCTACCTGGGCTCGGATGCACAAGATGCATTGCGCTGCATCGAAGTGATTCGGGCTGCCTATGCCTCGGCGGGTGAGAGTAGTCGCGAACAACCTCTCAGCGCGGCGCACTAGCGCCATGGACCAAGTCTGCTCGCTCGGCTTGCTCGTGTTCCTCATCGTGCTCTGGACGACGCACGCAGTGCGGGCGCGCTCGGGCGTCCAACAGCGCCTCGAGCGCGTCGACCTGGAGGGCGCCAGCGCGCTGCTGAGCCGCGGCATGTTGGAGAGCCTCTATTCCGTGATCGTGCCGATCGGGCGAGCGTGTGCGCGCCTCGGCGTCACGCCCAACGCGATCAGTGGGTTTTCCGTGCTGCTCGCGTTCTGTGCCGGAGGATTGTTCGCCGATGACAGCCTGGGTCTCGGCTCCGTTTTCGCAGTCGCCGCCATGGGCTGCGATGCGCTCGACGGCTTCGTAGCGCGGAACTCAGGAGTGGCCTCGCGTGCCGGCGAGGTGATCGATGCCGCCGTCGATCGCTGCGTCGAGCTGTGTTTGTTCGCGGGGCTCGCGGTTCACCTGCGAGGCCAGCCGAGCGAATTGTGGCTCGCGCTTGCAGCCCTCGGCGGCTCGTTCATGGTCAGCTACTCGACCGCCAAAGCGGAAACGCTCGGAGTCGTTCCGCCGCGGGGCTCGATGCGCCGCACCGAACGCGCGTTCCTCTTGATCGTCGGCGCAGGATTGACTCCGCTCACAGTCGGCCTGGGTGTGCCGGCGCCTGTGGCCGAAGCACCGCTGCTGATCGCGTTGGTGTGGCTCGCGGTCGGTACCAACGTTTCAGCGATCGCGCGTTTCACCTATGTGGTGCGCGAGCTCCGCCTGCGCGACGGCCAGCGCCCAGAGCTTCGCGTGCGCGACGTTCCGCGATCGGTCAGCGCCGCCGATGTCGCCGACGTCGCCGATGTCGCCGACACGCTGCCGGTGGACCAGTAGATCATGGCGAAGCTCTTGCCCACGTTCGCGCGACACCAAGCGGGTTCGCTCATCGCGAGCGCGGTGGATTTCTCGACGATGATCGCGGGCGTGCGGCTGCTCGATCTGCACCCCGCAGTCGCGACCGCCGGTGGCGCAGCGGCGGGGGCTACGCTGAACTTCTTGCTCGGTCGATATTGGATCTTCCCCCACGGCCGCGCGACAGCCGGCGGCAGCGCACTGCGGTACGCGCTGGTGTCGCTCGTCAGCTTGCTCCTGAACACCTGCGGCGAATACGTGTTGGTCAGCTGGGCACGCCTGCAGTACGTGCTCGCGCGGGTGATCGTCGCGATCGCTGTGAGCATCGTGTGGAACTTCCCGATGCAGCGCGGGTTCGTTTACCGGAGTGTGATCACACCATGAACGACAGCCAGCCCAAGAAACAGCGCGTGCACCTGAAGACGCTGATTCCCGGCCCGAAAAGCCGCGAGTTACGCTCGCGCGAAGAAGTGCACATCGCGCCGGGCGTGCAAGGCTACGCGGTGACTTCGGGCATCGTGGTCGATCGCGCGCAGGGCAGCGCAGTGACGGACGTCGACGGCAACGTGCTGCTCGACTTCATCGGCGGCATCGGCGTCAACGCGTTCGGTCATTCGCACCCGGCGATCGTGCGAGCGATCCAACAGCAAGTCGAGCGAGCCTCGGTCGGTTCGTTCACCTCCGAAGCGCGCGTCGAGCTGGTCGAGCGGCTTGCGGCACACGCGCCCTCCCCTGGCGTGCATCGACTTCAACTCTATTCGAGTGGTTCGGAAGCGGTCGAGAGCGCGCTGCGCCTCGCGAAGTCGTACACGGGCAAGTGGGAGTTCGTGAGCTTTTGGGGTGGCTTCCACGGCAAAACGCTGGGCTCGCTTTCGCTGATGGGTTCTACGTTCAAAGAAAAGCTCGGGCCGTTCGCACCGGGTTCGCACGTGGTCCCGTATGCCGATTGTTATCGCTGTCCGCTCGGGCTCAGCTATCCGTCGTGCGGCATCGGCTGCGCGGAGGTCGCGCGCCAGCAGATCAAGCAGAGCAGCGCGGGTGCGGTTGCCGCGGTGATCGTGGAACCCATGCAAGGCACCGCAGGCAATGTGATTCCGCCGGACGAGTTTCTCGGGGCAGTGCGTTCGATCGCGGACGAGCTCGGTGCACTGCTCATCGCCGACGAGATGATCACGGGTTTTGGGCGCACCGGACGTTACTGGGGCGTGGAACACGCGCGTCTGCGGCCGGACATCGTGACGCTCGGCAAAGCGTTCGGCGGTGGCTTTCCCTTGAGCGGCGTGCTGACCACGGATGAGATTTCGCGCGCGGTTCCGTGGTCTATCCCTTCGGGGTCGTCCTCGAGTTACGGCGGAAACGCGCTCGGAGCAGCGGCCGGAGCCGCAGCACTTCGCACGTTGGACGACGAGCGATTGGTCGAGAACTCGCGCGTGGTCGGAGAACAAATGTTGGCCGAGCTCGCGCCGTTCGAAGGCGACTATCCCTTCGTGGGGCAAGTGCGTGGGCGCGGCCTGTTCTTGGCGATCGAGCTCGTCAGCGACAAGCGCACCAAAGAGCCGCTGTCATCCAAGATCACGCGCCGCATCTACGACGCGTGTGTACAGCGCGGTCTACTCAGCATGGTGTATGCGCCGCGCGTGCGGCTGCAGCCGGCACTGACGATCGATCTCGAGACTGCACGCAACGGCATCGCGATTCTGCGTGAAGTGTTCGATCTCGCAAAGAACGAACGTTGGTGTGATGTGTCATGAGCCTGCTGCGCGTCGTCCGGCACGTGCGTCAACTCTGGCCAGGCCTCGGGCTGTGGCTGCCGGTTCCATTTGTGGCCTGGGCGGTCGCTTGCTTCGTACAAGGGGAGCGCCGCTGGGAGCTGCTGCTGTTCGCAGTTGGGATGCCGCTCTTGGCGTACGTGAACGCGAGCACGAAGCGGCTCTTTACCGGTATCTTTCCGATGGCGTTACTCGCGCTGATCTACGACGCGATGCGCTTCGTTCGAAACGCGGGCATTACACCGGAGCGGGTGCACGTCTGCGATCTGAGAGCGCTCGATATGCGGGTCGCGAGCGTCTACGTGAACGGCGCTCGCACCAGCGTGCATGACTTCTTTCAGGCCCACGCGACGAAGGCACTCGATCTGCTGTGCGCCGTTCCATACGGCGTCTTCCTGTACGTCACGGTCGCGTTTGCGGTCGTGCTCTACGTTCGCGACTACGCAGCGCTGCAGCGTTTCGCGTGGACGTTCTTCTTTCTAAACATCGCGGGCT
The DNA here is from genome assembly GCA_035687405.1 of Polyangiales bacterium. Classification (GTDB taxonomy): domain Bacteria; phylum Myxococcota_A; class Polyangia; order Polyangiales; family JAFGIB01; genus JADGRF01. The sequence continues at coordinate 39,756 of DASRXR010001098.1, forward strand.
TCGTCACCTATCACATCTACCCTGCGGCGCCGCCCTGGTACTACCACTTGCATGGGTGCGCGGTAGACCTCGCGAGCGGCGCCAGTGAGGGCCCCAATCTAGCGCGTGTCGATCGCTGGCTCGGCATTTCGTACTTCGCAGGATTTTATGGGCGTTCGAACGACGTGTTCGGTGCCGTGCCGTCCTTACACGTGGGCTATCCCTTGATGATCGCGATCTATGCGTGGCCGATGACACGCGTGTTCGGTCGGATGCTCGCGCTCGGGTTCTTCGCCTCGATGTGTTTTGCTGCGATCTATCTCGACCACCACTGGGTCGTCGATGTGATCCTCGGCGTCGTGTACACGCTCATCGTGGAGATGTGCGTCCGCGCGTGGGCGACGCGATCGCCGAGCTCCGGGACTGAAAACGAGCTGGTACGCGCGGCATCGGACTCATGACGCTCCGTATCGCAACTCTGCTCGCGACGTGGTTCGGATGCGGTCGAGTTCCGTTTGCGCCTGGAACGTTGGGCACGCTTGCGGCGCTTCCAGTCTTTTTTCTGCTGCGTGAGCTCGGTGCCTACGGTGTGCTCGGCGGCGCGATCGTGATCACCATCCTTGGAGTCTGGGCCTCGGGTCATGTCGCGCGCGCAAGTGCGGTCAAAGACCCGCAGATCGTTGTGATCGACGAAGTTGCAGGGTTGCTCGTGACGCTCTCACCAGGTGCCCAAGGTTGGAGCGTGCTCGTGGGCTTGGTTGCATTTCGCATCTTCGACCAATGGAAGCCGTGGCCGGCAAACGTATTCGAAGCGCGGCTTCCGGATGGCTGGGGAATCGTGATGGACGATGTGGCAGCGGGTGTGTGGGCGGCGTTGTTGATGGTGACACTGCGCACTTGGATCGAGATCTGAAAACCTGAGCTCAGGAATCTAGGGTTCCTTTGAGCCGGCACTCCGTGTTACCAAGTGCACGGTTGGTACATAGACGCGCGTAGTTCGTAGCGTCTCGACTCGCGCGCGTGTGGTGACGCGCGGTGTTCGGGCGGCTTTGAGCCTTCGTGCAGAAGAAAAGAGCCCTATGTTCGACATACGGCCGCTCGTCGGCCGGCTTCGCGCCACCTTACCCATCGCACTGACTGTAACACTCACGATTGTCGCGATCACCTACGTGGCCGCGCGCGTTTCGGCGCTCGACAAAGCTCACGTCGAAAAAGTTCGCCTCGCATCGGGTGGTCTGAGTTTGCGGTCGGACGCCGTTCTTCCGCTGCAGCGCGCGCATGCTCACAACGACTACGCGCACCGGCGTCCGTTGTTCGACGCGCTCGCGCGTGGGTTTTCGAGTATCGAAGCGGACGTGTGGTTGTCGCGCGGGAAGTTGCTCGTGGCGCACTACTTCTGGGAGACGGCGCCGAGTCGCACGCTCACGTCGCTGTACCTCGAGCCTTTGCGACGGCGAATCGAAGCGAATCAGGGCGCGGTGTACCGCGGCTCGCGTGAGAGTGTGCAGCTTCTCATCGATGTCAAAACCGATAGCGAAGACACTTACCGTTCACTGCACGAGCAGCTCGCGCGTTACGCGGACATGCTGACGACTTTCGAGGGCGGTGAGGTTCGCACGGGTCCTGTGACTGCGATCATTTCGGGGAACTGTCCGCGCGCGCTGATGGCGAAGCAGAGCAAGCGATTTGCCGGCTGCGATGGCCGGATCGAAGACCTCGGCCGCGCGTCCTCCGCGTCGATGTTGCCATTGATCAGCGAAGACTGGGGCTCCGTGTTCGATTGGCGCGGCGACGGTGCGATGCCGAGCGCAGAGCGATCGAAGTTGCTTCAGTTTACGCGCACGGCGCACGCGCGCGGTCAGAAGGTGCGATTCTGGTCGACTCCCGATGCGACTGGATCGAAAGCCCAAGCTGCGGTTTGGCGAGAGCTCGTCGCTGCGGGCGTCGACTACATCAACACCGATGCGCTCGATACGTTGCGCGGCTTTCTGCTTCGCTACGATCGGCCAAGTGTTAGATCGGTGATCGCGTCGCCGTGGCTCGGCGCGCCGCCGACCGCATCTGCGCGTTTAGAAGATTTGGCCAGCTGTGACGTACGCTCCGATCGGGCGTGCGTCCGGCGACCAGGCGAGATCACCGCGCACGACGAACGCGGTGCCTTGCTGCAAGCGGAGACCGCCGCCGAGCCCTAACTTCAGGCCCAAGCCGTGACCATCGAGCTCCGGGTCTGCGTGCCAATCGGACCACAGCCGGCCGGCATCGATGAACAACACGCCGGAGAGCGTGCACGGCAGTCCGAACAGTGAGAACGAGGTGAGCTCGGAGCGTGATTCGAGGTTGCCAAACAGTTTGATCTTGCCGTAGTAGCGCTGGCCAGGCACGCCGCGTACGCCGCGAACTCCGCCCAGGGCGAACGTGTCTTCGAACCGAGCGAGCTCGTAAAACGGTGGGTCGCCGAACAACACGTCGCCGACGACGCGTGCAGCGATCGTGAGCCAGCGGTGGACCGGAGTCACGTAGAACCGCGCGGTCGCGTTCACTTGCCCGTATCGATAGGGCAGTGGGTCCGTGCCGCCTGGACTCAAACGGAGACGAACCTGGTGGTACATGCCGCGCAGTGGCGAGACCTCGTTGTCGCGCGTGTCGTAGAACAGCGTGTATTCGAAGAAGTCGACGAAGTGCGGCCGCAGCGTGCCGAAAAACGAGCGGAGGCGTGGGTCGTGCCGATCGATGTCGAGCTTGCTGCCCGGGTGCACTTCGATCGCGTTGTATGTCAGTGAGTTTCCGAGTTGTAAGTAAAAGCTGCCGCCGAGTTTGAAGAGAAAGCGCACGGACAATGTCGGGTGCACGCGTTCGAACTGGAAGTAGTCGATCGACGGTTGCCCGGCAGGCCCGTGTTCGGGTGCGGGGGTGGCGTTGCCGATGCCGTAATACGCCTGGTTCAGCTCGCGCGTGTAAGAGGGCCGTAGCTCGAGCCGCAGTCGATCGCGAATCAGGTTCGGAACGTTGAGAAGTACGTAGGCGTCTTGATAGGGCATTTGCCAGCCGGTGTCCGGCCGCTTGAACGTGACGACTGCGCTGAGCTCGAGCTGCCAGCGGTACGGTTCCGAGCCGGGTTCGACGCGCGTGAGCGACATCAACGCGCCGCCGCCGAAGCCGAGATCGCTGTCGCCGCCGAGAAGAGGGAGCGCGCCGATCTCGGTGCGGGCGGCGGGTTTGTCGTCGGCGTGGACTGAGGTCGTGGCAAGAAGCAACGCTGGTGCGAGCAAGGCAAATGCGATCGGCTGCAGCGAGCGTGCTGCCTGACCCGTCGTTGCATCGACGCTTGCCATCGCGAGCGATCGTGGCCTGCGGATTCGAAGAGTGCGAGGCGACGGATCGGCTTGTTCGCGCTGCAGGTTGCGCAAAACACGGGCACGGCGTTCGCGCGTCCTCGTTGACGTGCACGGCTACGAGGACGAGGACGAGGACGAGGACGGCAACGAGTACGTGGACGGCAACGAGTACGTGGACGGCAACCGAGCAGTTACGAGCGAGATGTGATCAGTCGACGGTCAACGTAAACGGGAGAACATCCTCGCTACCGCAACGACCGGAACGCCGCTCGTAGCTCAGCCGCAAACAGATCCGGCTGCTCCCACGACGCAAAGTGACCACCCTTGTCCACCTCGTTGAAGTAGATCAAGTTGTGATAGCTACGCTCCACCCAACTCTTCGGCGCCTGATAGATCTCGCCCGGAAACACCGTCACCGCAGCGGGCAGCGAGATATCCACCGCATTGAGGTTGTTGGCGTTGTTCTCCCAATACAAACGCGCAGACGACGTCTCCGTGTGGGTCAACCAGTAGAGCGTGATGTCGTCGAGCATCTGATCTTTGGTAAGCGACCGTTCGGGGTCTCCGCCGCTGTACGTCCAATCGGCAAACTTGTCGTAGAAAAGCGCTGCGAGACCCGCGGGCGAATCCGACAGTCCGTAACCTAAGGTTTGCGGACGCGTAACCATCATGCCCGCGTAACCGCCGCCCTTCGTGTACAGCTTCTTCATCGACGCGAACGCCGCATTCTCCTTCTCAGACAATCCAGCCGGCGGCGGATCGCCGTTGTTCAACGCCTTCGCGACGTCGGGTGGCACAGTCGCGGGCATATTGACATGGATACCCAAAAGGCCGGGCGGCCGCTGAATCGCCATCTTGTCCGCGACGACTGAACCCCAATCGCCACCCTGCGAGACGTACCGCTTATATCCGAGTCGATCCATCAACACCGCCCAGGCACGCGCAATGCGGTCCGCACCCCAACCCGTATCCCGCGGCCTACCCGAAAAACCGTAACCAGGCATCGAAGGGATGACGACGTCGAAGGCATCCTCCGCGCGCGCGCCGTGTGCCGTTGGATCCGTGAGCGGACTGATCGTCTTCGTGATCTCCAAGATCGACCCCGGCCAGCCATGCGTGATGATCACCGGCATCGCATTCGGCTGCTTCGACTTCACGTGGATGAAGTGAATGTCGACGCCATCGATCGTCGTCATGAACTGTGGCAAAGCATTCAACTTGGCTTCCACTTTGCGCCAATCGTACTTCGTGCCCCAGTAGTGAACTAGGTCCTGAATTTTCGCCAACTGCGCGCCCTGCGAGCGGTCCTGCACAGTCTCGCGGTCGGGAAAGCGCGTAGCGACGACGCGTTTGCGCAGCTCGACGAGTTCCTTCTCCGCAACGTAAATGCGGAATGGGCGAATCGATTTGTCTTCGGTCGCGGGCACCTTCGCTTGAGGTGTACTCATCCGAGCGACCTCGGCTCGATTCGACGGAGCGGTCTGCGCGTGGGCACCGGCGGTGAGAACCGAAGCGAATGCGCTCGCGAACGCGAACGCGATCACAAATCGGCACCCGAGGGGCGCTGACTGAAAATCGGACATATGAAGTTCCTCGATGAGGTTGAACGGGTTGCGGCGGTGCCTATGCACGAGCCGCGCAAGCACTCTGAGGACCGAAGTCGAGATCGTCGATTGCATCAAGGTGTCCTCGATACCCTCGTCCTAATCGGCGCTCGTGCCGGCGAGACGAACCGAGGCCCTTCAAACGACACGACCGATACCATCGTCCGATGGCCGTCTCGGCGCGTTCGTAGAACGAACGCATTCCCAGTGGTGTGCTACGGCACGCAGCAGGGAACGTTTCTGAGGAAAGTCCATGTCCGAGAAAATTGATCAGCATCGCCGTCGTTTCGTTCGCATCGCAGCCACGGCTCTCGCCGCTGCGCAGCTCGGTGCAGCGCGATCGCTGCAAGCGGAGCCCAACACCACGAAACCCACGACCGTGCCTGCGATCAAACGGGGAACGAACACGGCGTTCGGCCCGCTGAAGCAAATCGACGCGGGCGTTCTGAACGTCGGCTACGCCGAAGCTGGACCTGCCCGCGGGCCGGTAGTCATTCTTCTGCACGGCTGGCCTTACGACATTCACAGCTTCGTCGATGTCGCGCCGCTATTGGCTGCCGCGGGCTATCGGGTGATCGTCCCGCATCTGCGCGGCCACGGCACGACGCGCTTCCTTTCCGCCAAGACGTTCCGCAATGGGCAGCAGGCGGTGGTCGCGCTCGACATCCTCGCTTTGATGGACGCGCTCAAGATCGAGCGGGCGATCCTCGCCGGTTACGACTGGGGCTCGCGCACGGCCAACATTCTCGCGGCGCTCTGGCCGGAGCGCTGCAAGGCGATGGTTTCCGTGAACGGCTATCTGATCAACAACCTCGAACGCAACAAGCTACCGTTGCCGCCCAAAGCAGAGTGGGGATGGTGGTATCAGTATTATTTCGCGACCGAGCGCGGTCGAGCTGGCTTGGATGCAAACCGGTCTGACTTTGCGAAGCTCGTGTGGAAGTTCAACTCGCCGAAGTTCGACTTCGCTGACGCCACGTTCGATCGCACGGCCGCGTCGTTCGACAATCCGGACTACGTCAGCATCGTGATTCACAACTACCGCTGGCGACTGAGCTTGGCTCCGGGCGATCCGCAATACGACGCATTGGAAGCAAAACTCGCCCAGGGGCCGGTGATCACGGTGCCCACGATCACGCTCGATGGCGATTCGGACGGCGTCGCACCGGCGACCGACGGAACTTCGTATGCAGCCAAGTTCTCAGGCAAGCGAACGCACCGCGTCGTGAAAGGCAGCGGCCACAATTTGCCGCAAGAGGACCCGCAGGCATTCGCGCAGGCGGTCATCGATGTGGCCAGCTACTAGTTATCGCCGCCTGCCGCCTGACCTAGGCTCGGGATACGCCCTCGCTGCTTGACGTTCGGCGCTCCGGGAACACGTTTGGTTTCATGGGTGAAGGCTCGAAAACCCCGGTTCGCATCACGCGCGACTTCGAATGCTCACCCGAGGTGATCTTCAGCTTCTGGGTCGACCCCGCACGGATGAAGCGCTGGCTGTTCCTCGGTCCGACCCGGGAAATCCGCGAGGTCCTCAATGAGCCGCGTTCGGGCGGCCGGTTCTCGATTCGGGAGCGCAATCAAGGCGAGACGATCGACCACTTCGGCGTGTACGAGGAAGTCGAGCGGCCGCGCCTGCTCGAGTTCACGCTCCACGTGCCCAAACATTTCTCCGGAGTCACGAAGGTCCGAATCGAGCTCGCCCCCGCCGCCAATGGCTGCAGGATGATCTTCACCCAAACCGGCGTAACCGCCGAAGTCACCGAAGAGCCCTGGCGGGTGATGTTCGACACACTCGCGCGTGTCACCGCGACTGGCAGTTGAGCGCGCCTCCCAAGAACGCGCCAACCCGACCCCGCACCGGCTCAAAGGCGCCTCGCCTCCACCTCGACGTCCATAAACGCTGACATCCGTTTTGCTGCCGTCGAGCAAGGCCGCACTCGGCAATGTTTTGTCTCCCGGTTTGCATTTCCTTATCGCGCGACACCGAACTAGCATCGCCGCTCTCACGCAAACCACGTCCCGCGCGCCATCTGCGTGCGCTCCAGGGGTGAGTCATGAAAGCGGCGGTCTACTACGAGAACGGAGGACCCGAGGTCCTTCGATACGAAGACGTGGCCGATCCAGTCTGCCCCGACGGCGGATTGGTCGTGCGCATCGAAGCGATCAGCATCGAAGGAGGCGACACCGTGAACCGTTGGCGCGGTCCACTCGCAACCCGTCCGCACATCGTCGGCTATCAAGCCGCGGGCGAAGTGGTGGAAGTCGGGCGCGGTGTGTCTGGCTTTCGCCTAGGCCAAAAAGTCACGACCACGGGCACCCACGGCTCTCACGCTGCTCTTCGCGCCGTGAGCGCAAAGACCGCATGGCCGATTCCCGAAGGCCTCGATCTCAAGGTCGCATCGACGATCCCGATTCCATTTGGCACGGCAGACAACTGCTTGTTCGAATATGGCAAAGTGAAGTCGGGCGACACGGTGCTCATTCAAGCTGGAGCGAGCGGCGTCGGTGTGGCCGCGATCCAACTCGCGAAACAAGCCGGCGCGACGGTGATCGCGACCGCGTCGAGCGATGAACGGCTCGAAGCGATTCGCTCGCTCGGCGTCGACCACGGCATCAACTACGCGCGCGAAGACGTCGCAATCACAGTGAAGAAGCTCACGGACGGCAAAGGCGTCGCGCTCGCTCTCGATGGCAACGGCGGACGCTCTCTCGAGTCGAGCATCGCCTCGCTCGGCTGGAAAGGCCGCGTGGCCTTCATCGGATTTTCCGCGCGCGAGTCGAGCAAGGTCGATGTGTCGTCGCTCATCGGCGGCAATCGCTCGATCATGGGCCTCGCACTCGGAATGGAGATGGCCACCCCGCGCGTGCGTCAAACCATCGAAAAGCTGATCGAGCGCATCGCACAGGGCGAGCTCCGCGTGCTGATCGACCGCGAGTATCCGCTCTCCGAAGCCGCGGCCGCCCATGCGTATCTCGAAAGTCGCCGTGCAGTAGGTCGCGTGTTGCTGATTCCGTGAGGTGAACAGATGAGCTCAGACAAGACGCTACGAACGATCGCACAGGGCACGCTACGTGGAAGTGTCGCCGCGAACGGCGCCCACGTCTGGCGCGGAGTTCCTTTTGCAGCACCGCCAGTCGGCCCGCTGCGCTGGAAAGCACCACGACCCGCGCAGCCCTGGCAGGGTGAGCTCGCCGCACTTCAGAACGGAAATCCCTGCGTGCAAGACCTGAGTCTCGCGCATCCGTTCGTCGATGACGACGGCGACGGACTGATAGGTTCGGAAGATTGCCTGTATCTTAACGTGTTTGCGCCGGCGGACGCGTCGCCTGCGGACGCGCTGCCGGTGATGTACTTCATCCACGGCGGCGGCAACGTCGGCGGACACAACGCCGGCACGACGTACGATGGTGCTCCGCTCGCGCGACGCCATCGCGTGGTCGTAGTCACCGTCAACTATCGGCTGGGCATGCTCGGTTGGTTCATGCATCCGGCGTTGATCGAGCCGGGAGCCAGCGCCGACGATCGCTCCGGCAACTGGGGCACGCTCGACATCATTCATGGGCTCGAATGGGTGCGCGACAACATCGCAGCCTTCGGCGGCAACCCCGGCAACGTGACGGTATTCGGCGAATCGGCCGGCGGCGTGAACGTGTTCTCGCTACTGGTATCGCCACGCGCGAAGGGCTTGTTTCACCGCGCGATCGCGCAGAGTGGCGGCCTGCTGTGCGACTCGCTCGCGAGCGCCTGCAACTACTCGGACGATGTCGTTGCCGGCAGTGCCAACAGCTCGCGCGAGGTCGTCAATCGGTTGCTGGTTCGAACGGGTGAGGCGGCCGACCGCAATGCCGCGAAAGCCCTGCAGGACACGCTGAGTGACACAGAGATCGCGGGCAAGCTCCGGCGTCTAACACCGCGCGAGCTGATCGAGATCGTGAACCCCGAACGAGCTCGGCTGTACTCCGCGCCGCGCGTGCTCGCAGACGGTGCGGTGATCTCAGAGCAAGCCTGGCTCGATGCGTTCCGAGCGGGCCGCTTCCACCGGGTGCCGGTGATCACAGGCACCAACCGCGATGAACGTAGGCTCTATCAGTTCATGGAATCACGCTGGCGCAAGACCTTCCGTGAGACTCCAGGCGACTACGTCCGCTACGCTCACTACGGAACGCTGGCTTGGAAACATCGCGCGGTGGACGACGTCGCATCTGCGATGTGGGAAGCGGGCCATCGCGAGATCTACGCCTATCGATTCGACTGGGACGAGCAGAACGTCGTGGTGGGGAACCTGGACATCTCGCTCGCGGTCGGTGCTGCGCACTCGGTCGAGCTGCCTTTCGTCTTCGGCACGCCAGGAGGCCTCTCAGTTCCGCTCGGAGATCCCGAAGCGCCAGCTCGCCGCGCACTCTCCGAAAGCATGATGTCTTACTGGGCTGCACATGCGCAGACGGGCGCGCCGGGTCGAGGGCAGGATGGCCGCGAAATCGAATGGACCGCGTGGCACGAGCCCGACGGTGAAGCGAAGTTGCTCTTGCTCGACACGCCAGCGGACGGCGGCGTTCGCATGTCGTCAGAGCGCGTCACACACGCGTCGCTGAAACAAGCGGTCCTCGAAGAGAGCCGCTTCGAAACGCCCGGCCTACACGCCCAACTCTACCGCGGCCTGTTCAGCGGCAGCGCCTTTCGGGACGAAGAGTACCGGCGTCTCGGCGGCAAACCGAAGGAATCCGCAGAGTGAAACTGAATACTCAAAAAATGTTGGCGCGCGTCGAAGCGGGCGTCGGCTGGGTAACTTTCAACAATCCCGAGCGCCGCAACGCCGTCTCCCTCGAGATGTGGCAGGCGCTCGGCGATATTCTGGAGGCGTTCGAGCGCGACGACGCCGTCCGCGTCATCGTGCTCACCGGTGCTGGCGACAAGGCGTTCGTCGCGGGTGCTGACATCTCCGAGTTCGAAGAGCGTCGCTCGAGCTCGGAACAAAAGGAGAGCTACGGAGTCGTGTCAGGCCGAGGGTACGCCGCGCTCAGCCGCTGCAGTAAACCTGTGATCGCGATGATCCGTGGCTACTGCATCGGCGGCGGCTTGTTGATCGCGCTCGCCGCAGACGTTCGCTTTGCGACGCCTGAATCGAAGTTTGGCGTGCCTGCGGCGAAACTCGGACTCGGCTACGACTACTCCGGAGTTGCAGGGCTTGCGAGGCTGGTCGGACCCGCTCGTACCGCGGACATTCTGTACACCGCGCGCCAACTAGACGCCGAAGAAGCCCTTCGGTGTGGCCTGATCGAATTCCTGATCGATGATGCGGACCTCGAGCCGAGGGTGCGCGAATACGCCGCAGGAATCACGCGCAACGCCCCGCTCACGATCCGCGCGGTCAAGGCGTCGCTGCAAGCTTATGCCCGGTTCTCGAAGCGTGACGACAACGCCGAGGTCGATGAGCTCGTGAAGCGTTGCTACGACAGTGAGGACTATCGCGAGGGCCGACGTGCGTTCATGGAGAAGCGTAAGCCTGAGTTCCACGGGCGCTGAGAGGATGAGGACACGACCGATATGACCCTCGAAGCCGAGTCCGCAGAACGCCGTGTGAAGTTGCCGCTCTCCGGCCTGAGCGTGATCGATCTGACTCTTGCGCGCGCCGGACCCACCTGTGTTCGCCACCTCGCAGACTGGGGTGCTGACGTCATCCGAGTTTTACCGCCCGAGTCGCCGCGCCAAGAGCTCGCGAGTGTTCGCCGCGGTTCTGACTATCAGAACCTTCATCGCAACAAGCGTACGGTCGTGATCGATCTGAAGAGCGCGGAAGGTCACGCCGAGCTCGTCGAGCTCGTTCGAAGCGCGGATGTTCTCGTCGAGAACATGCGTGTGCAAGTCAAACATCGTTTGAAGATTGCGTGGGAAGATCTGCGTGAGGTCAATTCGCGCCTCGTCTATGGGAGCATCAGTGGTTTCGGGCAGACGGGCCCGTACTCGGCGCGCGCCGGCGTCGATCAAATCGCGCAGGGCATGGGCGGTTTGATGTCTGTAACGGGCGAACCAGGTCGAGGTCCCATGCGCGCCGGCATTGCGGTCGCGGATCTCACAGCCGGCAATCTACTCGCGCTTGCGATCATGATGGCCTTGTACGAGCGCGAGCGGACGGGGGTCGGGCGTTGGGTTCATACATCCCTCCTCGAGAGTCAGGTCTTCATGATGGACTTTCAGGCGTCGCGCTTCCTCATGGACAAGGACGTACCGGAGCAGGTTGGGAACGGTCACCCTACTCTCGTGCCGACGGGAACCTTTCCGACGCGCGACGGCCACGTCAACGTCGCGCCTTCCTCGCCGCGCCAGTGGAAGACCTTTTGTGAGGTACTCGGCAAGCCGGAGTGGCTCACAAATCCGGCTTGGCGAAGCTTCGACGACCGGCGGCGTGAGC